>JBASLU010000037.1:0-24224 GCA_049656505.1 Saccharimonadales bacterium (SeqCode) | reverse complement strand
GTTTAGAGTATGAAGCCCAGAAAAAGGATAAGCCTCCTTTAAATTACTCGTCATTGACCAATCATTTACATATCGACCCCAAAATACATCACCAAAAAACATTATCTTAGTTTTAAGCTGGTCGGGCTTTATAACTGCAGCTTTAGTTTCCTTTTGATTCGTCGTCGTGTTTGTTTTTGATTGGAATACGTAGAAAATTAAAGCCGATAGTAAAAGGCAGATTATAGCAATTGGGATGATAATTTTTATCTTATTTTTCATCACCTATTCATATTGTAGAACATATTTAATTTTTAAAAAGCTATAACTGTTCGGATAGACTCACAAATGCTATAATTATCTCCGTATTGGGGATTAGCCAAGTGGTAAGGCAACGGGTGAAAATTGCCATGTCGGCAATTTGCAAGGCCGGAAGCCGGATGACGAACGTCACCGACTGAGGCGGGCTCGACCAAATTTCCAAAGGAAATTATGGGTGAGCTGGTTCCAGGCGACCAGAACCGACAATACAGCACATATAATATTTAACAATTTACATATTGGGGATTAGCCAAGTGGTAAGGCAACGGGTTCTGGTCCCGTGATCGGGGGTTCGAATCCCTCATCCCCAGCCATCCTCCGTCGCTACCCTTTTGGGCAGCTATGGAGGATGTTTGAGATTTGGATTCGAAGCCTCGAGCACGAAGTGATCGGGGGTGAGGACTGCAAGTCTGCAGTCCGCAAGGAAGTAATCCGACGAAAACTATGTTTTCGATCGTGATTTTTCGGGGTCGCGGAACGTGACCGAATCCCTCATCCCCAGCCAAATTATTTATATTTTTAAATCAACTCTAAGGGTCTTATTTAAGTTTTTTTTGTTACAATACTCATATGAGGATTTATATAGCATCACGTTTTAAAAACTCTTCTGAAAATAAAGATGAAATTGAAAAACTATGTCTAGCTGTGCGAAACACTGGTATGGAAGATTTTCATTTTATTCGTGATGTAGAAAAATACCAGCCCAATTTTTTCAAAAGTCAAAAAGAATTGTGGGTGGCTGCTCTTAAATATCTAAATGAATGCGACGCTTTATTAATAGACATTAGCGACTCCCCCAGCGGAGGTCGCGTGGTTGAGGTTGGGATGGCATACGCCTTAGGTAAGCCAATATACGTTATTGTAAAAAACGGTGTTGAGTATAAGAATTTTTATGACGGTATTGCAACTGCAGTGTTTAAATATAATGAAATTAGTGATGTCACTAAACATTTAAAAAATTTATTAAATTTCAAAATATAAACTACACAATTATTTATTGAAATTGTTCTATAATATAAGATGATTATATAGGAGTATTTTTGTGAAGTTTTTAAATAATACCTTGCCTCAAAATGAGCTAACATTTAATGACGTTTTTATGGTACCGTCTTTAAGTGATATATCATCACGCATGGATGTTGATTTAACTCCGCCAGACAAGATTGGAACTACTTTTCCTCTAGTGGTTTCTAATATGAATGCCGTTTCTGGTAAGCGTATGGCTGAGACTGTAGCTAGACGCGGCGGTATCGCAATCTTGCCTCAAGATATGCCTGACGATGAACTCGAAAAAACTATCAATTATGTTAAATCTAGGCATATAATTTATGAAACACCTTTAACTCTATCAATAAATGATCGTTTGCAAGACGCTTTGAATATTATTCATAAACGTTCACACGGTGCAATAGTTATTGTTGATGAGCAGAATAAACCAGTTGGTATATTCACCGAGAAAGACGCCATAGACAAAGATCGCTTTGCCCAAATTACTGATGTTATGACTCCATCAGTCTTTTCTATTACTGAAGGTAGAGATTTATCTGAAATGCATAACGAACTATTTGAAAAGAATCTTCGTTTTGCTCCGATTGTCGACAAAAAAGGTTCTCTTATTGGAGCCGTTACTAGAAAAGGCACTGTTAGGTCTAAGATGTTTAAACCCGCGCTTGATTCTAACGGTCGTTTAATGGTTGGCGTAGCTATTGGCATCAATGGTGCTGTGATTTCTAAGGCTAAGCGCGCTTTGAGTTTAGGTGCGGATGTTTTAGTAGTTGATACAGCGCATGGTCATCAAGTGAAGATGATAGAAGCTATTAAGGCGGTCAAATCGCTAAAACCTAAAGTGCCGATTGTGGCTGGTAATATAGTCACCGCCGAAGCTGCTAAAGATTTAATAAATGCTGGCGCGGATATTCTAAAAGTTGGAGTGGGTCCTGGCGCTATGTGTACTACCCGTATGATGACGGGTGTTGGTCGCCCGCAGTTCTCTGCATTATTAGAGTGTGCTGAAGTTGCCCATAAATTTGGTAAGCAGATATGGGCCGATGGTGGAATTAGGCAACCCAGAGACGTAGCTTTGGCGTTAGCAGCCGGTTCAGCCAGTGTGATGGTCGGTAGTTGGTTAGCTGGAACTCACGAAAGCGTTAGTGATACGTTCACTGATGAGAATAATAGATTATATAAAGTAAATTTTGGAATGGCCAGCAAGCGCGCTGTTGATGATCGGACAAACCATCAGGATAGTTATGTTATTGCTCAAAAGGAACTATTTTTAGAAGGCATTAGCGAATCGCGTATGTATATAGATCCAAATCATCCAGGTGCAGAGGATATCATGGACAGTATCGCCGCTGGCGTTAGAAGTTCTATGACTTATGCCGGAGCTCACAATATTAATGAATTTCATAAAAAAGCTATAATAGGCATTCAATCCGATGCTGGTTTTGCCGAAGGTAAAGCCTTAGATTCATCTTGGTAGTGCTATGTTAATAGTACAAAGATAAAACCAGGGCTCTTGACGACTTCTATTCTTTTATATACCTTTTTGCTAGATACAAGAATATTGCGTTAGTCCAACCAAAACCGGTCTGTGACGGATAGACTCCGTTTATTGGGGGTTTTTCAGGGTTTACGATATTATATTTTTCCAAAAACTCACCGTGGGCATTAAACCATGTTAGATTAGTTTTAAGCCATTTGCTTGTAAGTTCTTTTGCTTGTTTATCGTAACCGTAGTTTTTTAGACCTTCTATCACTATGAAGTGAAGAGGTGCCCAACCATTTGGATAAGCCCACTGTGTAGAGTGTGAGCCAAACAAATTAACATTAAATATATCTCGTGTCGTAGTACTAACTCCGCCTTCGTAGGTAAATTTGTCTAAATTTTTTACCATTTGTCTGGCTTGCTCCTCGTCAGCTAAGCCTGTCCACATGGCATAAAAACTGGCTAATGACCAGACGCTATTTTGATTTTTATTTATAAAATTATAATCAAAGAAGAAATTCTTACTGCGATTCCACATTAATTCATTAACTGTCTTACGCCTTAGTTCGGCTTTTTTAAGCCATTTGCGCTGTGATTTTTTATTTCCGAGAATATCTGAAAATTTCGCGAAATCGATTTCGTATTTATAGAGCAGACAGTTTAAATCTATAGGTAAAAAGTCAAGCGTCTTACGCTCAAATCTTGGAGTCATATCCCATCCGCTTTCGGCTTCAGCTAAGTCGTGGAGGTCATTTATATCATAATAGCGACTTAGGCCCTTATACACTTCACGCCAATGTGGATGTACGGATGACCTCCAGACGTTCCAATACTCTTTTTCTGCTATTTTAAAAGCTCTCTTTAACCAAGCTTTATTTTTATTGTTTGACTTAAAAATTAAGTCGATATAACTTGTAAGTATTGGCGGTTGCGACCGACCTGTCATATAAAATCGATTGGCATTTGGTATCATCTTGAAACACTCGAACATATAAAAAAGGTTCTCTAGCATACCCTCAGCAAGATCATTTTTTCCAGACTCTATTAGACCAATCGATATGAAAAAAGAGTCCCAGTAGTATTGTTCATTAAATTGAAAATTATCTTCATTTTTTGACGGTACTACATAAGGGTTCGGTAGGCCGAATAATGTTGTAGTAGTCTTTTCTTGTCTAACAATTAATTTATCCCAGTAATCATTAATATAATCTATAGCACGCTCTAATTCTTTTGGGTTAATCGAGGTAGTGTTTTTGTCTAATATTCCTAACGTAAAGTTCATAAATCTATCTTAACATTTACATAACAATAAATTAAATAGGTCGCTAGACTAACGGTACAAATATAAACCCTGGATGAATAATAATTTCGTTTTTATAATCAGACTTTTTAGTTATTTCTAAGATGTCATTTTTAATAGGGATAACCAATTTACCGCCAATTTTTAATTGTCTTATTAGTTCATTTGGGATTTCTTCAGAGGCCGCGCTGACTAATATTCTATCGTATGGTGCCTCTTTTTTGTAACCAAGTTTACCATCAGCTAAAAGAAATTGAACATTTTTTATATTAAGTTTTTCACAATTATTTTTACTAAAAAATACTAGCTCGGGTATTCGTTCTACTGCTATAACTCTGCCATTATTACCCACTAAATTAGCTAATAAGGCTGATGTCCAACCAGAGCCAGAACCAACATCTAAGATTTTTTGACCACCTTTAACATCAAGCCACTCCAACATCAATTTTACGGTCGATGGCTGGGATATTGTTTGACCATAGCCGATTAATAATGGTTGATCAAGATGTGAATATTTTCGAATATTTTGTGGCAGAAAATTAGATCTGTCGACTATCTTAAAAGCTTTTTTTATTTTTTTCTTATTCATTTTGATTATCGTTACCGTTTGCGTATTTGAGAAAAGTCGCTGCTACCCTACTCAAAAAACTATTCGGTCCGTCGTCTTGTTTAATGATAATTTTTAATTTTTGTATAAATTCAAATTTTTCTTCGTCATCAGCAGAATCATAATAGTCAGCGTATTGATTGAGTATTTTAATAGCATTTTGATTGCGTGGGATTTCTTGACATAAATTATCTAAACCTTTATCGATATTTGAATATTCAGACAATGTGGTATCAATAGCGTCTAATAATAACCTATCTTCCTTAGTGAAAAATGTATTATGGGATTGTTCGTTCATGTTAAACTCTCCAACTACTTAAATTCTCCAACTACATTTACATTACACCATATTATATCATAAAAAATGTAGTTTGTCACTATTTTATAGTTTTTGCAAGGTTAAACCTTGCAAAGCCGAAAAGTGGTTATTTTTCAGTCTACACTATTATTATATACTATAGGATAATGAATAGTTATTTACGGGTTCTAAGGGAAGATTTATCTAAGTTATCTATTCCGGAAAAGGCTGAATATTTTCCAAGATTTTTTAAATCAGGTCCTGGAGAATATGGCGAAGGTGATAAATTTTTAGGTATCACCGTTCCGAATTGTCGTACAATTGCTAAAAAGTACGAATCAAGACTTGAGATTAGTGATGTCAGTGAATTATTAGAAAGTCATTGGCATGAGGAGCGTTTGTCTGCTCTTTTAATTTTGGTTATAAAATATGCAAAATCTGATAATGAAACAAAATCTGAAATATTCGATTTTTATCTAAGCAATACAAAACATATTAATAATTGGGATTTGGTTGATTTAAGTTGTCCTAAAATTATCGGTGACTATACTTTTTATAATCCTTCAAATCAAAAGGTTCTTGATAAATTAATAGACTCAAAGCTACTTTGGGATAAAAGAATTGCCATAGTAAGTACACTGTTTTTTATTGTCAACGGAAATCCCGTACCAACTTTAAAAATTGTTAGAAAATCACTTGAGGACGACCATGACTTAATCCAAAAAGCTAATGGTTGGATGCTTCGAGAGTTAGGTAAGCGAATTGACAACAACTTATTAATCGATTTTTTAAAAACTTACTATCAAAAAATACCAAGAACCACTCTAAGGTATGCTATCGAAAGATTTGAACCTGAAGTTAGGAAAAAATATCTACAAGGGATATTTGATTAATATGCGATGGATATAGACAAGAAAATGTTTTTTTGTTACTATC
Organism: Saccharimonadales bacterium (SeqCode); assembly: GCA_049656505.1. Classification (GTDB taxonomy): domain Bacteria; phylum Patescibacteriota; class Saccharimonadia; order Saccharimonadales; family Saccharimonadaceae; genus UBA1547. Next base: position 18,295 of record JBASLU010000037.1, on the reverse strand, counting down.
TTAAGTTGATATTGTTGCGAATTAGAAAATAAAATTATGTCGAATTTATTGAGATTGTTAAAATTATTTACTCCCTATTTATTATGGCTTGTTTTATTAGTTTTGTTTGTTTGGGGTCAAGCTACTGTTAATCTAACTTTGCCAGATTTTACTTCAAAAATTGTTAACGAAGGTATATTACTTAATGATCTAGACTCTATTTGGTCTAACGGACTTTTAATGCTACTAATCACCTCTTTAGGTGGGCTATGCGCTATTGGAGTTGGATTTCTCGCATCTAAAATTTCTGCCGGTTATGTCAGACGCTTAAGAGAGAAAGTATTTGAAAAGATTGAAAGTTTTTCTCTAGGCGAATTTGACCAATTCTCAACATCTAGTTTAGTCACTAGGTCAACTAATGATATGCAACAAGTCCAAACTGTTATGTCTATGTTTTTAAGAATCGCTTTTCTAGCGCCATTTATGGGTATCGGCTCAATTATTAAAGCGTACAATATCAATGTTGCGATGTCTCAAATAGTTTTCGTAACAGTCGGTATTATTACTATTTTAGTAGTTATTCTATTTATAGTTGTAGTGCCTAAATTTACAATGATTCAAAAAAATGTTGACAAACTAAGCCAACAAATGCGTGAGATGTTGACTGGTGTACGCGTAGTTAGGGCTTATAACAATGACAAAATGCATCAAGATAAATTTGATATTACCAATAAAACTTCTGTGAGTTTAAATATTTTTGTCAATAGAGTTGTCATGATGATGCAACCTGTTATGACTCTAATCATGGGGCTTACCTCTATGGCGGTTGTTTGGGTCGGCGCTTATAAGATAGAAGATAGAAGTCTTATGGTTGGAGATTTACTAGCCTTAATGCAGTATGTTATGCAGACAGTTATGGCCTTTTTAATGATATCTGCAATTTTTATTCTTATTCCTAGACTGGCGGTGTCTTTAAAGCGTATTGGTGAAATATTATCAACAAAACCTAAAATTGTTGATCCAAGCAATCTAGATTCTAAAAAAGCTAAACATTTAGCTAGGGCTTCGGTTGTTTTTAAGAATGTGAGTTTTGGTTATAACGATTCCGAGCAGCCTATTTTGTCCGACATATCCTTCGAAGCAAAATTCGGTGAGATGACGGCTATTATCGGCGGAACCGGGAGCGGTAAAAGTTCTATTTTGAAACTAATAACTAGGCTATATGATGTTACTGGTGGATCTATCTTGATTGGCAATCAGGACATCCGTGATATGTCTCAAAAGCAGCTGCGTGATTTAATTGGCTATGTGCCACAGAAAGCTTCTTTATTCACCGGAACTATAAAAAGTAACTTACTTTATGGTAATAGAACAGCTAGCGATAAAGACATAACTGACGCAATTAAACTCGCCCAAGCCAAAGAGTTTATTGATAAACTACCTGATGGGATTAATAGTACAGTATCACAGGCTGGTGGTAATTTTTCAGGTGGTCAGAAACAACGCCTATCCATTGCACGAGCTTTAATTAAAAAGCCTAGCATATATTTATTTGATGATAGTTTTTCTGCGCTTGATTACAAGACTGACGCTAAGTTAAGAAAAGCCTTAAAGGGAAATATAAAAAATTCAGTATTTTTAATAGTCGCGCAACGTGTTAGCACCATCATGAAAGCCGCTAAGATAATTGTATTAGACGATGGCAAGATTGCTGGCATAGGCACGCATAAGGAACTATTAAAAAACTGTAGTGTTTATAAAGAAATTGCCGAGTCTCAATTGTCACAAGCGGAGTTAGGTGTGGAATTATAAACTATGGCCGACGATAATCAAACGAAAAATAAATTACCTACAAAAGCTCCTAGAATGATGAGGGGCAGAGCCGTTGCTGAAAAGCCGAAGAATTTTAAAAAATCTATTCTGTCAATAGTCAAACACTTAAAGCCATATCGACTATCTATCGCTCTGGTGATTTTTAGTGCAATTATCAGCACTATGTTCGCGATTGTTAGTCCAAAAATCTTAGGTAATATGACAACTGAAATAGTTAAAGGTTTAATAGGCGGTCATGGTATTAATTTTGATAACATTCGAAACATTGGTTTATGGCTAATTGGTATTTATATTTTGAGCGCAATATTCAGTTATATCCAAAGCTGGATAATGACTAGAGTGTCACAAGAGGTCACATATAACTTGCGAAAAGACGTATTTAGGAAAGTGTCTGCCTTGCCTTTAAGTTATTTTGATAGAACTCAAAGTGGCGGCACAGTCAGCTTAATTACTAATGATATAGAGACAATAAGCCAGAACTTAAATCAAAGTATAATTCAAGTAATAACTGCAGTAACCACTATTTTAGGCATACTTATTATGATGTTAACTATCAGTTGGCAGATGACATTGATAGCAATAGTGGTTTTACCTGTTAGCATGTTTACGATTCAATTTGTCGTTAAGAGATCTAGTAAATTCTATGCAAGTCAACAATCCTCTATCGGTGAAATTAATGCCTATGTTGACGAAATGTTTTCAAACCACGTGATTGTCAAAACCTTTAACGGTGAGATGGTATCAATTGAAAAGTTCAATAAAATAAATCATCAACTTTACGATAGTGCATGGAAGGCGCAATTCTTGTCCGGTCTTATGATGCCTATAATGCAATTTATCAGTAATATGGGATATGTTGGTGTGGCGGTAGTTGGTGGTATTTTGGCGATTAATGGCAAAATAAACATCGGCGATATTCAAGCTTTTATACAATATATGAATCAATTCACTCAACCACTATCTCAGGTAGCAAATATTTCAAATATTTTACAAAATACCGCCGCAGCTGCTGAACGAGTATTTAATTTTCTATCCGAAACAGAAGAAAGTAATGAAGGTCAAAATCTTAAATTCAGTAAAATGATTGAGGGTGAAGTTTTATTTGATGACGTCAATTTTAGCTATCAACCCGGTAAAAAAGTTATTAAAGGATTTAGCGCGGCTATTAAACCACGGCATAATATTGCTATTGTGGGACCGACTGGTGCTGGTAAGACTACAATCGTTAATCTTTTGATGCGATTTTACGATATTGATAGCGGTAAGATTAAAATTGACGGAGTTGATATTAGTAAAGTAAAGCGTAGTGAAGTTAGAAAATTATTCGGCATGGTATTGCAAGACACATGGATATTTAATGGTACTATTGCTGAAAACATTGCTTATAGTCGTCCGAAAGCTTCTAGGGAAGAGATTATTAAAGCTGCTGAGTCTGCTCATATTGACCATTTAATCAATACCCTACCTCAAGGATACGACACTGTTATTAGTGAAGATGCTGATATTATATCAACCGGCGAAAAACAATTATTAACTATTGCCCGAGCAATTCTAGCAGATGCGCCGATGCTAATATTAGATGAAGCAACTAGCTCAGTTGATACTAGAACCGAAGCCTTGATACAATCGGCTATGAGCAAATTAAGTCATGGTAGAACAAGTTTTGTTATTGCTCATCGCCTTTCCACAATTCGTAGCGCCGATGTTATCTTCGTTATGAAAGATGGTGACATTATTGAGCAAGGTTGTCATGACGAATTAATAAATCTCGGTGGTTATTACAACGAACTATATAATAGTCAATTTTCTAATACTTAATTAATATTGAATAATTTGTAATACTATGTTATAATATAAGTATGGAAAGAGAAAATATTAAAACTATTCCGCCATCCTTACCTGAAATTGAAGTGGGTCGTATTCCTGACGATGGCGAGGTTTGGGAGTGTGACGATGGTGGCGCTCACTTTCAAATAACAAGGCATCGCTTAGCGACTGAAGCTGTGTTCTTGAGCTTTTTATCTTTGAGCGTTTCGGGTAGTCCAGACGAACGTTCTAGGATTATTCACGAATTTAATGAAGTATACGGTGAGCCATTCGCGCGCGAGACCATGACTGGTCATCCCCGTCCTATAGATATCGCTGGCTATTATTTAACTGAAGGCGAATCTTAGATTCATTAATCCACTTGACTATAAAAAAATAGTTAGACTATCAAATGCATAATTATCTCTTAGGGCGTCTCATAAGTATCTAGGCGTCTCGTTATATAGGCTTTAAAACTTTGAATTGGATAAATTATAAAATACTATTGACGCGAATAGTTACGGCTAATATATAATAGTTTATAGTCATGTAGGTACTGGGCAACCTTTCCACTTACAGGCTTTTATACATAAAGCCACCATATCTCTTGCGAGGAGATCGGTATTATCGCTTATCAAAGCGATCCTTGGAGCACTGCAGTAAAAAGATAACTTGTAGAATGGTCAAGTTTCCTATCTGTAACTTAATACTATAAAACCCATTTGCTGGTATTTTTTAAACCGGTTAATTTTAGTGTTACAAGGAGTTAATTATGAAAAAGCAAAAAATTAATGAACAAGTTACGGTAACGGCTCTTGGGTTTAGAAATAATTTATCAACCTATCCAAAGAAAATTGAGTATCAAGGCCTGACTTATAGTTTTATTGATGCTGGACTAAGATGTTTAGTAAAGAGTGGCAATATAATTTCCGAAATTTTTACCTTATCTGATGGGCATAGAGATTATTATCTTAAAAAAGAATGCCAAGGTATGAAATGGACACTACTTAAAATAACCTAGGTTTATTTGTCGTCAATTTTATAACCAAAACCTCTTACGGTATGGATTAATTTTTTATCGAATGGGTCATCGATTTTTTGTCTTAGATATTTGATATAGACTTCAACTGTATTTGGCATGACGTCGGCATCATAGTTCCATACGTAATTACTTATCATATCCTTATTGAGGGGCTTACCTTGGTTGCGCATTAAGTATTCTAATAGAGAGAACTCTTTATTTGTTAAATGAATTATCGTGTCGCCTCTTTTAGCTTCGAATCTCGTCGTATCAACAGAAAGATTATCAATGCTCAAAATATCCTGTCGAGAGTTATCGTTTAATAAACTTTTAACCTTAACTAATAATTTTTGTACAGAAAATGGTTTGATTAGATAATCGTCAGCGCCAGAACTCAATCCTATTTTTTTACTACCAGTATCGGACTTATCGCTTATTAAAATCACTGGATTATGAAGCTTAGTTTGTCTCATTGCTTTGATAATTTCTATACCGTTTTTTGAACCTGGTATATTCCAGCCTATCACATATAAATCATACTGGTTATCTTGAATTAATTTATAACCTTCATCCCCATCAAATGCCACATCAACGGAATAATTCTCCTGTTCAAGCGACCTTTTAATTATATTGGCAACTCGATGTTCGTCTTCTATAACTAAAATTTTCATATCATTAATTATACAATACTTATGACTTAAAATCTCCTTAATATTAATATTTTACTTATTGAATAGAGAATATCGTGTATAATTATCTTATGAATGTAAAAAATGTAAAAATAGAGATAGATACAAAAACATTTGTTAGGTTTTGGTTAGTCGTAATTGGTTTTGCGGTAGCCGCCTTTGCTATTTATAGCGCAAGGACTGCCCTCTTAATTGTTTTTATATCAATGTTTTTTGCGGTTGCGCTAAGCTCTCCAGTCAACAGATTAGTTAAAATTCTCCCCAGTAAAAGTAGAGTTTTGAGTACAGCTATTGCGTATGTTGCCGTGGTAGCATTTCTAGCGGCTGTTGTGTTTTTGGTAATACCACCAATCGTTGAGCAGACTATAAAATTTATTCAAAATATACCATCACTTCTAGAGTCGGCTACTCAACAGTATGGCATTGTTAGCGAATTTATCGATAGGTATAATTTACACGATCAATATAATCAGATTATCGAATCATTACAAAACAAGATTGCTAGTGTTGCTTCTATTGCTGGAACAAATATTATTAGTGGTATTAGCTCGATTATCTCTATAGTAACCGCCACTGTGTTAGTACTTGTTTTAACATTTTTAATGCTAGTAGAGGGTCCCCAGTGGATTGATGGTCTATGGTCGTTATATAAAAATAAGACTCGCATGAATCATCATAAAAGTTTAATGCAGAAAACCTACGGTGTAGTTACTAGTTATGTTACTGGTCAACTATCGGTTTCGGCAATTGCTGGATTAGTTACTGGAATCGCTGTATTTATTGCAAGTTTTATATTTGATACGCCAGCTAACCTAGCAATACCTGGCGCGGTAACAGTCTTTATTTCATCGCTTATACCAGTATTTGGAGCCATGATAGGCGGATTTGTTATAAGCTTTATATTGCTCTTGAATAACTTAACGGCCGCCGTCGCGTTCTTAATCTTTTTCGTGCTTTATCAACAAATTGAAGCTAACTATATTTCACCAAAAATTCAATCAAAAAGAATTAATCTTTCGCCTTTGGTAATTTTAATCGCGGTAACTGTAGGTATATATTTATTCGGGGTTTTAGGCGGTATTATATCGATACCAATAGCTGGTTGTGTGAAAATATTCGCAGAAGAATATTTAATAGACACAAAATCTAAAATCTAATTTTTTAACCCAATAACTAAGCATATATCACCTATGTTATACTATCTCCATGAACAAGGCTGCTCTCAGTAGCTTTTCTGGTTGCTAAAATATTATTTATATTGCCAAATCGTGTCTTGTTCGGTGTCTTTTAGGATTATGCCCATTTTTTCTAATTTGTGACGTAGTTTATCAGACAATTTAAAATCTTTTTTATCACGCGCTTGTTTTCGTTCAAGAATAATTTTTTTAGTCTCATCATCGATATCTGTCGTTGATTCAATCAGTTTAATTCCTAACAGATCATCGATGGTTTTTAGAAATTGCGTTAGTGATTTTTGATTAATTTTTTCTAAATCAGCTTCTGATATTTCGGAAAAGACCTCATCTATTATTGCTAAAGTCTTAGGTGTATTTAAGTTATCACTTAAAGCTTCTACAAGCGCTTGAGGGGCTGCGTAAGATGGTATTAATTTGTTATTTTTTAAAATTTCTAGGTCGCTTTTTAACGTATCATGAGTTTGATGTCTTAATACTGCTATGCTTCTCCAGTTTTTAAGTCTATTTCTAGCCGACTCTAAACTTTCAAACGTAAAATTACCCTCATTATCATAACGACCTTGTAAAACGAACATTTTAAAATCTTCTAGGCTAAAGCCTTTTTTCTCTATATCGTCTAAAGTGTAACCATTACCTAATGATTTGCTTATTTTAGAGCCGTCAATTTTTAGATGATTATTATGTAGCCAGTAATTACAAAATCTTTTACCAGTGGCCGATTCAGATTGCGCGATTTCGTTTGTGTGGTGAACTGGTATGTGATCAATACCACCAGTATGTATATCTATTGTTTCACCAAGTAAATTCATAGCTATAGCCGAACACTCAAGATGCCAACCTGGAAAACCCATAATTGGAGTACGAGAGCTAGGAATCGACAAATCGGTCCCTGTCTTTTTATCATCTATCTCTGATTCTATCTCCAATAAGTCGATGGGAGTTTCCCACTCCATATCGCGTTTTTGGCCAAAACGAGTAAATTTCCAAAGCGCGAAATCACTCGGTTGTTTTTTTTCAGGATTATAATTAACTCGAGCTCCAGCTTTTAATGATTCTAAATCTAAATTTGCAAATTCGGCATATCTAGAAAATTTAGATGTATCAAAATAAATCCCATCACTTATTTGATAAGTGAAACCCTTATTTTTAAGTCTTCGTATTAAATCAAATTGTTCATTTATGTAATCTGTAGCTTTTGCAAAATATGTTGGCTTTATTAAACCTAGCTTTTCAAAGTCTTTTAAGAATTCGTTAGTATAAAATTCGGCTATTTTCCAGGCATTTTTTCCTTCACGTCTTGCGCCCTTTTCTATTTTATCTTCACCCTCATCCGCATCACTAGTCAGATGGCCAACGTCAGTTATGTTGATGACTCGATTAATTTCATAGTCCATTTTAAGCAAAAGTCTAGTAAGCACATCCCAATATATATAAGCCGACCAATTGCCCAAATGAAGATGATCATAAACTGTTGGCCCGCAACTATATATAGAGACAAGACCTTCTTTTATAGATTTAAATTCGTCAACCTTTTTAGTTAAAGTATTATAAATTTTTAGTGACATCTTTTTGATGCTCCGTTATTACTCTATCGACTACATATAATAATTCAGGCATGATATTTTCTAAAGATTCATAAACTCTAAAACCAGCTGCAAAATCATGACCGCCGCCACCAAAATAACCAGCTATTTGTTCTGACACAGGTAAATTACTTCTTATTTTACCAGTTAATTTGCCATCGGGATAAGTCTTAACTGCAATACCTACCTCCACGCCTTCGACTAGGCGAATTTCGTCTAAAACTAGCACACTTGGATTGTATTGATCGCTATATGCCTGTATTTCTTCCCACGGTATGTGTACGAAAGCAAGTCGGCCATCTAGAAAATAGCTAATTCGTTCCAATAGGCGTCCTTTGTAGCTTAGTATTTCTGGCGATTTTTTCATATATTCTCGTCTGCGTTGTTCTGCTTCGTGATTATTAGCGCCTAATTCTGCTAATTTGCCAAGAATGAAGTAGGTTTTGGGCGAAACTGTTTGGACAGTCATGCCAAGACTGTCGCTCATAATTGCAATCATTAAGTTTTCAGCAGCTGCTTTAGAAATTTTCCAATTAGCCTTTATTGCCAAATCATAAACTAACTCAGCTGTTGCAACTGCGCTATCAATTAAAGCTGTATTTTTAAAACTTAACTTAGAATCTGTTGTATGATGATCAATTACTAAAATAGGCTTGGTTTCTAGATGGTGGCGTACTCCTGGAATTTCTATAGTTTTAGATAGTAATACTTCTGCTGTTGTGTCAACGATTATTATCAAATCTGTTTGAAAATTAAAATCGCTTACTACTCTATCCCAACCTTTGATGTAGCGCATATATTTCGGTATTTCTACTGGACAATAAAGGGTAACCTCTTTTTTTATGTCAGTTAATATTTCTTCCAAAGCAAGGGCTGAACCCAACGAATCACCATCAGGGTTTTCGGCCTGAATAACTAAAATCTTTTTACTCTTAGTGATTAAATCGATTGCTTTATTCATCATTTTCATTAGAAATCTCTCCGACCCTCTAGGGCATGACTAAGTGTTATCTGCCCTGCATACTCAAGATCTACTCCCACCGGTATTCCACGAGCTAGCCGAGTTAATTTTGTTTTGATTTCTGCCTCTTTGATTTGTTTTTGGATAAATAGAGCTGTTGACTCGCCTTCGACGCTTGAGTTAGTTGCAATTATTAGCTCGTTCACATTATCGTCCTTTAGCCTTTTTAACAATTCTGGTATATGTAATTGTTCTGGTCCTATGCCGTCGATAGGACTAATAGCGCCGCCTAACACATGATATGTGCCGTTAAATTGACCAGTTTTTTCTAAAGCAATAATATCCAAAGGTTCTTCCACTACGGCAACCAATTGTTTATCTCTATTGGGATCGCTATATAACGGTGATATATCTTCACTTTCGTCGATTAAAGCAAAAGTAATCGGACAACTCTTTACGCCTTTTTTTAAATTTGATATAGCTTCAGATAAATCTTTACTAATTTTACCATCGGCCTTTAATAAATAATAAGCGTACCTTTCGGCTGTTCTTTCGCCCACACCAGGTAAACGCGACAGTTCGTCAATCGCTTTAATCAAAGATTCAGGTAGAAGCTGAGACAAATTAACCCCTATAAGCCTAGATTACCTAGACCACCCATTAAAGGTTTCATTTTTGCTGCGGCCACTTCTTGGGCTTTTGTTAGTCCATCTCGTATAGCGATTTCTAACCAGTGTTCAAGTTGTTCTATGTCTTCTAAATCAACAGATTCTGGATTAATTTGAATTTTTTTAATTTTTAATTCTCCAGTAATTTGAACTACTACGGCTCCATCACCCGCCTCAACTTCTATAATTTCTTTTTTTAATTCGTTTTGTGCTTTGCGTAAATTATTTATCATTTTTACTTGGTCAAAAGCCATATATAACACTCCTTACTATTATCAAATACTAGTATACTTTAATTTGTAGTCTTTGTGTATAAGTAAAAGCGATCGCTATTTTCTTTAAATGACGTAGTTATTATTTTTGTAATGTCGTAATTTTTAAAATCATCAGAAGCTTTTTTGGTTGCGACAAAACTATTTCCGGCGGGTTCTTGAATAACCTTAAAATCATTATTATATTTAGCCATTGAATTATAAAAATCAAACTCATTTTTAGCTACTAATAGGTTCTTTGTGTTTTTTGGTATCAATTGTATATCTTTCGAAAAATTATTAGCTATGTTTGGGTTGTAGCGATAATTAAAAACATAACGACTTGCCCCGAACAATATTAAAGTTGAAACCAGAGCTACTACAGGTATCAAGCCGGCTATTCTGGCATATGGGTTACGTGGAAATAATCCGTACCATTTTTTAAGTAACCAATTGAGGCCTGACGCTAACAGCATTACTAATGGTAGGAAAGATATGCCTATATAATCAGGGTTTAAAACAATTATAGGAGTTAAAATAAAAATCCAAAAAGCTAGTGTGTAGCTTTTGGCGGTAGATCTTGTGATTATCAATCTATAAATACCGATTAGAATTATCAAAAATGATCCCAGCTCAAAGAGCGGAGTTATAACAGTTGAACCGTCCGGCTTAGAGAATGACAAATATTGTTGATATAATTTGCTTAAATTAGTTCCTAAATCAGGTAAATTTTTGGGTAAGCCAAATATTGTTAAGATAATGTCTGGCGTTTTAATTGAGTAATATATCAAAGGTGTTATTAATATGGCCGATACAACAAGTCCAATGATTAATTTTCTTTTGGGCATTTTTTTAATTAAGTAAAATCTAAGGTGTGGGTGTGTAATAGCCGATATACCAAACACTAACAAAACATAAATACTCAACGGTGTGTAAAGACTTAAAGAAGCTAAAATTCCAAACAAAATAATATGAATATTTTTTCTTTTTTCTTCGCTAGATATCATACTAGAGAAATACATCAACCAAACGGGCCAAAATAAGTACATAATATCGGGGGAGCCATTTTGGGCTATAAATAAGAATTGTCCTGTTGCAATCGCGATTAATGACGCAAGTATCGCCACTCTTGCTCTAAACCACTGCTTCAGCAATAAAAATAAACCAACAATTGATGCGGTGGCGAGGATTATTGACGGTAATTTAATAGTTATTAAAGACACACCGAATATCTTAAAAATAGCTTTTTGTAAAAGATGATAAGGCAAGTTGACAACATTGATTAGTTCTGGAGTTTTGATGTCAATAACGCTAGATGTGATTGTTGATTCAATCTCTTTTTCTGATAGACCACCCGGCAGATAAATACTACTAAAAATCAAGCCAAAGATTAAACTTAGACCTATTAAGATATAACCAATTGTATAACGATACTTATAAATGAAAAAATTTCTAAAATCAAAACTACTCATCTTTGAAATAGATTATAGCAGATTATTATTCGTTATGCTTTCTATCTAGTGACATAAAGCGCAGTCTTTCTGGATGGAAATAAAGCTCAATTTTACCAGTAGGTCCGTTACGGTGTTTGGCAATAATCAAATCAGTTATATTCTCTCTTTCGGTTTCTGGGTTGTAGTATGCTTCTCGGTATATAAACATCACGATATCAGCATCTTGTTCGATTGATCCAGATTCTCTTAAATCTGCTAATTGTGGTATTTGCGGACTTCTTGATTCGACAGACCTAGACAATTGACTTAAGGCTATAAGTGGTACATTAAGTTCGCGAGCTATTAATTTTAAACCTCTGGATATTTCGCTAACTTCTTGGACTCGATTACCGTCCGTCCTACCACTTCCTTGCATTAGTTGAAGATAATCAATCACTATTAGACCTAGTGGCTGCTCATGGTTAGCGCGCCTAGCTTTAGTTCGCATTTCCAAAACTGATAAACCAGGCGTGTCATCAATGAAAATTGGAGCTTCAGCTAATTCGCCCATCGCCTCTGATAATTTACCAAAATCTTCATCCGATAAATTTCCTGTTCGAATATTCCAAGCGTCGACTCCCGAAGCATCAGCTAGCATCCTATCCACTAATTGTTCTTTACTCATTTCTAGACTGAAAAATAAAACCGACTGTTTGGCAATAGTTGCTACATTATAAGCAAGATTAGTTACCAAAGTTGTTTTTCCCATAGCCGGTCTGGCAGCTAGTACTACTAAATCGCTTCTCTGTAAACCAGCTGTCATATTATCAAGATCTTTATAACCAGTTCTAATACCGCGCAAGGAACCCTTATTTCGGTGAAGTTCTTCCATTCTGTCAAAACTTTCAGTCAAAATGCTCTCAATACTAACTAAATCCTGTTTTAAGGACTGATCACTTACTGAAAACAATTCTGTCTCGGCCTTTTCTAGAAGTTCTTCGGTTGATGCGTCTTCGTCATAACCAAGTTCTGAAATCTCACTACTGGCTTTAATTAATCTTCTTCTGACGGCTTTTTGTGCCACTAATTCAGCATAGGCTTCGGCGTGAGCAGCAGTTGGTACATAATTAGTTAATTCGGTCAAATAAGCTGAACCACCGACGATTTCTAGTTTCTTTTTCCTTTTTAACTCATCTGTTAAAGTCAAGAGATCTACTGGTTTATGTTTTTCATACAAGCTCATCATCGCTTGGTATATAATTGAATGATTCTTATCATAAAAATCTTTAGATGTCACATGTTCTGAAACGTCAGCCAAAGTTTCTTCATCAATCAACACAGCACCGAGTAAACTTTTTTCGGCATCTAAATTTTGGGGCGGTATTTTACCTGATAACGTTGTTGTATTTGGCATCTAACTAAATTGGGTCCAAAGAAACCTCTTCTCCTCCACCCATAATAGCAACAATTGCCGCAGCTTTGGAGTTCTTAGGTGGAATATTTGTGGGAATTGTGTGGATATCAATGTCCTGATAGCCTATTTCAATTAGACATTTATTGAGTAAAGAACTGTATTTTATATCGTCTAGTTTCTTTTTATAAAATGTACTGTTAGTATATATTTTTAACGTCGAACCATCCAATTCATAGCGACACTTTGATAAAACGCTATATAAGGCTATATAATTTGCTTTAGTGTAATCAATCAACTCGTTCCATTTAAAATTATCCAGCCTAGGTTTAAAATCATGATCTTTAGAAATTGCTATTTCCTCTAATTTTGATAACGGTGCGCTTACAGATTTTTTGGTCGATAGTAGGGCGATTGTTTTCTGATTTGATTTTGAATTAGTTGCAAGCCCTAATACACTAAGTAATTTTAGATATGGTTGAGGACTTTTCTCTACATCTATTAGTGAATCAATCAAACTTATTAAATGTGGCTTATCGATTATAGTTTCATACAACTTATTGATTAATTGTCTAGAAACGGATATAGCACTAATACCTTCACTATTCGCTCTATCTAATAGTTTAACGACTGATTCGATATTCTTGGATTCGATTGCTTCAATTAAGTCGTTGATTAGCTGGTGCGGCGCTAGTCCTAGCGCATTTTGAGCTAATTCCTCGGATATAATATCGTTATCGTTGTCAAATAGATCCGATATCTGGTCTAATAAACTTATACTATCGCGAAAACTACCGTCTCCTCTTTCGGCGATGAGTCTTAAAGCTTCTTTAGAAATTTTAATTTTTTCTTTTTTAGCAATATAACTTAAATGATTAACCATATCTTCTATGTTGATAGGCCTAAAATTAAACCTTTGAGTACGGCTAATGATTGTTGAGGGCAATTTATCGGCATCTGTAGTGGCTAAGATGAATACTATATGCTCGGGTGGCTCCTCAAGTGTTTTTAACAAAGCATTAAAAGCTGCTTTTGATAACATATGGACTTCATCAATTATATAAACTTTTTTACTAGCCGAAACTGGCGCTATTTGTATTTTTTCCCTTAAATCCCTCACGTCTTCAACGCCATTATTGCTCGCGGCGTCAATTTCAATTATGTCTAAATTAGTTTTGTCTTCGTCATAGTCAAGATGGTTAATTTGATGAGCTAATATTCTAGCAACTGACGTTTTTCCTACACCTCTTGGACCAGTTAGTAAATAAGCGTGAGATATATGATTATTAGCAATAGCCCGCGACAATATGTCGGTTATATGTTTTTGCCCGATAATTTCTTGCAGTGATTTACTGCGATATTTGCGATACAATGCTTTTGACATTGTTTACTTCCCCTCAACACTAACTTAGCTATTATTATAAGCAATTATTTAGCTAGATAATGCCGTATTTTTTACCATTTTTGTTTTCACCTCTAGTGATATATAAATTATAACGCTTTTGTTTTTAAAGCGCAAATAAAATATTTAAAATAAAAAACTAAAGAGTAGCTTCTACTGCTGCCCAGGTAGCATTTGGATTGTCAGCAGGAATAATAATTGTAACCTGATTGCCTAATTCGATATGAAAATAAGTTACGCTAGCTAATAAAATTCTGTATTCTTTGCCATTTGCCTCTACATAATAAGCGCCATCATGTTGGACTAATGTTCCGATGATTTGTTTTCTTTCAACTGGACCAATTTGTTTATAAACAAACCCACCGTCATCAGTGATTGTTAGTTTCAAAATATCACCTTCTACTAACTTGGATTTACTAGCATAATTAGCTGGTACAGGATATTCTTTGCCGTCTGGCCCGGCCATTTTTTGACCATCAAATACACCTTCCACCACCTTTCCTCTAGCATCGTCACCGTGGCTAGCTTTAGGCGCTATAACAACGCCGTCATCACCGGTTATACTGATTAATAGCTCTTTGGCGGCAGCTAAATTGGTTTCCGCCTCTTGGATTAACGAATGGAGGCGTTTTACTTGTTTTTCTGGTAGCTCAGACATGATTCTCGCAGTTTCCTTCTGTCTATTTTTGTAGTTGTATCACCTCAATATATACCAATGAATAGTAAAATTGTCAATCTTTTTCGTGTTTTTCCACATAATTTTATGTTTATATTCTAATAATGTTGTAGATTTAATACTTTACATAAAACACAAAAACCACCTTTTTGTAAAAAAGATGGTTCTTAGAGTTTTTACTACTTGACCGAACTATTATTTAGACTAATTCAACAGTTGCGCCAGCTTCTTCTAGAAGTTTCTTGGCGTTATCTGCTTCTTCTTTATTAGCTTTTTCTTTAACAGTTGATGGCACACTATCGACGATAGCTTTCGCTTCACCTAAACCAAGACCGGTAATCTCTTTAACTGCCTTGATAACGGCAACTTTTTGTGAACCAGCGTCTTTTAGGTTAATGTTAAATTCTTTTTTGCCTTCATCGGCAGCGGGAGCAACTTCGCCAGCAGCAGGAGCTGCAGCTACGGCAACAGGGGCAGCAGCGCTAACTCCCCATTCATTTTCTAAATGTTTTACTATTTGGCTCAATTCTAGAGCAGATAGTTTGTTTAATTCATCGACAATCTTGTTCTGCGCAGCAGATAGCTTGATTTCTTCAGCCATGATTATATTCTCCTTATATTTTTATTAATAATTTAGTTACAAAATTAGAGTGATTCAGCTCTTTGAGACAAAACTTGGGCAAATCCACGTTGAGCACCATTTGCGACTCCCAAAAAACCTGAGAGAGGCGCTGCAATAACGCTGACCAGTTGGCTGCGTAATTGTTCTTTTGTTGGCAAGTTCGCCAAGGTTTGGATTGTTAATTTATCTAGTGATTTACCAGTCTCATCAAAGCCAACAGTTAGTTCTAAGTTAGGATGTGTTTTTGCAAATTTTGCTAAAACTTGGGCAGGCGCAACTTCATCTTCATTTGAAAATGCGTAAATCAGTTGTCCAGTTAATTGATCAGTATTAGCTGATTTAAATTTTTCGTCGTTAGATAAAACTACACGAACTAATCTATTTTTTGCGACCTTAATTACTACGCCTGCTTCTCTAGCAATGTGGCGTAATTCTTGTAAGTCAGAAACGCTCAATCCTGTATAAACAGCACCAACTGCCATTTTTGAGCTTTTAAATAACTCTGTTAATTCTGCAACCAATTCATTCTTTTTATCGCGTGATATTGCCATAAAAATCCTTTCTGGTTGATAATTTATTGTTCGGCCAAATTGTAAAGGTTCAGACATCGGTTTTGGGCAAGCGATTATAAAAACTAAAAAGTCTTTGGTTCTCGCATTGCCAAAGACTAATTCGCCATTCGGCGAAAGAAAATACTATTTTACATATTTCCTAGGTAGCTTCGCACGGAGCTCATTGAGTGTTTCCACGGCTACTGTCTCTGGTAATGTCTTTAAAGAGTCTATCAAATAGTTTATCTGTTGTCAATAAAGCTTTCGTTAGTGAAAAAATGCTTTGGTATGTTATAATCATCGCTACGAATTACAAATCAGTGTGATAGTCCTTTAACTATTGTGGAGGTGGCGGACATGAAGGTTACGATTCTAGCTTCTGGAAAACCGGGCTTCGAGCTCGGTGTTCGAGATGCTCTTGTTTTCGCAGGTCAAGCAGCAGGTATCTGCTATATGCCAGAAAACTTCGAAGCTCTTCTAGCTGAACCGATTGAAAAGACAGAGAGGCGCGCAAACGGTACGTTGCGTAGCGGGCATCACTCTGTTTTTGACCATCTTTCGTACACGGCGATTCTCGAAGATGTTCCGAAGATACTTGCAATGATACTGAATAACGAGAAGGCCTATGCTACGTCCGAAAAATCGGCGCGCTACACGAGAATGCAACCGACTGAACGTGAGCAGACTTTGTACGATAAGTGGTTACGTCTCATCGAGACTCGGATCCAAGATGAATACTCGTACATTGATGGAACCAAGGCTCACAAGCTAGCGCAAGAAAATGCTCGTTACATGATCAGCGTCTTTACTCCAACCTCAATGGTGTACACGACGACGTTACGTCAGTGGAACTACATCATTCATTGGATGGAGCGTTTTCTCGATCAGGAACGTTCGGGCGAGTTCTTCGTCATGTTGCGTCCACACATTCAAGAGTTTATCGAATGTGTAGCGCATTTGCGTGTTGAAGGTCTCAATGATGAGGCTAAAGGACGCGATCTATCGCTTTTTGACAATCGAACTGATCGCAGAGAGTACTTCGGCGAAGTCTACTGTACTACCTATCTTGGCAGTTTTGCCCAGCTGGCTCAGGCGCATCGACATCGGACGCTCGACTACAAGATGAGATCACCAGAATATCCCTCATTCTACGTCCCATCGATTGTCGCGGAAGATAAGGCGCTTGAGTTGCAGTGGCGCGAAGACATAGCCTCAGTCGCTCAAGTGTTTCCTCAAGGAATGATGGTTTCGATTACGGAGCGTGGAACGTACGAGAACTTCATTCTCAAGACTCAGGAGCGTCTATGTTCAGCTGCCCAGCTCGAAGTATCACGTCAAACCTGGGCTACGCTTCAGCGCTACATAAGCTCAGTGAAAGAGTCCGATCTCGATCTTTTCGAGATCCTCTCTCGCTACAATGTCGGCGCGAGGTGCGGAGCTGGTTTCAAGTGCCCTACTCCATGTAGATGGGGCGTGAAACAGCTTAATCGACCAGTCTAGTGAGGATGACAAGTCGAAATCCGTAGGGGTCGATTGACTGATGGGTGTTGAGCTTTGCTCCACCCATCAGCTTTCGGCCTTTAAATTTCCCTGTTTGATGACAGGGTATTTTATTTTAAGTTGATAAGCGGTTTGATGTATTGCCATATCTCTTCAGTAATTACATCGGGTTCTTGATTGGCTGATATGATTGGTAGATTACGTCGTTTGGCAATGGCGATATAACCTAAGCGGACTCTGGTTTGAAAATCATCACTTTTTGACTCAAATGTATCTGGGTTTTGAATTTCACCTCTTTCATTTATACGTCTATTTCTCTCTTTTTCATCATTAAGGTCAAGAATTAATGCCAAATCTGGGTCCATATATCTTTGCCCAGTAGACTTCAGGGTAATATCATTAATTATATCTAGATCAAGACCTTCACCGTAACCTTGATAAGACTCTGTCGAATAATAATTTCTAGATGCCACTACGAACATACCCATTTTAAGGGCCGGTAGCGCGCTTTTGTGGAAGATTTCGTGTCTTGAAGTACTAAATAATAACAGATTACTAAATGGGCTACGATCTAGCGTACCATTTTTAATTAAAGACCTAACTGCACTTGTGTATGGTATAGTTTCATCTTCTGGTTCATGAAATTCTATCGATTTAATACCATGTTCTAATAATTTGGTGCGAATATTGCTGACTTGTGTTGATTTACCAGT
>JBASLU010000036.1:0-8749 GCA_049656505.1 Saccharimonadales bacterium (SeqCode) | reverse complement strand
TGACAAACCCAGCTGATGGCTACAGCGACACTGGTAATGTCTCACCATCTAACCAAAAACGCAGCCTAACTCTTACTAATGGTGAAGTTATCTGGGATCTAGCTGGCAATGTTTGGGAATGGACTAATGGTCAAACAACTGGCGGTCAACCTGGCATAACAAACGAAACAGGCTATACTTGGAAAGAATGGACAGCTACGCCAATGACAACTGGTACATTAACTGTTAATCCCTTTCCAGCAAGTACAGGTATAACTGGCGCAAGCACTTGGAATGCCACTAATGGTATTGGCCGATTATATAGTTATGCAAACGAAACAGGTTTGCGTGGCTTCCTCCGCGGTGGCTCTTGGTACGATGGCAGCTACGACGGTGTCTTGACACTGCATTTGAACTACGCCCCCAGCGGCGCGAACACGTACCTCGGTTTCCGTGTCTCTCGGTGATAGAACAACGAAACGAGCGTCTATATAAGCTTGCTTGTATAGTCCGAGTGAGGCAGTTCTATCCCGAAGGGATACCAGACTTTAACTCTTACCTCTTGAACTCTTGACTCTTATGGCGGGCCAGAGGCCCGCTTCTTCTTACTTCTTTACCATTAAAATTTCCTTAGAGACGTTCCCGCCATGTTGGTTTATTCAGGTATTTATCGTAGTTAGAAAAGGTCGTTCCACTAATAAAATGAACTATTTTTATAAACTCGGATTTGAATAAATTATTTCAATTTTTCTAGTGTGATTGAAAGTATAGTCATGCATGGTTATTTTTCTCCTCAGTGAATTATTACTAATGGCTTTATTTCGTCCAACATAAAAACCGATATGATTATGACTGTCTTTGTCAGCTTCCCAAATGATAATATCGCCAGGATTTGGTTGATCTGTTTTTATCCAGCCAACTTCTTCAAGATCTTCTTGAGTTCTTTGTATTGTGCCATGGGTATTTTTAATTAAACCAAAAATTACGAGAATTGCTGAAACATAAAAAGCGCATGATAATTCTCCATTTTTTGTGGCGTCATACTTTTGTCTATTGTCGATAGAAATATATAGATTACGAAACATTCTTGAGCCTACGCTATTTCTAATCAATTTAAGATATGTTTTTTTGACTAATTTTTTAGGCTTAGTTTGAAATTGTTTTTCGTTGTTCATCATAGTTATTAAAAATTATATCAAAAGTTAAATTTAATAGTACTAAAGCTTATTTTTACATCTTAAATACATCATTCCAATAACTTCTCTGGGTATCCAAAGCTTTTTATCGCGAGTCCAGAATTGTGTTGATTCTGGGTCGAATTCGTCGGGGAGACCGTCAGTAATAACAGGCTCCATACCCTGCTTGATTGCCTGTAAGCACAATCTATCTATATGATAAGATTGCGCAATAAGTATCGGGCTATTTAATTTGTTATCATCCATATATTCTCGAGCCTGCTCTAACATACACCAACTGTCTAATTCCCCTCCCGTCGATGTTGACGGATCACCTTGAATAATTAAATTAGGGATGTGATCAGATTCGGACTCGGCTAGGGCCTCAGCAATTTCACCTTGAACTAGTAACGGCAATTCTTTGTTCGTTCTTTCAATAACATAATTTGCCAAGAGTTTATTTACATAGCCTGGTCCATGCTCTGAAGCGCCAAAAGATTGGCTAATAATACAGTCCGCGTTTTCCGGACTACCAATTGATTTATATCGACCAGTAACTGCAGACTTTAGAACACTCATCGTCATATTATAACATAATTTTAATAATTAATAAATAGTTTAGCAAATCTCAATAGTAATTCGTATGCTGATTAAAGATTAATTCTCGTAGCTCAATCACGAAAAAACGACCAGTATAAAACTAATCGTTTTTTTCATAGCAAACCATCCTAGACGAAGTTAGAACTAATTCACTTTCAAACTAGCTTATTGTGTTTTGCTTCCTTCAAAAATGTCAATTCTCGCAATTTTTCAAAGTCTTGTCCATATTCTGTCGGTTTGCCCGACTTT
This sequence comes from Saccharimonadales bacterium (SeqCode), assembly GCA_049656505.1. GTDB lineage: Bacteria > Patescibacteriota > Saccharimonadia > Saccharimonadales > Saccharimonadaceae > UBA1547. The sequence continues at coordinate 6,746 of JBASLU010000036.1, read as the reverse complement.
ACGAGCGCGATGGCTTCATCTATATTTTCTACCCAAACAGTTTCATAGCCATGGTTAATTTCTTTATCCGTTCGTGATGGCTCGATAATGTCGCCAGTCAGTTTAGCGATGAAACCAAAGTGCTCACTTTTCATATCCCAATCATCTCTATATTCAATAACTTGTCCAACTTCTGGAACAATTTCAATTGAACTAGCACCAACTTCTTCACGCAATTCTCTCTTAAGAGCTGTTATCGTGCTCTCTTTAGGGTCAATCCCTCCCCCTGGAAGTTTATAGTAATTATGATTAGACACATGCATTAATGCTATTCGAGATATTTGATCCAATAGTATAGCTCTTGCTCCTGACCTGACGCGATATTCAGACCATTTTTCTGGAGTATCTTGCCTACTAAAGTCTTTTTCTGTAATTATTCTAATAATTTTCACTATTACGCTCTCAAAGTTATGTATGTTTAATATAACAAAATTAGACTTATAAACAAATCCAATTAAGCGCAAGCAATTTGGCAGGGGCACGTGGGATTGAACCACGATCTTGGGTTTTGGAGACCCATATACTAACCGTTGTACTATGCCCCTTTAATTGTTAATGCGCTTCAATAGCGCCGTGCGGCTACCTCTACTTGATTTTACAGTATGTTCGCGTTTTCTGGCAGTTGATTCTTCTAAGTAAGCTTCATAATATATCAACTTTAGGGGTCGACGATTCTTTGTAGACGTAACAAATCCGTTATTATGTAGGTTTATGCGATTTCTTAAATCCTTAGTAGAGCCAAAATATCGTTTATCATCTTTCTCTGACTGTAAAATGTAAAAATACCACATGTTTTCCCTCTAGCCGTTGTCCCGCCTGTCTGTTCGACAGAACGGGCAGGACTATGCCCCTATGTTCTCGGAACGAGGTTTATTATAACAGATAATTTTAAACATTTATAGCTGTTGTAAAAGCATGAGCGTTGTCTTATAATTTATAAGAACACAAATAACTAAAAGGAGCGCTAGTCGAGATTTTGTTCATTAATCACGACTAAATAATATGAACGTATTGATGCTTGGGTGGGAGCTCCCTCCTCATAACAGCGGTGGTTTAGGCGTAGCCTGCTACCATATATCTAAAGCCTTGGCTAAAAATGGTGCCAAGATAGATTTTGTTGTCCCCTATAGCGCTGATCATCCAAATATAGATTTTATGACAGTTCACAGTGCAACTAAGTTATTACCTCTTGAAAGATATGGTCTCGGTGCGTATGACACTAAAACTGTTATTGATAAAAGTCTGTCTAAAGCCGATATTAACGAGTTAAAAGATATGCGTGGTGTTCAAAAACGTTATATCAAATTTGTTGAGCATCTTGTGACTATGATTGAACCCGATGTAATTCATGTCCATGATTGGTTGACTATGGAAGCTGGTATTCGAGCTAAAGAAATAACTGGCGTGCCGCTAATAGTTCATGTTCATGCTACTGAATTCGACAGGTGCGCTAGTGAAGTGGGCAATCCATTAGTACACGAGGTTGAATATCAGGGTTTAATTATGGCCGATAGGATAATTGCCGTTAGTGGCATTACAAAAAGTATTATTGTTGAAAAATATGGCATACCAGCTGACAAAATTGAAGTTGTACATAATGCAATTGATGAAAGCGAATTCGATAACGACTATCAATATGATTTAAGCACTTATAAGTATCTTGAGGCCCTTAAGTCTGAAGGTTATACGATAGTTTCAACAGTTACTCGATTCACCATTCAAAAAGGCTTAGTCAATTTTGTAAATGCTGCAGCTAAAGCTTTAAGTAAATATGATAAGTTGGCGTTTTTGATGGCTGGTGATGGCGAACAGCGCGATGAATTAATCAAATTGTCAGCTGAATTAGGTATTGCCGATAAGATGTTCTTTACTGGTTTTGTTCGCGGTAAACAGTGGCGCGATGCTTATTCGGTGGCTGATATATTTGTTATGAGTTCAGTTAGCGAGCCTTTCGGACTTACCGCTTTAGAAGCTGCCTATCACGAAAATGCTATCATTTTAACCAAACAATCAGGTGTTGGTGAAGTTCTTTCAAGTGTCTTTAAGTATGATTATTGGGATGAAGATGTTCTAGCCGATAAGATTGTTGGCATTGCAACTTCCGAAGCTCTTAGGAAATCTTTACAAGAAGATGTCAAAAAAGAATACAATCGTATTTCTTGGCACGATGTGGCGGTTGCTTGTATGAGAATTTATGCCAATTTGTCGAAAGGCTGGATAGAGGCGTGAATAAAAAACGTGGCATAGTGTTCTATCTTCATGCGCACCAACCATTTAGAGTACGTAAGTATAGTGTTTTTGATATTGCTAATAATCACGAATATTTTAACGAGCAAGATTGGAATACAGATCGTAATAACGAAAAAGTGCTTCGAAAAGTTGCTGAAAAATCTTATGGTCCAATGAACGCATTATTAGAAAAATTATTAAATAACTATCCAGATTTTAGAGTGTCTTTAAGTATTACGGGTGTTTTAATCGAACAACTTGAGATGTGGGCGCCTGAAGTCCTAGAAAGCTTTAAGCGTTTAGTTAAAACTGGTCGCGTTGAGATTGTGGCTGAAACTTACTATCATTCTCTTGCTTTTTTCTATAGTCGCAGGGAATTTGAACGACAAGTTGAAGCTCATAAAAATAAAATTCGTGAAGTTTTTGGTGTCGAAACTCAAGTTTTCAGAAACACAGAACTTTCTTATAATAATGAACTTGCGAAATGGGCTGATGAGTATGGTTTTAAGGGAATTATTGCTGAAGGTTGGGACCCTATACTTGAGTGGCGTAGTCCAAACTTTATCTATAAACCAGTCGATACTAAAAATATTTCCTTACTTCTTAAAAACTACCACTTGAGTGATGACGTGGCCTTTAGATTCGGTGATAAAAATTGGCCTCAGTGGCCACTTGATGCTGACACATACAAGGAATGGGTTAGCAGTTCAATTTACGGAAAACAAGTTGTTAACCTATTTATGGATTATGAAACTTTCGGCGAGCATCAATGGGCCGATACCGGAATTTTTGATTTTTACGAAGCCTTTGTCGATAAATGGTTGCAACAAGAAGATAATACATTCTATACGATTTCAGGAGCAATTGATAATTTCGAACCAGTTGGTGAAATCGATATGCCTCATACGGTTACGTGGGCTGATACTGAACGAGATTTAACGGCTTGGCTTGGTAACAGAATGCAACAAGAAGCCTTGCGCTACATTTATTCATTAGAAGAAGATATCTTAATGACTGATGATATGAATTTAATTAGCGATTGGCGCAAATTACAAACATCGGATCATGTTTATTATATGTGTACTAAATGGTTTAATGATGGTGATGTTCACGCCTATTTCAGCCCATATGAGTCCCCCTATGACGCTTTTTTGTATTATCTGAATGCAGTTAGAGATGTAAGGTGGCGTCTGCATAATGATCATCACACCGGAGGCCTGAATGGCTAGACCGATAGTACTTAGCAATGGCAAGCTACATGTCGGATTGAATAATTATGGTCAGGTGCATGACTTTTACTTTCCGTATGTTGGTTTAGAAAATCATTCAGCTGGAAAAGGCTTGAGGCATCAAATTGGCGTTTTCGTAGATGGAAAAATTAGTTGGCTGAGAAGCCAAAATAATGATTGGAAATTTCGTATGCGATATCACCAATGCGCCTTAATCGGTCACACTAGGGCTGTAAACGACAAAATCGGTTTAGTCTTAGAATTCGACGACTTTGTTGACGCTAACAATAATGCTTTTATTAGAAATATTCACATAATCAATAATTGTGAAAAAGAACGAGAGATTAGATTATTCATGCACCAGGCTTTCGCTATCGGTGATTCAAGGAGCAATACCGATACCGTTCAATACTTGCCAGATGATAATGCAATTTTACATTATAGAGGCAGAAGAGCTTTCGTGGTTTCAGGTGAATGCGACGGTAGACCTTTTGACCAATATACTGTCGGTCTATTCGGTATAGAAAATCATGAAGGAACTTATCGTGATGCTGAAGACGGCGATTTAAACGCTAATAATGTTGAACATGGACGAGTTGATTCAACTATACGGTTTTGTTCAAATATACCAGCGAATAGTTCAAAACGAGTACATTACTGGATAACTGCAGGATTATCGACTAAAGATGCCTTAGATACTCATAAAAAGATTAAAAGTAATAATATAATGCACAGTATTAATAAAACAACTGATTGGTGGTATACCTGGCTAGAACCTGCTAGATTATTAACTAAAAAAGTACCAGTCGAATTTCAAGATTTATTCTTGAATAGCGTTATGATTATTAAGTCGCATATGGACGAGGGCGGTGCTGTAATTGCTAGTACTGATACTTCGATGCTTAATTACTCTCGCGATGCCTACGCCTACAGTTGGCCACGTGACGCAGCTTATGCCTTGTGGCCAATGATTCGAATGGGCTATACAGAGGAAGCCTACAAATTTTTTAATTTCACTAAAAGAGGCTTGCATAGTGATGGCTATATGATGCATAAATATCGAGCCGATGGCGCGATTGGTAGCAGTTGGCATCCATACGTCCACGAGGGTGGTATCATTGCCCCTCCGATTCAAGAGGATGAAACGGCTTTGCCTTTATATATTTTTGCTCAGTATTACAAACTTCATCCAAACGATAATTTGATTGAAGATTTTTATAAAGATATGGTCAAACCTATGGCTGATTTTTTGGCCAACTATATCGATAAGCCAACAGGGCTTCCTAAGCCCAGCTATAATTTATGGGAAGAAAAATTTATAACCAGTACATACACAACCGCTACTACCTATGCCGCTCTACTTGCCGCTTCGGACATAGCTACTGCTGCTAATGATAGTGGCAGTGCCGTTAAATGGCAATTAGCCGCAAACGATATTCAAGAGGCCGCTTATAAATATTTATACAGTCCAGAACTAAAAGTTTTACGCAGAGGCGTAAAAATTATCGGCAATCAAATAATCAACGATGATGTTATCGACTGCTCGAGTATTTTTGGAGCCTACACGTTTGCTTTATTCGCGCCAGACAGTCTTGAAATTAAAAATTCCATAGAAACTCTTAAACAGAAATTTAATATCAATGAAAATAATGTTGGCCTGCCTAGATATGAAAATGATGAATATCGTCGCAGTAAAACTGACATACCCGGTAATTATTGGTTTATTACAACTTTATGGTTGGCTCAGTACTATATTGATAATAACGAACGAGACAAGGCAATAAAAATCTTAGATTGGGTTTCATCTAAGGCAATGCAAACTGGTATAATGTCCGAACAATTCGATCCTGTCACAAACGAAATAGTGTCTCCAGCGCCTTTAATATGGACTCATGCGGAATTTGTATCCACCTTACTTGATTTAATAAGTATGGAAGTATAATAAGATGTCAGATAAAATAAATCGAGCTGTTGTTAACTCTATTAGAAAATCTACTTGGACTTTAAAGACAAGAAAACACCGACGAATTATTAGTAAATTTGCTGAAAAAATTGGCATGGTTTATTTTGGTTATGTTGATCAACACAGAGACGAACATAAAATTATCGGTGGTTTTACGACATCTTCTTCCCATCACGATGATAATTTTTGCGTCGGATCGGTAGGAGGCTACAGCGTTTCATTAGTAGAACGTAGCGATGGTGTATGGCAAAAAGATGGATCTGTTATTGTATATAACTGGTTAATAATGGCGTTTGATTTAAGCTCTAATCATGATGTAACTCAGTTTTTTCTTGAAGCTAAAAATCATAACGAAGAAAAATTCGAAAAAATATTTTTATTAAACTCTAATTTAAAAGAAGTAGAACTCGGTACTTTCGAAGATTACAATCCAGAATTTACTAATCGTTTTAATTTTTATGCTAATACATCTGATTCAATCGAATTACAAAGATTATTCCCTGCTAATACAGCTAGAGTTATTGGCGCACATTTTTGGCCACTTTCAATAGAACAAAAAAATAACGTTTTGTATTTATATGCCGATGCTAAAAATCTTTCAGAAAATCTTTTAGAAACAATGCTAGAAAATGGCCTGTGGTTAACAGGCCATATCGACAATCGAATAGAAAATATATAAGAATTAATGTTTCTTTTGTTTAACTTCGTTGCGACCGAGGTTTTTCTTGGTTTCGACATACAAAGCGTGGGTACGAGCGATTGGATCGTACTTTTTTAATGAAATTTTCTCTGTTGTATTTTGAGTATTTTTGGTGGTGTAATAAGTTCTATGACCAGTTAACTCGCTGACTAATCCAACTAATTTACGCTTCGTATTCTTTTTCGGCATGATTTATTCCTTAATTCTTTTACAATCAAGTGTAAATTATAACAAATATAGGGGTTTATTTCAATACAGGTTTGGAGCCGTGATCGGGATTTGAACCCGAGACCTCATCCTTACCATGGATGCGCTCTACCAACTGAGCTATCACGGCATGTTAGGAAGAGATTTCTGTGGTGCCGGAAGTAGGACTCGAACCTACGAAGCCAAAAGGCGGGAGATTTACAGTCTCCTGTGATTGCCACTACACGATTCCGGCATTAATTGGAGCCGCCTTTCGGATTCGAACCGAAGACCTACGGTTTACAAAACCGTCGCTCTAACCAACTGAGCTAAGGCGGCAGGCTTAATATGGTTACATTTTGTACCAACTGACCTGCCCGTTCTGTCGAACAGACAGGCG
>JBASLU010000035.1:0-3353 GCA_049656505.1 Saccharimonadales bacterium (SeqCode) | reverse complement strand
ACACCACACAATGATCTACACAGGGGAATCTCCTTATCCTGCTGTTGACGCATCACAGGGTACAAGAGTTCCGGGCGTAAGGGAAGAAACTTCTTTAAATTGGATGCTAGGTAATAGTGGCGTAATAGCTGCCAGGATAATAAAGTGATGTCGAGAAAGCAAATTATATTTATTATTATCTTTTTGGTGATAATGATTGTTGGGTGGTCTGTTTATTTATTAATCCCCAAGAGTTATGTACTATTTCAAACCGCTCCTGAAGTTGTTTATATAAAAATTAATAACAGAGAAGAAAAGGCTATAAACAATGGTGATAAATTATTTTTGAAACCCGATAAATACAAAATTATTATCTATAGAGATGAGTTTAACCCTCAGCTTGAAGAGTTTACTATAAAAAATGGCGAAACAAAAGAAATTGTTGCAGCCTTAAGGCCATTAACCGAGGAAGCTGAGAAATTACTTCAAAATGAACAATCTAGCAGAGTGATAGAAAGGGCTACGGCGATTGAAATGGATAAAAATACAGATATACTCCGTCAAAAATATCCAATTCTTAAAGATCTACCTCTATCAAATAAATATTATCGGGTAACTTCTTGTAAGTCATTTAAGTATCCTGATGATAGGTTAGCTATAGCTTTATGTATTGAAGTTGCGGATGGCTTTAAAAGTATCGTCTATGAAGATTTTAAACTACTTGAATATAACCTAGATGATTACGAAATTATTTGGAAAAGTCTTAATTAGTCAAAATCGGCTATAGTTTAATTATCTTAACTGGTTCTTTGATTTTTTCCGGTAATTTAGTTGAAGTAATAATCACTTGATGACTATCTAAAAATAAGGTTTTTTGCCTATCGTCATCGAGCTCACTAAAAACATCATCTAATAAAATAATTGGCTTTTGATCGGTTATTTTTTCGATAATCTCGACTTCCAAAAATTTCAACGCTAAGACAATACTTCTCACTTCACCACGCGATGCAACATCAACAGCAGGGGAGTTATTAAATCGAAAAACTACATCATGACGATGCGGACCAACACTCGTAAAACCTATAATTTTATCCTTTTGTTGGTGTTGATGTAAGTCATTTAAAATTTTCTGTTTAATATCACCTATATAGGTGTTTGAGTAATGCACAGTAATTGAATCTTTGGATTTAGCTATTTGATTGTAGGTTTCATTCAATTGACTATTAATTTGTTCAATAAAAGCAATTCTTTTTTCAATAATATAAGCCCCATATTCACTCAAAGCGATATCCCAAACAAACAATTCATCTTTCGTAGTCTTTGAAGTTTTTAATATGTTATTGCGCTGTTTTAAGGCTCTGTCGTATTTATGCAGAGCATTTGTATAGACGGGGTCTAATTGGCTGATAAAACCGTCTATGAAGCGTCTCCTGCGTACTGGAGAGCCGTTTAAGAGCCTTAGGTCGTCCGGTTCAAATAAAACAGTTGGGTACTTATTTTTAGGAACTAACCGGTAGCTTATTTTCTCATCAAGATTAAATTTTTTTCTACCCGTGCTTAAATTCGAATCAAAAGTAATTACACGGCTTGTTTTAGGTTTTAATTCTAATTCTATTCGCCACCAAGTTGAGTTGTGTTTTAATAAATCGAGATCTCCACCTTTAAAGGAAACACCTCTTAAAGCTAGATATATAGCCTCTAAAATTGATGTTTTTCCACTACCATTTTTACCAATAATAACCGTTACGTTCGGAGAAAAATTTGCCTTAAATAACTTATGCGATCGTATATTTTGAATTAATAATCTACTAACCACCGCCATAATAATTCAATAGCTAACTCTTTAGGGGCATAATAATATGATAATAGTCGGTGTCTGGTTTAGTTGATTTTAAAACACAAGGCGCAATCTTACCACTAAAACCAAATTCCACTTCATCACCGTCAATAACATTTAAGGCCTCGCTTAAATAACGTGAGTTTAAAGTAATTTGCCCATCATTACTCACATCAGCTGTAATTTCTGAAGTATTCTCACCCAATTGAGAGGCAATTGAATGGATAGATAAAGTTTTCTTTTCTTTATCGGCAGTTAATGTAACACTACCACCAGACTCGCGCGCAAACAAACCAGCCACTTTAGTAATTCTAATAAATTCGTTTTTATTTAAAATAATCGAAGTTTCAGTTTTTTCTGGTACTAATTGTCTGTAATTAGGGAAATTTCCATCGATTAATCTACTAATAATCTCTGCTTCATTAATTCTAAAACGAACCTGTGTTTCGTCAAATAAAATATCTATTTCAACTGAGTCATCATTAATATTCCTTAAAACCTCTTGAAGTGTTTGGGCGGGAATAATTGCAGCCAGTTCACTTTTTGTTTCTAATAATCTTCTTTCAGATAATCTATAACCATCAGTTGCGGCTAAATAAAGTTGGCCTTTATATGAATTCCAAAATATACCAGTTAAAACTGGGCGAGTATTATCACCACTAGTTGTAATTATTGTTTGAGAAACTGCCTGTTTAAAATCATCAACTTGAATACTGTATTTAATTGAAGATTTTTCATTTATAGTAGGTAGTTCAGGAAAATCATCAGCTATATATCCATTAATTATTGAATTATAAGTTCCGCATTTAATATGTAAATTATCATTAATAACTTTAAGTTCGACAGTTTCTTTAGGTAGATTTGATATAAATTCCGTCATTAACCTAGCTGGTATTGTTATTGCGCCTTGTTTTAAAACCTTAGCACCAATATATTGAGTTGAAGCAATTTCTAAATTTGTTGCGGCTACTAATAATCTATTATTATCAGTTCTAAGAAGTATATTATTAAGAATAGGTAATTGAGTTTTATTACTAGCAACTCGACTAACGGCAATTAATGCTCGGTTTAGATTTTCTTGTGTGACTGTAAGTTCCATTATTATTTATTACCTTTCTTTATTATTTATTTAATATAACAGTATTAGTAATAGGTACTGTGGATATTGTGTAAAAACTAATAATTAACTGATTAAAAATTGAAATAATATATGTGTATATTGTTTTGGAATAAGTTTGTAAAACTAGTTGAATAAAATCTTTTTTTGCACAAAAAATATTTTTGGAAAAATTATTTATAATTTTATGAACACTTTTTTGTTCATTTAATAAACCACTAATTAACACTCTTTTCACATTTTTTACACACCAATTACCACCAGTTAATTTAGACATATAATTTCTCCTTAATTGAAGATACTTGTTCGCGAATATAAAAATCTAATTTAATAGATTTTTCTATTTTTTCAACTGAATGAATAGCTGTGGTGTGATCTTTTCTACCTAATTCATTAGCTATTTTAGGAAAACTTAAATGT
>JBASLU010000034.1:0-2709 GCA_049656505.1 Saccharimonadales bacterium (SeqCode) | reverse complement strand
ACTTCCCTCTTCACGTCTGCAGCGCGCGAGAGGGCCTCATCGCGCGGCGCGGCGAAGGCCGCGGGGGCCATGGCAACAACAAGGAGAGAAAGTACGATTGTTGCCGTCATGGTCACTCTGACGATTGACCAGGAATTCGGGCAGGCCTGAGCGCGAGGGTCAGTGCCTCGCGTTCCTCCCATTACTGAACCACCAGCGTGCCGTGCGCCATGTCCATGCCGCATTCGAACGAGTAGGTACCGGGCTCGAGCGCCGGGAGGGTGATCGTCACGGGCCCGCCCTCAAGGCTCTGGCGTATCTGCAATTCGGGGAAGACCACCTCCGCTGTACAACCGGTGCCTTGACCGAAGGTGATCTCAAGCGGCACGCCGGCCCCAGCTCTCAGCTCCGTCGGCACGAACGAGCCGGACGACGCGTCGACGGTAAGCACCTGCGCATCTGACGCGTTCGTGCTCGCAGCAGCAGCACCTACTTGCGCTGCAGGAGCTGCGGCCCCCTGAGCCACGAGTCCCGTTGCAAGCAGCGCCTGACGCACCACATCCTCGTTAGCCTTCGATTCGCAGAAGCCCACGTCGATGCTTGACGTACTTGTGTTCAGTGTCGCGGTATTCATGCCCTCCAACTGCTCGAGCGCCCCGAACAGCCTTTCCGCGATGTCGGCGGCCTCGGACCCAGTTGGAATCTCAAGCGCTACGGTCGTTGATGAGCATGGCTGCCCCTGCGAAAAGGTCTGGGTGATGCTGTCTCCCTCGAACTGAGGCTTGGTGGTCTGATTGACCACGACCAGCACGGCGCCGATGATCGCAACGACGAGGCCCGCCGTGACGAGTTTGCGCCGCGTTGTCCCCGGCGACGGCTGGCTCCGAGATCCCTCCGCGCTAGCAGCGACATCCGCTGTTGCGAGGGAAGCGGCCTTCGAGCTGACAGCACTCGACGTGCGCCCACCGCGGCCACCGTCCTTGTATGCCGTGCTGGTTCCATTGGCGGACGAATCGACAGGCACCGTGCCAGCGGCCGCGGCCAGCGCGCTCTTCCGTTGGATGGCGACGAATCCAGCCACGCCCGCCCCTAGTACGAGGAGAATCACAAGGACTTGGGCGGTGGAGCCGGAACCCGAAGACGCGGTGGAGGCGCCGGGAGTGGAAGGCGCCCCAGACTGGTACGCAAACGATAGACCCAGCTGATCTCCGGCCTTCACGTCAGAGAACGTCTTCGCGTAGAAGGCGTAGCCGTCTCCAGCCGACGTCATCGTGGCGCCATCAGCCGCTCGAACCACCTGGGCGCCTTGTGGTACACGCACCGCCACCCGGACTTCAGGTACGCCCTGCGTTGCCGTCCAGTTAAGATCGGGCTCATAGTTCGTACCGTCGAACGGTAGCGCGCCGTTGTTCTGGACCTCCACCTGCGCGATGCGCGACTGCGTCAGTGTGAAGCGATACACATCCGAGGCACCCACCGTAGCCTTCGTGTAGGTGAGTGCGGGGTCGGCGGAAGGATCACCGCCCATGATCTGGCCGATCCACAGCAGCGGATACCCCGCAGGCACGGAGAGTTCTGCCTCGGCGGGGAGCGTCGCCCCCGGGGGTAGCTCCCCTGACACCAGCATCACGCCACCGGACTGCTCCGAGTGGAGCGCGACATCCACCCGCTGCCATGCCGCCGGCGCGGCCAGTGCGGCGGCTGGCACAAGTACGACAGAAAGAAGCACAACTACGGAGAGAACCAGACTTGACGTACGGCGCACGGAATTCTCCTGCCCTTGAGGTCTGAACGACAACTGAGAAGCATTGCCGAGATCAGATCCTAAGAGCGGAGACCTTCAGGAGTGCCTGGGTTGGTGCCCAGGATGCGGTCGAAGTCGCCATGTCCCTGGCGGCCCCGCAGAGAAGTAGCGCCAAGTCCAAAGCAGACCTGAATGTGGATCTGAGCTTGCGAGCCAGCCGCTGAAGACGCCGACCGCGATCCGCGCCGGTGCAACAGGTGTGGCCGCATGCGCCACTGCTCCCATCGGCGCATACGGACAGCATCACAGCGCCGATGACAATCAACAGCGCGATGATTGTGTATCTGAGTAGACTGCTCATGTCACGCGGACACAAAGCAAACACCATGCCTCCTAGCTCGGCAAGGGTATTGGGCCAGGTGCGGCCCGTCGAGGCGGGTTCCCGTCGTCTGAAAGCATGTTCCGAACCGAGTCGGGGCCGCGCTGAGGCTTTCATCACTGGACCCATTACCTACCTGAGCGTTGCGACTGTACATCGCTTCCCCTTCGACGACAAGCGGAGATTGTGTGGAGACGGTGTGGGCGCACGTACGCCGTCGACGGCCACTGCCCGGCGCCGCCAATAGATTATTGAGGGTCTGGACGACCGGCACCCGGCCAAGGTTGGCATATGAGTTACCACAGTTACCGACAACTGCGGTCGTTTCTATGCCAACTGACTTCGGGCAACAAATCGGGCAACAACTCAGCAGAACGCCGATTCCGAGCAACAGGGAATGCTCTTGGGCCACATGACGGCATCTACACCCCCTCTGAGCTGCGCCTTTACCCTCCGACCACTCTCGGCCCGAAGACATTTGTAGCCTGATTTCACGCTCGAAATCGGGCTGCTCAGGCCTCTGACCTGCGGTTTTATGGTGCCCCCAAGGGAATTCGAATCCTGAAAGTGCTTGTGACTATTGGGACTCGTTGGGACTCGTTGGTAC
>JBASLU010000033.1:0-9994 GCA_049656505.1 Saccharimonadales bacterium (SeqCode) | reverse complement strand
TGTTTCAGTTGAGCAGGTTATTAAGAAAGACCAAGACCAACTTTATGGCTTTAACCCTAACGGCTAAATGTTATCAGATGGTATTGTTTCAAACTATTTCGTCTTATACTCCTTACGATCTTAGAGAACGTAGCTTACCTCGGTCAGTACGCCTGCCCTAGCCTTACCAATAGATTTCTTTATATTACCCCAACCAAAAGCTATATCCGACAAGACATCTTCAAGTAGCCGTGTTTCAAATAGCCTTAGCCAATCCCCACCAATTTAGACGAATAGCCTCTTCGGAGGCTTTTTGTTATATTATGTATATTATGACGGAAAGACCCATTGATGAATTAAAAAAAGAAAGAGCTGTTCAAGATGTCCATGACATATTAAGAGCTCAACGATATATGGGTAGTTTAGATAACGATAAAACTGTTTCGGAGGAATTTTCGTTGCAAAATCATTCAAATGAAATAACCGAAGAGAGACTTGCTGAACTGGCTTTAACCTCTGTGGATATACTTCATTCGCCAGAAAAATATCGCTTAGAAGACATCGAGCGACACATTAAAAAAAGAAGAAATACCGTTATAGAAACCCTTTTTACATACATGGGGATTAATCACCATATATTTGGTTCTCAAGTGAATGTCGCTAAAACATCTATAAAAAATAAAGAGGATGATTTAGAAAAAGAAGTTGACCTAGCTTTAGAATATATTGATGATGAGATTGGTCCTATAGTATATACTGTCGATATCACAACCGGAAATTATAAAACTGTCAAAAAGAAAATTAAAAAGAAAATATTCAATATTGTATTTGAAAAGGAAAAAACAACTTTTTCGGAAATACCTGATTTCGGTCATAAACTCGCTGACGATACGAGATTTATTCCCCTTACAATTTCTATACCGGAGGATTACGCAGAACATCTCTTATCTGCTCTGGCAAAACTAGCTCCTGATAAAACCGACTCCTTAACTAATTCAGAAACTTATATCATAGAAGAGGTTTTTAAAGATGATTACCTACCTATAGCACTTGGCATTACGTCGCAGCTATTATATCAACTTGAATTATATCAAGAAATAATAAGTCAAAAACAGAATTCGTCAGATAATAAAACTACATTAAATAAAATTAATCAGCTGATTAATTACTACAAACACGAAAATGAAGTTCTTCAGGATTTAACAGATGATACCCTGTTAAGAGACTCAACGCAAGTTGTTGAAAGCCAAACACAATCTTTAAAAATTGATTTAATAGAAACCGATAAAACATTGGATGAAATTTACCATAAAGCAGTTCGTGATAAAATTTCCTCTATAGATGGACAATTACGCAGATCGTAAACTAACTATATCGCTGATTTTAATCTTATAAACTACAGCCCATAGCGCGATTTATTATTATCGAAATTATTGTTCTTGTTAACCACTTTTACAAAAACAAGCAAAAACGCCAACACGTTAGTACCTTATTTTATGTTTGAAACAGTTAAATCATACCCTGGATTTACAAATCAAGACGTAAACTTAGTTAATTGGGTAAATCTAGATATTTTCTTGTTGCTTTACGCAAGTCTTTTCGACGATTGTCGTTTTTATATGGTTCTTGATTGGTATTATTATCTGGATTATAATAATAATCCTCAAAATTACTAGCTTCCTCTGTTAGTTTTTGCTTAACCTCAGCTTTATCGAAGCCTTCAGATATTAGGTCATCCATCGACCCAAGAGCTGCAACCAAAGCTTTTTTGCCTAATCGATTATGCTTTTTTGCTGATTTTTCTAACCTTTCTACATGGTCAAAATCAATTTCGTTAGGTCTGACCCGTGATGGATCGGTAATATGATCAATAAGCCCAAAGTTGCTTGATTCTCTAGAGTATTCTCTTAGAGATTTATGTAGATAGTTTGCTCTATCTCGTAGTGTTACCGAAGCAGGAGTTTTAACAACTTCGACTGGTTTAGCCACTGTTGCACAATCTAAGCCGATTTTAATTCCTGTAAATAATGAGGCCTCGTGATATGAACCCAACTGTTCGGCACACTCATCTAAAACTCTATCTTGTATATCTGAATCCAAATTCTGAAAACTTGGTGAAAATAAGAGCTCGTCTAGTTCGTCGTTACTTATAGTATTTTCCGCAGTTGGGGTAGTTTCAATGTGAACATCATCAAAATTAATTTGCATTTGGTGAGGATTTTTTGTCATAATATCTATTATTATAGCATTAAATTGCGTTTCGGTCAATATGAGTAAGCCTCAGGTCAACAAAAAAGCCCCCGAAGGGGCATTTTTTGGCACCTGTTTGTTTGCTAATACTATACTACCAAACGTGGTTATGGTGCAAGTGTTAATTTAATTATTTTTTCTTAGAGACTGTCAAGAAACCGTTTCGTGGATTCTCTTTAACGACGCTACCTGCTGGTAGGTCAACTGGTGTACCCTTAGCATTTTTTGGTACTTTTGCGAAAAAGTAAATAGTTTGTTTCTTACCACCGCGTAGTGTTACATCTGTACTATGTAGATAGTATTTAACACCCTTTGAGTTTGTGTGACTGTAAGCCATAAGATCTTATACCTCCTGTTATTGCTATACAAGAGTAGATTACACTCTAGGGGGATTTATGTCAACAGGTTAAATACTTTTATAGTGTCTTTTTAGCAATGCCCTTAAGATAATAACAGAGGTTGTTCTCAATAAAATTATTATCAAAATTACTACACATATAAGCACTGAAAAACCTGCAAAATCGGGAGACCAAACTGGCGAGGCAAAAGAGTGCAAATAACTGTCAGGAGTTGGAAGCTTGAGTTCATCAGCCGAAGGATATTTCTGTAATTCATCAACAGTACATTGTATATAGGCATAGGACCAACTTGTATACCTTGGGACGCACGCCTCTTGAGCTTTTTTATAAATATTTCCTTGAACGGCCGCCCTATCATAAGCTTCCTGTATATCACGTTTATAACTATATTCGAGATAAACTCCCTTGCCTAAATCTGTATTCATATGTGATGATACATAGCGCTGAAGATCGTATAGCCGATTTATTATAATTTCTTCATCACCTTTTTGATCAGCAGAAATAACCGCTTCTCGCCTCTCTATCATGCCGACATTATTCAAACGTAGAAAGGTAGCCGCTATAAAAGACGCGAGAATTAACAAAATTAATAACTGCCAAGTTTTTAGTCTTTGCAAGCTATTTAATTTACTCTTTACTTTTCTTTTATCAATCAACTTATACCCACCCCAAATTACTAAGGTTAGTATAGCATGGAGTTATGATCGGCGCGCTCTTTATGATTGTATATGTTAAATTTGGCGGTTCCTATCAAAAGCACAAATAGACTAGCTACAACAAAGAAAATCTTAAAACCTAAGCTTACTTCAAAAATAGAAGTTAGTACCAGTAACACTAACATAGCAAGAGCTGCTCCTATATTCTGCATGATATCTACAAGGCACAAATAGAATATGCGATGACCTGATAGATCAGCTGCATCAAACACCCCACGCATAAAAGCCATACCGTAACCAGTTGTCGCAACTTCGTTACTTATGTTGGTTGCTACTATGCTAGGTGTAGAATTAACAAAAATCCTCATAATGTGGACTAAGCTGTTGAAGGCAACTGTTATTTTAAGTAACTCACCACCTTTATTCTTATCTATAACCTTTCCATACGCATATGATGCAACTAAGGCTGTGATAATCGTCACAGAAGATAATAGACCCAACTTTACATATATCTCCCACCCATAACCTGGAAATATGACAATAACCAAAAAAAGAGACCATATAGTCCCGGTAGTAACTATATCAAAGCCCTTCCCCAAATGCGCCATAATACTACTAGCGTTGGCGCGCCAAGGAAAACCGACAATTTTAAGACGTTGCCTAGTTTTAATTGGTTCTGGAGTTTTAAATAATGGTAAGGCGGCAACCATAAAAAACGTGGCAGCAATCCACATAACTGGCTCTAAACCAAACCATAAAGCTATTACTCCGCCAAGAACTGGGCTAAGACCTATTGCAACCTTTTCTAAAATATTCATAAAAGCTAATTCTTTACCAGCATTTTCCACGTTCTTAATCTTAGAAAAATCAACCATATAACTTAATTGGTACAAAGAACTTGATAAAATAGCAAAAATTGCCCAAATAATAATCGCTGATATGCCTATTTGAGGTAAAAAGCCTAGCACTACCATAGCTGGAACATACAATAAGTTACTGTAGAGAGTGCCGTGCTTTGGACCAAATCTACCTATTACAAGATTGGCTATAATTAGTGCCGGTATTTTAGATAAATAAAAAATTATCCAAAAAATTGTCAAAAAAGCAAGGCTATACCCCTCAGAATACAGATAGACTGAAGTAAAACCCGCCACTATGTTTATAGCTATTACACGCATAGTACGCGAAGCATATAGCTCGGCTATCTCGGAAAATGTAGCATAGCGCCAAAAGTGGCGCCGTTCTAGTAGTCTGTGAATTATCGTTTTTATCATATTTATTTTGTTTTATGAATAACCCTATTACAGCACAAACTAGCTAAAATATGAAGTGATATACTGATTAATATGAATATTTATTTTTCTGGTATCGGTGGAGTCGGTATCGGGCCTTTAGCTGAAATTGCTCATGATGCTGGATATTCGGTCGCTGGCTCGGACCCGAATGAATCACTGATAATCGATAAATTAATTAGTAAAAATATACCGCTTACAAAATTACAAGATGGTAAATTTATGCTTGAATATCATAATCAACAAAAAATTGATTGGTTTGTTCATACCGCAGCTCTGACTGACAATCACCCAGAATTATTACTTGCTAAAAAATTAGGTATAAAAATAAGTAAACGAGATGAGTTATTAGCTTATATTATCAAACAAAAAAACCTAAAACTAATAGCTGTTTCTGGAACTCATGGCAAAACCACGACGACTGGAATGTTAATATGGGTGTTCAAGCAGTTAGGTATCGACGTCAGCTATTCTATCGGCACGACAATGTCCTTTGGACCGAGCGGAAAATACAGTCCCAAAAGTGAATATTTTGTATATGAATGCGATGAGTTTGATAAAAATTTTCTACACTTCAGGCCATATTTATCTTTGATAACATCAATAGACTATGATCACCCCGATACTTATCCAACTGAAAAAGACTATCTTGATGCTTTTTACGAATTTGCCTTAAACAGTAGCAAAGTTTTCAATTGGAACGATCAACATCCAGAGATTTTTAACGACTTAACCAATGTTGACATCGTTGATGTTGATTCAATCTCTAAACTTAATATTCACGGTAATCACAATGTTAGAAATGCTAACTTAGTAAAAATAGCTCTTAAATATTTAGGTGTGAATAATTTTAAAGATGAGATGTTAGAAAATTTTCCTGGTGTTGATAGAAGGTTCGAAAAAATAGCAAATAATTTATACAGTGATTATGCTCACCATCCAACCGAAATAGCTGCAACCATGCAATTAGCCAGAGAAATATCTAATCATGTTATATTAGTGTATCAACCTCACCAAAATACACGTCAATATGATATTAAAGATAAATATCTTGACCAATTCGAATTAGCAGAAAAAGTTTATTGGTTACCAACCTATCTATCTCGCGAAAACCCTCAATTAAGAATCCTAAAACCCGAAGAATTAATTGAAAATATTACCAATAAAAAATCTATCCGTATTGTTAAATTTGATGATGACTTATGGAATACTATCAAAAAACATCTCAAAGAAGGTAAGCTAGTTTTGATTATGGGTGCTGGTGAAATTGATAATTGGATTAGAAAAAAATTAGCTAAAGACCCTATCGATCTTTAATCTTTAGCTTCTTCTATACCTAAAGAAATTGGCTCTAACGGATCGCCACCAAATGCTTGGACGGAAGTAACTTTTTCTGCCTGTATTGCATAAACTTCCTGAAAATAGTCTATGTCTTCTTGACTTAAATTACCCGAACTAGAGAAGGATTTAAGACTGTTGCCATTAGAAATTGCTTGCGATCTGACGTTAACATAACCAGGCCTACTTAGATCTAGTTGTGCTGCACCGCTACTGTTATACATAGCCAGACTGATTGAGACTAATGTAATTGATAAAAAAATTGAAATTGATATAAAAATCAAAAAACTGTGCCTATCACGAAAAGATAGCTCTTCTTCTTTTGGTAAATCTTCAGTCTTATTTTCATTCATAATTATTTAGCCTCGCTATTTAACACATGAAAATCTTTTTCTATTTTATCAACTGCTTGTTTGTATTCCTTAATTAATTGATTGAGCTCTTTTACGTCACTGCCCACTCGCTTTCTATGGGTTCTTGCTGAAGCAATAGCATCGTAAAAAGAAACGGGTTGTTTATTGCAATCAATCGACATAGCTGTCGACATTTTTTCTTCATAATTGATGTAATCAGCTCTAAATTTATCAAGAGTTTGGCCATATTCTGACGATATAGAAATTAAATTAATACCGTTTAAATTATTGCCCACTACGCGACCATTAAAACCATCCATCAACTTAGTCGAAATAGATTCATATATTTGACCCATATTGACTCTTAAGAGAGCATCGCTAGCATGAATTCTATTTAGAGTGTCCTTAGTACTAACACAATTAGTTTTTATCAGTTTAATTTGACTGTCACTTATGGTATTGGTGCTTTGGGCTTTAGTAACAATAAAAAAACCAAGGCCGACCGTAAATATAAGCCCAAACATGAAACTAATAATTATTTTTCTAAATGACTTCATCTATTCTATTATCTTACTAAAGTACCCTTTTGGTCAATGTGAAGTGGCTATGGAGTTAGTCTGTTCATATCACGAGGGAATAAATCAGCCTCTTTGACGTTTGCTAAACCAATAGTTTTTTGGACTAACCTAGATATACCGAATCCACAGCCACCATGGTTTGGCAGACCGTATTTGAAAGCTTGCAAATAGTATTTAAAGCCTTCGTGATTGACATTTAGGCCAGCTTTTTTCATTTGCTCAATCATTTTTTGATAATTATTCTCTCGCATTGGTACGGTTGCTAATTCTAGACCTCTAAATATTAGGTCGGCCCAAAGTACAGTTTGGCTTTTTTCATCAATTTTATGATAGAATTTTGCCGCCTCAACTGGAAAATTGGTTGCATATACTAAATCAGAGCCTAATTGTTTTCGAGCATATTCGCCTATCCAACGTTCCTCATCAGGTATTAAATCCTTTTCTTGAGTGGTATCTGTTTTATGAGCTTGAGAATACATTTGATGAATTTCGGAAATGGTGAATTTTGGGACCTTACCATCTGTTGGCAATTTTAATTCTGGTGCGTTCAAGCTGCGTAAATCATCGGCGTGTTCTTTGTATACTCTCTTTAAAATTGACTGGGTCATTTCTGAAACTAAATCTAAGATTTCATCATGACTTTCAATAAAACCTATTTCTATATCAAGCATAGTAAGCTCTGTTAAATGTCTGGTAGTAGCACTAGGTTCTGCTCTATAAGAGTGACCAATCTCAAAAACTCTTTCAAAAACACCGACCATAATTTGTTTATAAAATTGTGGGCTCTGAGCTAGAGTGGCAGTTTTGCCAAAATAATCTAAGTTAAAAACTTCAGCACCACCTTCAGTCGCTTCTGCGAGCAATTTCGGTGTATCAATTTCGATAAACTCTCGTTCTCTCAAGAAATCTCGAATATAATGAACCATGTCTGATCTAATTTTAAATATCTTCTGTTCTTGCAGATTACGCAAACCTAAGACTCGATTTTCAAATAGGGTGTCTAGGTGTTCCGATTGATGGGAAAGTGGCTTATCTACTTCAATTGGGGGTTCGTCCGTGACGGCTGACTCGATTTTTATATTAACGTCATGTAACTCAACACCGCCTGGAGCTCGATTATCTTCAACGACCAAGCCTGTAACGCTGATGACAGTACCAACCTGCATACCTCTTAGTTTCTCAATTTCATCTTTATTCTCCACTAGAATCTGAGTTAATCCACTCCTATCTCTAATAGTAATAAAATTTAAACCTCCAAGAAGACGTTTTTTGTGCATCCATCCACTTACAGTCGCTTGTTCATTGATTTTACTTGGCAGTTCTCTAGCCAAAAATCTCGTCATAGGTTTATTTTATCCTGTTTTATATAAAGGTATTTTAACATCTTAAACACTAGCAGACAAATAAGAACTGGGAACTAGGTTTAATCAAATTTTAATTCTCGTCCGATTAGAAATTCTATGATATCACGCATAGTGACGATTCCGATATTTTTATCATCTTCTTTAACTATTAAGATATTTAGGTCTAAATCTAACATCTTTGTTAATGCGTTGCGTAAGATAGTTTCATTATCTATATATTCAACCTTAAAATCCATCATTTTTTCTGCTGTCATGGATCTTTTTATATCAAGCGACAAAAGTTTATCTAAATATAAAATACCAACAATTTGATTAAAATCCTTAAACACAACAGGCAGTTTATTATGCTTGATTTTGTGTAGTTCATCTAAAACAAGAGGGCCTAAAAATTCTGATTTTTCTATAAATTTCACCTCCTCAAGTGGCGTCATTACCTCTTTAACTGTTGTTTTTCCAAACAAAAGTCCCGATGAAATTATTTTCTTAGAATCATTATCGGCAATATTATCAGGTAAATTTTCCATTATATGCCGCAGTTCTTCTATAGAGTTAATATTTACATCCTTTATTTTTGGCTTAGTGATTAATTTTAATAAAAAGCGTCTTTTTTTAATAAAATTTGTTATTGGTTTTTCACATAGATTAAATAGCTTATTTGCTAAACGATAGAATAGTTTAGTCTTTGGCAAAAGGACTGTTAGCAATATAACAAAAGCTATAATTAAAATCCCGTTTATCAACTCAAAACTATTCAAAACAATAAATGAAATAATGGTGAATAAGGACAAAGCTAAAAGTTCGCATATCAAGCTTACAAAGCTCATTGCATTCTCACGATCAATAATCTCTCGAATTTTTTTATCACCAGCGCTGACCAGCCGTTTTATTTCAAAATCACTCAATTGCGATCTAATTGGATTGAATGACTTAAGAATCAATATAAGTAAAAAGAGAAATAATGATAGTAGTATCTGTATGGTTGTCATATTAAATACTATTGTAACGCAAAATGCCTCGTATATAATTAAAAGCTATTGTTTGATAAAATAAGAAGACTAGGGAAAATGGGAGAACAAAATTGTGAACAAAAAATCTTGGATAATTTTTACGTTTGTAACAGTTGGTATATTGGTACTATTAATCACTGTCTCAAAGAATTCTCAAAATTATGACTTAAGCCAAGTTAATGAGTTTGAATATCAGGTCGCCAGTGAACAGAACGGGCAAATTGCCGATCACGTGCTTGGTAATGAAAATTCTAAAGTGATTTTAATTAACTACGGAGATTTTCAATGTTCAGGTTGCGCAGGAGTTCATCCGATTGTTAAAAATATAACTGAGAAATATAAAGATAAAATAAAATTTATATTTAGAAATTTTATACTCCCTTATCATACAAATGCCAAAGCCGCTGCGGCTGCAGCTGAAGCAGCTGGCTTTCAGGGTAAATATTGGAAAATGCATGATTTAATATATGAATCACAGCCAAGCTGGGAATCATTAAATGTCGAAGATAGAACAAGTTTTTTTAATAGTCTGGCCGAAACTATAGACCTAGATATGAACCAATTTAAGATTGATATGGGCAACGAAAGATTAGTCAAAAAAATGACATTTGATTACAATTTAGGTATAAAATCAGGCGTCAAAGCCACCCCATCTTTTTACCTGAATGGTCAGCCGTTAGACTCTGAGGTTTGGGGTGATGAATCTGCTTTATCAAAAAGAATTGATGAAGAGTTGATAAAACAATCTAAATAAAGCAAAAACACCCCGGTGCCATGGGGTGTTTTATTTTTTGGTACTCAGCATCTTTCAAAATATA
>JBASLU010000032.1:0-2824 GCA_049656505.1 Saccharimonadales bacterium (SeqCode) | reverse complement strand
GTCAAAACGCAGTTATTGTTGGCCCATTGGGCGTAGGAAAAACTGAGATAGTTACAGCTTTTGCTTCAAAACTAATAGATGGCGATTCTAAGATATCGAACGATTTAAAATTTCGTCAAGTTTTTATTCTAGATGCGGGTTCGCTAATCGCAGCTGCACCAGATAGGGGAGGCTTAGAAAATCTTGTGCCAAGAATTTTATCTGAAGCCTATAGCGCAAAAAATATAATAGTTTGTTTAGATAATGCCCAATTATTTTTTGAAGATGGGATAGGTTCGGTTGATATATCTAATATATTAATACCAATACTAAATGCGGGAAATTTGCGAATGATTCTTACCATGGACGATCAACAATATCTAAAAATCAGTCAACGCAACCCGGAGATTATTAAGAGCTTAAATAAGGTCGTAGTTGAGGCGGCTAGTAAGGATGAAACTATTTCTGTAATGCAGGACAAAGCTATAATGATAGAATTTCAAAATCAAGTAACTTTTATGTATCAAGCGATTCAAGAAGCCTATAGATTGGGTGAAAGGTATGTGTATGATTTAGCTATGCCTGGCAGGGCTTTAAAAATTCTCGAATCGTCCGCTCACTACAGTGAAAACGGCTTAGTTACGGCCGAATCTGTAAGAAGGTCGTTAGAAAAAACTATGGATATTAAAGTCAGTACAGTTAGAAGTGTTGATGAAAAAGAAAAATTATTAAAATTAGAGGACTTAATTCACGAAAGAATGATAAATCAATCTAGGGCAGTTGAAGTCGTAAGCGATGCTATTAGGCGAGCGCGAACTGGTGTTAGGAATCAAGATAAACCAATTGGTACATTTTTATTTCTTGGTCCTACGGGTGTTGGAAAGACAGAACTGGCTAAATCATTGGCAGCGGTTTATTTTAACGGCGAAGATAATATTATACGTCTAGATATGAATGAATATGTTCAAAGTAGCGATGTAAAGCGTTTAATTACCGATGGAGCAAAAAATTCTAATAGTCTAACTGCTAGCATTATGAAAAAACCTTTTAGTGTAATTTTGCTTGATGAAATAGAAAAAGCTCATCCTGACGTTTTATCCACCTTATTGCAGATGCTAGATGAAGGGGTGATGCGTGATGAAAAGAATAGGGAAGTTAGTTTCAAAGATGCTATCATTATCGCTACAAGTAATGCTGGTTCGGACAGAATAAGAGAATATATTGAAAGAGGTTATGATATATCTCAATTTGAAGATAAATTTGTTGATGAATTAATAAATAGTAATCAATTTAAGCCCGAATTTTTAAATCGCTTTGACGAAATAGTTGTGTTTAGACCGTTAGATAAAAGTGAACTCATGCAAGTGGTTGATTTAATCCTAACTGAAGTTAACAGAACTCTATCATTACAAAAGATTAGTGTTGCAGTTGACACCGAAGCAAAAAAATACCTCGTCGAAGCTGGCTATGATCCTAGACTAGGCGCAAGACCTATGAAAAGGGTTGTACAACGAGCTGTTGAAAGTTTGATTGCGAAGATGATGCTGTCTGGTGAAGCTGAGAGTGGACAAGTTATACGGTTAAAGTTAGAAGATATTAAGTCTGTTATTGATAAAAAAGCTATAGTCGACGACGCAACTGTAGCAAATTAGCTAAAAATTTTTCTTAATATTTTATTGGTACCCCGGGTTGGAATTGAACCAACGACCTTAGGCTTAGAAGTCCTCTGCTCTATCCACTGAGCTACCGGGGCGTCTAGATTATTATAACAAATTAAAGATCAATCTCCAGTCAAAAGAATATAATATTCAACTTAGTTATATTAGATTCTGCAATTTTATTAGTTTTAGCTAAATTAATCATAGTATCCATAAAAAATAAGTCAATTTGAGCTATAATAGTTATATAAATAGGGAGGTAATATTATGGCAAATGTAATCGATAATGGCCCAGCTCCATCGGTTGTAAATATAGAGCAAGTTACTGTAGAGAATGAAAATTATAGAACAACCCTGTGGACTGGTAATAATCTGCAAATTACACTAATGTCAATTAATCCGGGTAAGGACATCGGTTTAGAAGTTCATAACGAAAATGACCAATTTTTAAGAATCGAACAAGGTCGAGCTGAAGTTTCGATGGGTCCAAGCGCCGAACAGATGCAAACTTGGACAGCGGGACCGAACGAGGCTGTATTGGTTCCTTCTGGAACTTGGCACAACTTGGTGAGTGTTGGCGATGAACCGCTAAGACTATATTCAATTTATGCTCCAGCTCATCATCCACACGGTACAGTTCATGTTACTAGAGAAGACGCCGAAGCTACTGAACACGGTGAATAGACAATAAAGTTTCAAAATTAAAAATCATATCTGAAAGATATGATTGTGAGTTTGGATTTGGTGCGGGCGGAGAGAATCGAACTCTCATCGCATGCTTGGAAGGCACGTATATTAGCCATTATACGACGCCCGCACATTATTTGATTATAACATATTTTAATACGTCCTATTATCTGTTACAATGTCTAAGTTGACTTAAATATGGCGAATGTAGCTCATCTGGTTAGAGCGTCGGGTTGTGGTTCCGAAGGTAGTGGGTTCGATCCCCATCATTCGCCCCAATAAAGAAAACGGTTCTTGTAACCGTTTTCTTTATTGGGCTGGTTTTATTGGATTGAACCCACGAAGTAGTGGGTGAGGACTGCAAGTCTGCAGTCCGCAAGGAAATATTCCGATGCAAACTGTGTTTGCAATCGTGAATTTTCGGGGTCGCCAAAGGTGACCGATCCCCATCATTCGCCCCAAAATAAGGGAGTTTTTGCTTCCTTATTTTTTGTTATATA
>JBASLU010000031.1:0-6602 GCA_049656505.1 Saccharimonadales bacterium (SeqCode) | reverse complement strand
GGCCAAGATAATATACCAGTTTCTTTATCTAATGTACCGCCACCTGCATCGATTAATTTAGCATACTCAAGAGTATCAGAAAGATTATCCTCTATTTTGAGTGTTTCGGAATTTAGGCCGGTGTTGTCTATAGTTATTGTATAGCTTATTCTATCGCCAGCTTTGGCCACGGTAGAACCGGCATTATTAAATGCTTGGGATATGTTAGTTGCTGCTTTTGATCGATTAATATTTGGTATACAAGCTGGATCATTAATCCATAATGAATCGTTGCCAGGGCATGGTTTACAATTTTCATCGTCAGCCCGCAGAACTGGATTAAATTCACACATCACTAGAGGTACTGGTGGCGGTGGAGGCGGAACTGTATTAATCGTAACTAAGTTACCACAGGAGTTCATAATAGCAAACCAACCAAGCCTAGCTGATTGACCAACCCAACCAGAAACCTTAGAAGTAGAACTAGTCCAAAGCTTTAATGGTCTAGAATAAACAGTAGTAACTATTTTACCAGTGGCATCAGGAATATTATGTTGTCTTTCACCTTGAGCGTAACTGAATTTTGGTAACATTCCCCAAGATTTGCCCTCACCAACAGTCCAAGTAGTATATTTAGCATTTAATATCTCATTTCGGGTGATACCAGCATAATTCATAATATCTTTGAGATGGCGACTATTAGCATCATAAGGCACTATAAAGTTATTTAGAGAGCCATGTAAACCTCCTGTAATTAAATCATTAGCACTTGAGGCATTGGCCGATTCTGGTGGTTGAAAAACAGCCATTGATTGGACAATTATTGCTAGAACCATAAAGACCAGAGCGGTGCGCCTAGTTACTTCTTCGTTTTTTAGCCTTTTTGCGTAAAAGCTAAGCTGACCGATTAAGGCCGGACTAAATGATAGATTTGATACTATTTTTTTAAACATATTTTTATTTTTAATTTACACCTCTTGAATTAAACTTTAGCACAATAAATATGTTCAATCAATAGCTTGAGCGAACACAAATTATTCGTTATAATAGTTATATTGTAAATAGCCACGAGAAATTCTGAGCTTGAAGAATAGGGAGATTTAGTAGTGATTAAGCAAAAAACAGACAAATCTTATGATGGATCGCAAATACAGGTTCTTGAAGGACTAGATCCAGTCCGCAAAAGACCCGGAATGTATATTGGTAGCACCGGTTACGAAGGTATCCATCATTTAATCAAAGAAATTGCCGATAACTCAATTGATGAGGCTATAGCGGGCTATGCAACTAAAATATCAATAACTATCTTAGAGGATGGTGGCGTTCGCGTAGAAGATGATGGCCGTGGTATACCAGTTGATACCCATCCAAAAACTGGTAAAAGTACGCTTGAAACTGCTTTAACTATTTTGCACGCTGGTGGTAAATTTGGTGGCGGCGGTTATAAGGTGTCATCTGGTCTTCATGGTGTTGGTTCAAGCGTAGTTAACGCACTCTCTAGTCGATTAATTGCTGAAGTTGCGCATGATGGCCAAGTTTATCAGATGGAATTTGAACAGGGTGTTACAAAAACTCAATTGCAAGTCACTGGTAAAACAGACAAAATACAGGGAACGGTTATAACTTTTTATCCTGACCCAACTATTTTTAAAGAAACTATAGAGTTTGACTACAAATGGGTAGTTAACTATTTACGCCATCAAGCTTATTTGACTAAAGGCGCCTACGTTGAGGTTCGTGACAATAGAACGGGCGAGAGACAAGCTTTTTACTTCGAAGGTGGCATTCAAAGTTATGTTAAACACCTAAATATCGGTAAGGAAACTTTAGGCAACATATTTTACGTTGAAAAATTAGTCGAAGACTCTATGATTGAAATAGCCATCCAATATAACGACTCATTTACCGAGATGGTCAAGCCTTTTGCAAACAACGTTTTAACTATTGATGGAGGAACTCATTTAGTTGGTTTTAAATCAGCTTTAACTAGAGTAATCAATGATTATGCTCGAAAAAGCGGACTTCTAAAAGAAAAAGAAGAAAACTTAAATGGTGATGATATCCGCGAAGGTTTGACTGCTGTAATTTTAGTTAAATTGCCGGATCCGCAGTTTGAGGGTCAGACTAAAAATAAACTTGGTAATCCAGAAGTTCGTCGTTACGTCGAACAGGTGATGAATGAATATTTTTCTTATTATTTAGAAGAGAATCCATCTGCTGCTAAATCTATTGTGGGAAAGGCGTTACTGGCCGCGAGAGCTCGTAAAGCCGCCCGAGCTGCTAGAGATAACGTTATACGTAAAGGCGTCTTAGACGGTCTAAGCTTGCCTGGTAAATTAGCTGATTGTTCTAGTAAAAATCCAGCTGAATGTGAATTATATATCGTAGAGGGTGATTCAGCCGGTGGCTCAGCTAAATCCGGGCGTGATAGTCGAACACAAGCAATCTTACCGCTTCGAGGTAAGGTTTTAAATGTAGAACGCGCAAGGCTGGATAGAATGCTTGCCAATAATGAAATTGTCAGCCTTATAAAAGGCATGGGCGTTGGTATTGGTGATCAATTTGACATAAGCGGGCTTAGGTATGATCGAATTATTATCATGACTGATGCCGATGTCGATGGTAGCCATATTGCCACATTGCTTTTAACTTTCTTTTTCCGCTACATGCGTGAGGTGGTTGAAAAAGGTCACATATATCTTGCTAAGCCACCACTCTTTCTAATTAAAGCCGGTGCTAAAAAGTACTATGCTTATAGCGACGAAGAAAGGGACAAAATAGTCGATAATCTGATTGTTGGGAAACAAGATAAAGGCGTCAAAGTCG
Source organism: Saccharimonadales bacterium (SeqCode) (assembly GCA_049656505.1). Taxonomy (GTDB): domain Bacteria; phylum Patescibacteriota; class Saccharimonadia; order Saccharimonadales; family Saccharimonadaceae; genus UBA1547. The sequence goes on along the minus strand of JBASLU010000031.1, from coordinate 3,797 downwards.
AAGATAATGATGATCGCGCTAAACAAGCTGGAGTTACACTGTTACAGCGATATAAGGGTCTTGGTGAAATGGACGCCGATCAATTATGGGAGACAACCATGAATCCTGAAAATCGAGTTTTGATTCAAGTCAATATTGCCGATGCTGAAAATGCTGATGCAATTTTTACAAAGTTGATGGGTGACCAAGTAGATTTGAGAAAGAATTTTATACAAAGCCGAGCAAAAACACTAAATCTTGAGGAGTTGGATGTCTAGCCATGAATGAAGAAGAAATTACAACAACGAATGAAATTAACGAACCTGAGCTAGAGATTACACACTCACGTGTTGTAGAAAAGCAAACAGTCGAAGACACTATGGAGGATAATTTCCTTCGTTATTCGATGAGTGTGATTGTCGATCGGGCCTTACCCGATGTTCGCGATGGCCTAAAGCCTGTTCACAGACGTATTCTTTACTCAATGGGTGAACAAGGCTTAAGACCTGGTAGTAAATTTAGTAAATCAGCTCGTATTGTCGGTGATGTAATGGGTAAATATCACCCGCATGGTGATAGCGCAATTTATGATGCTATGGTTCGCTTGGCCCAAAATTGGAATATGCGCTACACGCTTGTCAATGGTCAGGGTAACTTCGGTTCAATGGACGGCGATCCAGCTGCTGCTTCAAGGTATACAGAAGCTAGATTAGATAAAGCTGGTTACGAAATGTTAACCGATCTTGATAAAGAAACAGTTGATTTTAGAGACAATTATGATGGATCCGAAACTGAACCAGTTGTCTTGCCATCTAAAATTCCTAATATATTGTTAAACGGTCAGATTGGTATTGCTGTTGGTATGGCTACCAGTATTCCTCCACACAACTTAGGCGAACTAGTCGATGCTTTAGTTTATTTAATAGAAAATCCAGAAGCAACCCTAGAAGATTTATTAAAGTATGTCAAAGGCCCTGATTTTCCAACCGGAGCTATTGTTTACGGTGGAGCTCCGATGAAGCAGGCTTATCAAACTGGACGCGGTAGTGTTGTGATTCGTTCAGTTGCCAACATTGAAGAAACCAAGAAGGGACGAAGTCAAATTGTTGTTTCAGAAATTCCTTATGCTGTAAATAAAGCAACGCTTATAGAGAAGATTGCAGATTTAGTAAAAGAAAAGAAAATACTATCAATTAGTGATCTTCGTGATGAAAGTGCGCGTGGTTCAGTACGCATAGTGATTGAACTTAAAAAAGATGCTTATCCAAAGAAGGTCTTGAATCAACTTTATAAGTTAACGCCACTACAATCTAGTTTTCACTACAATATGTTAGCTTTAATTGATGGTATCCAACCGCGCACTTTGGGGCTTGAGGATATCTTAAATGAATTCTTGAAGCATCGTAAGAATGTAGTTAGGCGTCGAACTGAATTTGAATTAAGAAAGGCCAAAGAACGTGCTCATATCCTAGAAGGTTACAAAATAGCTCTCGATCATATCGATGAAGTTATAAAGACCATTCGCGCTAGTCAAACTAGTGAAGAGGCTGAAGTGGCTTTAATGAAGAATTTCAAATTAACACAGATTCAAGCCAAGTCTATTTTGGCTATGCAACTTCGAAGATTGACTGGTCTTGAAAGGCAAGCTATCGAAGATGAACTGATTGAACTACTTAATATGATTAAGAAATTTGAAGCAATTTTGGCTGATGAAAAAGAGATTCTCAAAATTATTAAAACAGAGCTTCTCGAAATGAAAGAAAAATATGGTGATAAGAGACGTAGTCAAATTATTAATTACGAATTAGGTAAATTTAGTGATGAAGAGTTAATCCCAGAAGAAGAAAGTGTAATTCTTTTGACAGTTGAAAACTACATTAAGCGTACGCTTCTAAGTGAATATAGAAGACAGAATCGTGGCGGAAAAGGTAAACGTGGTATGGCAACAAAGGCCGAAGACGTAATTTGTCAACTTGTTTCGGCTAGTACGCACGATTATCTATTGTTCTTTACTAATAAAGGACGCGTTTTTAGGCTCAAGGCCTATGAAGTTCCAGCCGCGAGTTTAGCAACTAAGGGTGTGGCGGCGGTTAACTTACTCCAGCTTCAACCCGAAGAAAAGATAACTTCAATTATTAAACTTGAAAAAGACGAAAAAAGTAGTGACGGTTATTTGTTCATGGCGACCACCAAGGGAACCATCAAGAAAACCTTACTAGAAAACTACGCTAATATACGTAATAATGGCCTAATTGCTATAAAGTTAGATGATGGCGATGAGCTTCGTTGGATTCAAAAAACCACCGGTGAAAATGATGTTATAATTTCTACATCATGCGGTCAGGCGATTAGATTTAATGAAAAAGACGTTCGTCCAATGGGTCGTTCAGCTAGGGGTGTGAGGGGTATTAGGCTTCGTCCTAATGATCAAGTTGTTGGCATGGATGTAGTTCGCGATGACAAACTTAACTTATTAGTTATTAGTGAAAATGGCTACGGTAAGGCTACAAAAGTGATTAACTTCCCATCGCATCGAAGAGGTGGCGTAGGTATAAAGGCAGCGATTACTTCTGCTAAAACTGGAAAGATTATATCGGTTCAGGCATTAGAAAAAGACGCTAGTGAAGTGCTAATAATCTCGACCGAAGGTCAAACAATTCGAGTTAGTCTAAAGGATATTCCAGTCTTGGGTCGCGCAACTCAAGGTGTTAGAATTATGCGTATGAACGATGGTGATAAAGTGGCTTCACTAGGCATCATGCCAGAACAAGAAAAAGAAGAACCTGAAGTTAAAGAGGAAAAATAACGATGAGTATATATATAGAGTTAATTTCACCGTACATACTAACAATATTGTTTGCGTGGATTGGTTCTCATACTATAAAATTCATTGTTAACACCATCAAAAAAGAAAAATACAGCCTTCGTTCGCACTTGTTCATGTCTGGTGGCATGCCTAGTGGTCATAGTGCGACTACTGTTGCTATGGCGACCATTATTGGTCTAAAAGAGGGTTTTGATTCTAGTATTTTTGGCCTAGCAACGCTTTTTGCGATTATCGTAATGTATGATGCCTTACAAGTTAGACGTTCGGCTGGAGAACAAGGTGAGGCAATCCATAGAATGATTAAATATCACAAGATTAAAACGATTAATTTACCTAAGATTTCTAAAGGTCACTTGCCAATAGAGGTTTTCTTCGGTGGAATTTTTGGAATAACAATTGGCCTCGTGGTTTATTTAATAACTTCGTAAAAATCTAAAAAATACTCTTGACTATCACTTAACAAATGCGGTATGATAGTTAGCAGTCTGGCGCCCAAAATTTTGGACGTGACAACGTGGAGTTGTAAAACAGATAAAAAAGAACTTTAACAATTTAGTTGTGCAAATCATCGTCAGTTATATTGAGTTTTAATTTAATTGTTTTTTAAACAATTTTTTATGGAGAGTTTGATCCTGGCTCAGGATGAATGCTGGCGGCGTGCCTAACACATGCAAGTCGAGCGGTAACGGGCCTTCGGGTGCCGACGAGCGGCGGACGGCTGAGTAACGCGTGGGAACATACCCCAAAGTGAGGGATAACCGCCCGAAAGGGTGGCTAATACCGCATATGGTCTTCGGATTAAAGTCCCTCACCACTTTTGCAGATAAATTACCATGTATTGATATCTAGTTTTCATAATATAGATATCGGTTTGTGTAAGATTATCGATGAAAGTGGTGAGGGACGCTTTGGGAATGGCCTGCGTACGATTAGATAGTTGGTGAGGTAATGGCTCACCAAGTCGACGATCGTTAACTGGTTTGAGAGGATG
>JBASLU010000030.1:0-4646 GCA_049656505.1 Saccharimonadales bacterium (SeqCode) | reverse complement strand
TCGATATTAATGTTACCTTTCCAAAAGATTACTACTCAAATAACCTAAAGGGCGCTGAAGTAGTTTTTTCTATCAAATTACATAAAGTTTTAGAGATTTCCTTACCCGAAATTAACGATGAATTTGCCGCAAAAGTTGGTCCGTTTACTACTGCCGAAGAAATGAAGGCGGATATTAGAAGAGAATTGACAAAACAAAAAGAACGAGAAGCTAATGAAAAAATTAAAGATGAATTATTAGAACAGCTAATCGACAAAAGCGAGATACCAGTTCCAGAAATTTTATTAAAGGATCAAATTCAATCAATCGAGCAGGATTTTGTTAATAATTTAACTCAACAAGGTTTAACCTTGCAAAACTATATTGATAATAAAAAATTCGACTCTAAAGAAGACTGGATTAAAAAAGAAGTAGAGCCAGCTGCTGTTAAAAGAGTAAAAATAGGTTTAGTTTTAGCCGAGCTAACTAAATTAGAAAAAATCCAAGCTAGTAACGATGAAATTACTCAACATATCAATTTATATAAACAACAATATGCCAATAATGCCGAAGCGTTGAAGCAATTTGATTTGCCAGAAGTCCAAAGAGATATTGCTAATCGATTGCTAACGGAAAAAACCGTCGACCGCCTAGTAGAATTAAATAAAAAATAACATTTTCAGGTGTTATAATTAAGTTATGAAAAAATCATCTCAATATTTAATTCCAACCGTAATCGAAAAAACTAGCGAAGGTGAGCGAGCTTACGATATTTATTCTCATTTATTAAATGAAAGAATTGTATTTTTAGGTGAGCAAGTCGACGAGCACACAGCCAATATAGTGGTTGCTCAATTAATACATCTTGCTTATGAAGATCCTAAAAAAGATATTATGCTATACATAAATAGTCCGGGCGGCAGTGTTTATGATGGTATGGCCATTTATGACACTATGCAGTATATTAAGCCAGATGTTCAGACTATTGGTATTGGGCTTCAAGCTAGTATGGGCGCCTTTTTGTTGTCTAGCGGTGCCAAAGGAAAAAGATATATTCTGCCTCATAGTAAGGTCATGATTCATCAACCCAGTCACGCAACTCGTGGTAAGGTTACTGATATGGAGATTGATCTAAAGGAAGGCCTGTCTGTCAAAGAAATGCTAGTTGAATTATTTTCAAAAAACACTGGTCAAAAAATATCTAAAATTAAAGAAGACATGGAACGTGATTATTGGATGTCCCCAGACGAAGCTAAACATTATGGTTTAGTTGACGAGATTATTGAAAAAGCCTAAAAACACCTTTTAACAAATAACGCTAATGCTAATGCTAATGCTAATGCTAATGCTATACTGTTGGTATGGGAATGTGGGCTAAGACAAAAAGTTCTCGCTATTTTAATAGTGCTTTCACCATCGTCGAACTCCTAGTTGTCATCGTCGTGATTGGTGTTCTAGCCGCTATCACAGTTGTTTCCTACACTGGCATAACCAACCGAGCCGCCATAGCCAGTGCTCAAAGTGATCTATCCAATGCCTCTAAAAAGCTAAAACTCTATCAATTAAACAATGACAATGAAGATTATCCTGTAGATAAAGCTACTGCTATAGCAAGTAACCTAATCCCAGATAGTGACAATCTATCTTACTATGTAGATAACAATACCGACCCTAAAACCTTCTGTCTTAGTTATATAAACCAAACTAACAACATAGCCTACAGTATTAACCAAGACGGTTCACCTATACCAGCTCCATATTGCCCAATTCTATACTTAGATGCTTCTAAGCCCGATTCTTATCCAGGCAGCGGTACTACTTGGTATGATTTGAGTGGACTAGCTAACAATGCCACTTTAACTAACGGCCCAACCTTCATACCTGACAGTGGCGGTGCTTTTAGCTTTGATGGAGTGAATGATCACGCTGATATACACACTGCTCCGAGCCTAGTAGAGGGAGGCTCTATTATTGCTTGGATATATATTAGTAACTGGACTACCTCCTACGATTCAATCGTATTTAAGGGGCCTAACTTAAGTTGGCCGGATATCGATTATGGTCTGTTTAGAAACGGAACTTCTAATACCTTTCTAGGTACACTAAATGATGGAGTTCATAATATGTCTGGATCTGGTCCTAAATCCTCAGCAATTTCTTTAGGGCATTGGTACCAGCTGGTGTTTACGTGGGACGGTTCTATAACAAAGTTTTACACCAATGGATTACAAACTGGTGCTGTGGGCTATATATATGAACCTGGGGACAGATCTAGTGAGATGAAAATAGGGTCACACGTTTTCGGCAGTGGCTATTTTTTCAACGGACAAATAGCGAAAGTAAAATTATTTGAAAGATCAATTAATGAAGACGAAGTTTTGATTAATTTTAATATCACCAAGGGTCGCTATGGCCTATAAAAAACCCGCTTTCATCAACTCGACCAAACTCACTGCTTTCACACCTACTTCGCTAAAGCTTCGTAGGGCTAAGGCGACTAAGTCGGCCTTTACCATCGTCGAACTCCTTGTCGTCATCGTCGTGATTGGCGTTCTAGCAGCTATAAGTTTAATTTCATATAACGGAATAACACAGCGTGCTGTTGCGGCAAGCTTACAGGCCGATTTGGATAATGCTTTCAAGCAGATTAAGATGTATCAAATCGAAAATGATGCTTATCCTAACAGTATCTCAGATTGTCCAACGCCAGTAGAAGGCAATATGTGTATCGCCGCTAGCTCAAACAATATATTTAGTGCCTATATAGTAAACAATTCTATTAATCCGCAAACATTTAGGCTAACTGCGAATAATAGCTCAGCTAGCTATTATATCAATGAAAGCTCTTCTGTATCTGCTAGCAATTCCGTGGGGGTATTAACTGAGGGTCTTGTCGCTCATTACACCCTCGATGGAAATGCTATCGATTATAGCACTTATGGCAATGATGGAATAGTAAGTGGCGCTTCTGTCAGTAATGGTGTAATAAACCAGGCTTATTCTTTTGATGGTTTTAATGACTATATTATTGCCTCGAATCCGCTAACACAGTTTAGTACATTGAATCAAACTTATTCCTTTAGTTTTTGGATAACCAGTGATGATTACTCTACCAGACAGTCAGTTCTTTCAAAGAGAGAAGGTTGTAACAATGAAGGAATGTTTAATATGTATATTCAGTCAAATAGACCATGGTTTGGATTTTATACGTCACCTACATCTACTTTTATGCGCGCTGTTAACCCTTCATTAGTTAATGGCAACACTTATCATATTGTTTGGGTTGTGCCATTTGGGCAAATTGGAACAAAACTTTATATTAATAATACTCAATATGATATAACGGGTGATTCTGGTATACAGGGTGTCAGTAGTAATACCCTACCAATAATTATTGGAGCACAATGGAGCTACGATGCTTGTCAAACTTTACCTGCAGAAGCTAGTGAAATGAGGATGTTCTTTAACGGTATAATTGATGACGTAAGGGTTTATAATAGGGCATTAAATTCTGAAGAGGCTAGCTCTTTATTTTATATGTAGAGTGAGATAGTTTTACGATTAAGTACATAACCTATTGACTATTCTTTTGTTTTCGTTCACAATGTCTAGTTAAGAAGTAGTGTAGCTGTGGTTAGCTATGTCTTTTTGCGGCGAGTGGCATCACCGTAAAAAAACCGCAGTTTAGGGAATCTTCGGCGCCAAAGAACCCCTTTGCCCATAAGGGCGAATCAACTATATAAAACTCAAATAAATCGCGAGGAGTGGCATAATTTATGGCAAAAGCCAAGACTAGTAGTGCTAAGCGTATCTTTTTTAATGATGGCGACTCAGCACTTCCATTACCAAATTTAATTTCTCATCAAAAAGATAGCTGGCGTGAATTCGTTGAAACTGGGTTAAGTGAAATTTTCACCGAATTAAATCCAATCGATGATTATACTGGTCAAAAACTTTCATTAAGGTTTAAAGATTACGAATTTTTAGAGCCAAAACTTAGTGATCGCGAAGCGAAAGAAAATAATGCCACTTTCGAGGCACCGTTAAAAGCGAATGTCGAATTGACTAATAAGGTTACTGGCGAAGTTAAAGAACAAGAAATCTATCTTGGCGATTATCCTTGGATGACTGATCGCGGTACTTTTGTAATCAATGGTACAGAACGTGTCGTTGTCTCTCAACTTATTCGCAGTGCCGGCGTATTCTTTACTGCTGATAAAGTTGTTACTCGCCATTATTATGGTGCAAAATTAATTCCAGGTCGTGGAGCTTGGCTTGAAATTGAAACTGCTGCTAATGGAGCTATTTATGTCAAAATTGATAGACGTCGTAAATTGCCAATTACGACTCTGTTGCGCGCTTTAGGTTATTCAAAAACATCCGAAATTAAAAGTTTATTTGAAGATATTGATACGGGAGAAGTCAAATATATTGATGCCACATTAGACAAAGACCCAGCTAGGGGCTCAAACGAAGCTTTGATTGAAGTCTATCGCCGTCTAAGACCTGGTGATCTTGCTACTGTCGATAATGCTAAAACTATGATTGAACGAATGTTCTTCGATTTTAAACGTTTTGATTATAGTAGTGTAGGTCGTTACAAAATTAATCAACGCCTAGGGCTAAAGGTTCCTAATACGGTAAAAAACAGAGTATTTCAATTAACG
>JBASLU010000029.1:0-8877 GCA_049656505.1 Saccharimonadales bacterium (SeqCode) | reverse complement strand
GGTTAGGGGACGATACGGCCAGATTGCAGGGTCGCTTAACGATTAATCCGATTAAACATATAGACCCTTTTATGACAATCCTGTTGCCGCTCATGTTAGCCATATCTGGGGCACCAGTTTTTGGTGGAGCTAAACCAGTTCCTTTTAATCCTAACAAAGTTCGCGGCGATGAGTGGGGTATTGCTTTAGTGGCGATTGCTGGACCACTTACTAATTTTTTAATAGCTTTTGTGGTCTTTGGTATTTGGGCTCTTGTAAATCCTCAAGTAGAAATAATTAATCAATTTTTCATGACTGCAGTATATGTTAATTTAGGTTTTTTTATTTTCAATATAATACCAATACCACCGTTAGACGGTTCGAGAGTTTTGTATGCTTTGGCACCAGATTTTGTAAGAAAAGTCATGGAAAGTATTGAGAGATTTGGCGTGATGATTGTATTTGCCTTTGTTTTGATTGCCAGCCCTCTTTTAATGAGATTTATGTCTGATGTAATGTCAACAATCTTGAACCTGTTTCTATTCATCTTCGGTTTTTAAAAGTGTTATAATAATAGTGTCCCGAAATAGACTTAGGCGTATATGATTTTCCTGAACATCATATAGATAGGGAGCTCAATATCGTGTGTTTCTGTGGAGATGCATTGAGAGTACCCACCTTGCCTATAAGGCAGGAATATCTAGCGTCAACAGAAAGTTTCGGGATTTTTTGTTATAATGATTATTGCAGTTTGCTAAGCAATCGCCCAGCACCTTTCATTTCTTTAAGCGAATTTTTTCTATCGTTTGAAGTTGAAAGGTGTTGGGAGGAAAGTCCGGGCAGCATAGAGCGCGACAGTCGCTAACGGCGACCGGGGGCAACCCTAGGGAAAGTGCCACAGAAACAAAACTACCCTACGTAGCCTTGTGCGAAGTAGGGAAAAGGTGAAACGAGTGGGGTAAAAGCCCACAGCATAGCATGGTGACATGCTATGGAGGTAAACCCTGTTGGCTGCAAGGAGATTCACATAAAAAAGTTGCTCGCTTGTGGGTCGATAACCGCTTGATTTAATGGGTAACCATTAAACTAGATAGATGATTGCTCTAGACAGAACCCGGCTTACAGGCAAACTGTTAATAAAATAGCCGTTTAGTAACGGCTATTTTATTAATTTTAGTTATATTATTTACTCAATTTCTTTTACTACAGCTTCAAATGCCTTAGGCTCTTTAACAGCTAATTCTGCTAGAGTTTTTCTATCTAGTTCAATATTAGCTTTTTTAAGTCCTGCTATTAGTTTTCCGTAAGTGGTGCCAAGTTCTCTAGCGGCTGCATTAATTCTAGTAATCCAAAGGCCCCTTAGATCCCGTTTTTTATTCCTACGGTCTCTGTATGCATAACTTAAGGACTTAATAACGGCTTGTTTTGCCATTCTAAAAGAACTGGTCCTATAATGTTGCATTCCTTTTGTGGCTTTTAGGATTTTCTTGTGTTTGGCTCTTGCTGTTACGCCTCTTTTAATTCTCATAGTAATTTCTCCTTATAGCAATTAAATTATATGCTAAGCACCGATAGCTCTTTTAACATTTTTAGCCGCAGCGCCTGTAACGACAGCAGTGGTTTTAATTGCGCGTTTTCGGCTTTTACTTTTTTTTGATAAAATATGGCTTCCAAAGGCTCGACGACGGGTTAACTTACCAGTACTAGTTAACTTTATCCTTTTAGCTGTTCCCTTGTGAGTTTTAAATTTTGGCATTATTTGCTCCTTACTACTATACTCAGATTTCTTCCTGTCATTTGTGGGGTTTGTTCGACTATGGCGCAATCTTCTAGTTTTGATATAATTTTTTCGATCATTTCATAACCAATTTCTTGATGTGCCATCTCTCTACCTTTATAAAAAATCATAATTTTTACTTTATGGCCCTCTGACAAAAACTCTCTTATTTTACGTAACTTGATTTCTAAATCATTTAAACCGATTTTTAGACCAAGACGAATCTGTTTTAGATCAGTGGCTTTAGAGTGTTTACGATTCTTTTGTTGCTCTTTCATCTTTTGGTATTGATATTTACCCCAGTCAAGTACCTTGGCAACAGGCGGGTCTGCGTTAGGGGATATTTCTATTAAATCGACACCTGCATCTTCTGCAACCTTTAAGGCCTCCGATCGACTCATTATTCCCATCTGGTCGCCACTTGGCCCGATCACTCGCAGTTGATTTGCTTTAATTTCTTGATTAATACGAATTAAATTACCGATTTTTTGCTCCTTAATCACCGAACCATTAAGAGTCTTCACTCGCTAGATATTTTATCAGATAAGAAACAGTAGTTCAAGTATTTATTTGTCGATATTGTAAAGCTTCGGCGATATCGGAAGTTTCTATGTCTATTCTATTATCTAAATCGGCGATAGTTCTAGCAATTTTAATTATTTTAAAATAACTTCTCATGCTGAGTGATAGTTTTTCTATTGCTTGACAGAGCATAGATTTAACTTCATGAGATAGTCTAATAGTGTTCTTTATATCATTATTTGTTAAAGATGAGTTGTATTTTAAACAATTATTATATCTGTTATTTTGAATTTCTATGGCATTAGCTATGATTTTTAAGGCGTTTTCTTGTTGATAATTATTCAACGATTTATTTAACAAAATATCTCGGCTGGGAACTTTAGGCACATTAATAGTTAAATCAATTCTATCCATAATCGGTCCAGATATCTTTTTTTGATAGTTTATTATTTGAGATTGTGTACAATTACATTCTTTAGTTAAGTCGCCATAGTAACCACACGGGCAAGGGTTTCTTGTTGCTATCAACATAAAATTTGCTGGATAAGTGGCTTTAGCCTTTGCTCTACTTAGATCTATTTTTTTATCTTCTATCGGCTGTCTCAAAGCTTCAATTACATTTCTCGGATATTCTGGTAATTCGTCCAAAAATAAAACACCAGTATGCGCAAGACTAATCTCTCCTGGTTTTGGGATATTTCCACCTCCTATAATAGATATACTACTTGAAGTGCAATGAGGCGACCTAAAAGGTCTTTCTTCGATAATTTCATCAGTTACTTTACCTGATAGACTATGAATCTTTGTAACCTCAAGCTTTTCTAGGTCTGTCAGTTTTGGTAATAAATTTTTTAAAACTTTCGCTAGCATTGTTTTTCCAGATCCAGGAGGGCCAGACATTAATATATTGTGATGACCAGCGGCTGCTATGATTAAGGCTCGTTTTGCCTGATCTTGGCCATTGATATCGTCTAGGATAGGATATGCGTGGCTATCGTTTTTCGATAATGTAGTAGTTTTTATTTTTTCGTATGGTTTTATTGGCGCCTCTCTTTTTAAGTGAAGGAAAAGTTGTTTTAATGAATCTACGCCGTAAATATTTATCCCATCTATTAGACCAGCCTGAACCACATTAAGAGATGGGATAAATATATTTTCAAAATTTAGACTTTTTGCCGTTTGAGCCACGTTAATGACTCCCTTTATAGGTCTTAACTCACCATTTAAGCCTAACTCGCCAGCGAAAACCGATCTACCAAGCTCTTCTTGTCTTATTTGACCGCTTGCGCATAGTATTGATAAGGCTATTGCTAGGTCATAAAGAGAGCCATCCTTAGGCAATTCCGCAGGCGCAAGATTGATGGTGATTCTTTTTTTAGGGAAATCTAACATTGAATTAGATATAGCGCTTTTGACCCTATCCCTAGCTTCTTCTACGGCTTTATTACCAAGTCCGATTATTTGCAGGCAGGGTAGTGACCTGGACATATCACTCTCCACCTCGACTAATACGCCGTCAAACCCTACGGGAGCGATAGTGTGAACTTTAGGTACCATATAATAACCATTGAAACATTAAAAAATAATTAATTCAAGCTTAATTTTAAATTAAGAATAATAAAGACACTCTAGTATTTTTTAGTAAAATAAGCTATAATAACAGAGTTATGTTTGGGGCTGATATAGCTTTAGACAAAGGGATTTTAACAGATTATTTTGCAAGTCGTCAGTGTTCGTTAAGCACAAAAATATCTGCAAACTATATTGCAAAAGCTAAGAACTATGTTTCTGGAGCTGTTGCTAACTTTGTTAGCGCGTTTCAGTCACCAGTTCTTGCAACAGCTAGAGTTTAACTTTAGCCGTCACATTAACCAGGTAACATAGAGTTATTGTGGTGTCATAAAACATGTTACTCACTGATTTATGCGGGAAGCAGCGTACAGATCAGGAATTTTGCTGTTAAACCTTTGGATTATTTTGTTTAATTTTTAGATCCGCTGGTTTTAAAAAATTCAATTAGACTAAGCTTGTAGAAAAGTAATTTGTTACCTTTTGGACCGGGGTGCGATACCCCGCAGCTCCACCATGGATTTTGAACTAATCATCATAATTTTAATATAAAAAAACAACCGCCTGCGAGGAACGGTTGTTTTTCGTGGAGTTTTTGAAATGCTTTTTGTTTTTGGCTTCTGTATAATTTTTTTATTCAGGAGCTACCCCTATAATATAGCTACAAAGCGCTCGTGTCAATAACAATTATTAATAATATTTTGGTAAAAAATATCATTGTGGAAAACTCTTAGAATGATTAATTAAAACCAATAATATTATAAATATAATTTTGCCGTATTGTATTACGACTATTGATAATCTATTTTCTATTAATTAAGGCTTATTTTAAACACAATAATAAGTGCCTTATACGAACAACCAATTGTAGCAGTTAAAAATGGGCTAGAATGAGTACGTATATTAAAATGACTTAAATTAGATTTATGATTAAATCGGTTTTGAAGTTTAAATTTTCTGAAAATAATTTTTAAACAAATTATCAAATATTTACAAAGTGCAAAGAATCTATCTGCAATAATAGTATTCAAGTTCGATGTTAAAACGCACAAACATTTAATAGACACAACTAGCGGACTTATAGATGAAAGCAAAGCGGGGACTTGAGCTGTCATTTTTGTTCTAAAATAATAAGTACAGACCATGTTTGTAGTATTAAAAACTACGTTGTTATTATACATACGAAGAGCGATTTATAAGATATGAAAATAACTATACAACAGTTAATTATACTTTATTACAACAAAATGTAGGTTAATATTCATTGACTAATTTTCACACTTATGCTAATCTAGAATCAAGCTTAAAATAAAACAAAAATAATAAAAAAGCTCGCAACCTTTCAAAAATAGATTATTCACTGACCGGGTTTGACGGAAAATCGGCAGCGACATATGCGACATTTGTGGCCTATAAACTTTTAGGACATAGGGTGTATTGTTGCGTTTTTGGTGTTGCCGATGCTCCGCCAAATATGGTGTGTAGCACGCTTGGGTAGTACCGCCTAAATTGCTTGCATAAGCGATTATAGGATTGAGGAACCCCACAGCAAGAGACATATGCCCCGAGAATTTCTCGGAGCGGTCAGTCTAAGCCTGTAGCGGCAGGTCTTCGTGGTTCACGCGCTCTAGTATTTAATTTTTTGTAGCGCTTGCTGCAACCCGTATTCGGATATGTCGCTCAGGCTTGTTTTATTTTCTAATATCTAGGATTATATTTTAATAGAATGCTTAAGAAAATTATTATCATCTCTTCTATTATAGCCTTAGTTTTATTAACTATTTTATTAAATGTTACCAACCCGGCATCAGCAGGTCCTTTCGGAATTTTAATACTATTTGTTTCGACCTATGTTGTTTCTGTCGGTTTAATAACTGGCTTAATCTGTATTTTTAGTAAAAATATATCAAGGTTATCGTTTATTTTTATGTCGAGACGACCAATTGATCCTATAAGTCTTAAAAACGCTTATTATTATTCAACTGTAATTTCTTTGGCTCCCATCATGCTCATAGGTTTAAACTCAGTTGGTGCTGGTAGTTTTTATAGCACACTTCTCGTGATTATATTTGAGTCAATCGGCGTTATTTACGTATCTAAAGTAATTCGATAAAATTATTCATAAGCTTATTAATTTAACGTGTTATAATTACAGATATGAAACCAGAGGCTAAATTACCAGAAGTAGTTCGCCCGGATATCGATCCGAACAGTTATAAAATTGAAAAAGGCGACTACAGTAAAGTTGATAAAACTCCAGAGATTAACGGTATTGAGACTGCCGCTGAGAGACAAGAGCAAGTTGCTGAAATGCAGGCAGTAGCTTCTGATTTAAGTTTTCAGGGTCTGCAAGTCCCGACTCCCATAACTGACGATAATACTAATGTTGGTATATCTCAAAATGCACCACTTATTGCCAGTGACGATGATTTAATAGAGAAAGAATGGGTAGATAAAGCAAAAAAAATAGTTGCTGAGACTCAGAATGACCCTTACTCAAGAGAGGATAAGGTGAGTAAGTTAAGGGTGGATTATATAAAAAAGAGATGGGGAAGGGATTTAGGTGCCACAGAATAAGGTAACCTGCTCAGTTGAGAGATGAATGCTGTTATAACAATTATTGTTGTTGTCGTTGTTGCTCTTTTAATTGGTGGCATTATTTTTTTGCAATATAGGAAAACACTTAGAGAAGCAAAAAATTATGAGCGTGGTCTTAAGATGGTTCCTATGTATATTCATATACCGCCGTCCAGTGATGATTTAGAAGTTGGTGTTAGGGATGAGCGAGATTATACTGAGGAAATTATATCTCAAGCTCAAGTAATGTATAGCATCATAGCCAGCACGGCCACCAAGGGTTTTAAAAGCAAAATATATGGTCAAAGACATATGTCATTTGAAATTGTTGCTCACGATGGCCTAGTGCATTATTATGCCGTTGTTCCGGCGGTCTTAACTGATGTAATTATGCAAGCAGTAGCGGCTGCTTACCCATCAGCTAGACTAGAAGAGGTTGAAGAGCATAATATTTTTAGCAGAACTGGAAAACTGAGCGGCACTATAGGTGGCGAGTTTGTTCTAAAAAAGAACTATGCCTATCCGATTGCTACATATCAAGAATCTAAAAGAGATGCTTCAAGGGCTATACTAAACGCTTTATCAACGTTCAGTAAAGAAGACGGGGCAGCCATTCAACTTATGATTCGACCGGCTTTTGAAGGTTGGACAAAAAACTCTGTTTACGAGGTTAGTAATATTAAAAAGAAAAAAGGCGTAGCCAGTAACAGTCTAGGTGATATATTTAAGCCAAAGAATTTAATGGAAGCACTATGGAAGCCGCCGACAGTTGATGAAAATAAGCCTGAAGATAAACAACTTACTTCTTTAGAACAAAGCCTTATTGAAGCTATAGAAGAAAAGACTCGATATCCTGGCTATGAAACTTTAATTAGGGTAATAGTTTCATCTAATACGGCCGCCAAATCTCAAGCCTTACTAAAAAACATAATTGCGGCCTTTTCTATGTTTGATTCTTCTACTAATAACGGCTTTAAGTTCAATATGGCCAAAGATATCGAAGAGTTAGTGACGGCCTATGTCTTTAACTTTTTTCCACAATCAATTAGTCAAAATATTTTAAACAGTGTCGAACTAGCATCAATTTTTCATTTGCCAGATCAACATAATATTCCAACCTCTAAATTACAAAGGCAAATGGCAAAACAGGTCGACGGTCCAGTTCAAGCGATGGAGGAGGGTTTTTTGCTTGGCTATAATGAGTTTAGAGGTGTCAAAAAACAAATTAGGTTAAATGAAAACGATAGGCGTAGACATGTCTATTTTATTGGTCAAACTGGTACCGGTAAATCAACTTTATTAGAAAACCTTGCCTTTCAAGACATGATGGATGGGCGCGGTTTTGCTTTTATTGACCCCCATGGTGATTCAGCCGAAAAATTATTAGGTATGGTACCTAAGGAACGGGTTGAGGACATAATCTATTTTAATCCTGGCGATATGGAAAATCCTGTAGGATTGAATCTTTTTGAATTTGAAACTCAGGATCAAAGAGATTTCTTAATTCAAGAAGCCATTGCTATGTTGTATAAACTCTATGATCCAGGACACACGGGTATTATAGGTCCACGTTATGAACATTGGTTTAGAAATGCGGCGTTGACTATTATGAGCGATCCAGCTGGATCGACTTTCATTGATATACCTCAAGTTTTTAACGATCAAGCCTTTACGGATGAGAAGTTAAAGCACGTAACTGATAGGACAGTTCTTGATTTTTGGTATAAGGAAATGGCACAAACTAGTGAAGCTAATAAGTCCGAAGTACTTGGTTGGTTTGTCAGCAAATTCGGCGCATTCTTATCTAATGAAATGATGCGAAATATTATTGGTCAAACTAAAAGTGGCTTTGATTTGCGCGACATTATGGATAAAAGGAAAATTCTATTAGTCAATTTATCAAAAGGTAAAACTGGAGAATTGAACTCGCAACTTTTGGGTATGATATTCATCATGAAGTTTCAGGCGGCCGCTATGGGACGAGCTAATATCCCTGAAGACGAAAGGGTAGACTTTACTCTATATGTCGATGAGTTTCAAAACTTCGCAACTGATTCTTTTGCCACAATTCTATCTGAGTCCAGAAAATATCGTCTTAGTTTAGTACTAGCTAATCAGTTTATGACTCAGCTTAACGATATGATACGTGAGTCAGTTTTAGGCAATATTGGAACAGTTATTAGTGGTCGTCTTGGTATAACTGATGCCGAAATATTACAGAAAAAATTCGCTCCAACTTTCGATGCCGAAGACTTAACAAAGCTACCTAATTATCAAACTATAACTTCAGTCCTCATTAATGGTGTCCCATCAGCCGCTTTTAACATGCGCATGCTTCCTCCTATGGCAAAATCTAATGCTCAACTTCAGGACGCTATTAAAAAATTGTCGGCCGCCAAATATGGTCATCCGAGAAAAGAAGTCGAGGTAGAAATATTTGCTCGACTTGGTGC
>JBASLU010000028.1:0-1548 GCA_049656505.1 Saccharimonadales bacterium (SeqCode) | reverse complement strand
GGCCAGGTGGAATCGACGACGTGGTCGGTGAGGATGATGTATTTCGTGACTTCATAGAACTTGGCGCTCCGGTCGGTGGGAAGGGGATTGTCCTGTCCGTCGACCGCGCCGGTCTTGAGTCCCATGTAGACCTCGCCGAAGGCCATCGGTGTGGGATTGGCTCCCAGGGCCTTGCCCATGGCGATCCAGGTGGGGCTGTTGGGGACGCGGAGCTTGACGTTCTTCATCTGCTCGGGCTTGGTGATGGGGCCGAACTTGGAGGTGATGTTGAGCTGGCGGGTGCCGAGGTAGTAGGCGGTCAAGGGGCGGATGCCGGTCTTCTGGGCGACTTCCTCGAAGATCTTCTGGCCGATGGGGCCGTTGAAGGTCTTGGTCATCTGGTCATAGCTCTGGAAGGTGTAGGCGGCGCCGAACAGGGAGAGGTAGGGTACGAACTCGGCGAGCCATTGGGCCGACGAGTACACCATGTCGATGGTTCCCTTGCGGATGGCGTCCTGCTCGGCTGGCTGGGTAAAGAGCTGGCCGGAGTGGTAGACGTCGACCTGGATCTGCCCGCCCGAAAGCTTCTCGACTTCGTTCTTGAAAACGGTCATGGCCTGGGTGTGGGCGTCGCCGGGGACGCTGACCGAGGTGAAGGTCAGCTTGACAGTCTTCTGCGCGAAGGCCGAGGGCGCCACGAGGATGAGCAATGCCAGTGTGAAAAATACTGTTCTCTTCATACATTCCTCCAAACGATTATTTTTATGCCGTCCGTAATGCGGCATTTCAGCGCTTGTTCATGTCGGGCGCGGCGGCCTCGCCGCGCTCCCTCCATCCGAGCCTGCGCGATATTTCGAGGGCCGCATCGACGACAAAGGGGGCCATTTCGCTGATCCGCGCGGGGGTGTTGCGTTCGGCCGGCCCTGAAAGGCTTATTGCGGCGAAGGCTTCGCCGTGGGCGTCAAAGATAGGGGCGCCGACGCAGCGCAGGTGCTCCTCGTGCTCCAGGTCGTCGATGGCGTAGCCCGCGGCGCGGATCCGCGCCACTTCCGCGAGGAGCCTCTCCTTCGTCGAAATGGTATGGGCGGTAAAGGGAGCGAGACCCTTGTGCTCCACGATGCGCCCGATCTCGGCCTCGCTCTGGAAGGCGAGGATGGCCTTGCCCACCGAGGTGCAGTAGAGGGGGGCACGCACGCCGATCACGGAATAGGTCCGCAGGCGGCGCTTGGATTCTATGCAGTCGATGTAGAGGACTTCGTCGTCATCGAGGACGGTGAGATGGACGGTCTCGTCGAATCGAAGATTGAGGCCCTGGAGGAGGGGCGCCGCGATGCGGCAGAGGTCGAGGCCGGCCTGGGCGCAGTTGCCCAACTCGATGAGCTTGATGCCGAGGTGATATTTGCCGCTTTGGGCGTTCTTTTCCACCACTTTTCGGCTCGCGAGGGTCTCCAGAATGGCGAAGACGGAGCTTTTGGGAAGGCCGAGGACGCGCGCGAGCTCAGAGGCCCCCAGCGTTTGACCCGCGCTCAGCGCGTCGAGGATTTGCAGGGACTTCAATAGGGTGTTGAC
>JBASLU010000027.1:0-19662 GCA_049656505.1 Saccharimonadales bacterium (SeqCode) | reverse complement strand
GCTAAGGCGGCATGCTTAAAATGGTTACATTTTGTACCAACTGACCTGCCCGTTCTGTCGAACAGACAGGCGGGGCTAAGGCGGCATGCTTAAAATGGTTACATTTTGTACCAACTGACCTGCCCGTTCTGTCGAACAGACAGGCGGGGCTAAGGCGGCAGGTGTAAAAGTACAGATACAAGTTTACATAATCTAATATATTTATGCAAGAAAAACATATTCTATATGGGCTTCGCCCCGGGAGGTCAGATCTCGCCGGGGTTTGACCGCTACTTACATCATCAGGACAATCGGAGGGTATTTGTCAAGCTTGTCGATAAGCACCGTACCATGCGGAAGCTTCCACACTTCCATATGGTTGACGTTTGCTTTCCAGCCAAAAGCACCATCACCATCTTCGTGATTGCCGAACATCTTGAAGGTGTCATGACAGTTGGTGCCGAATCTAGCATCAGTAACACTGAAGGTCCGACCCGAATAAAGCATCGCTCCCTGACGCCCCCAGGTCTTGTGGCCATGCCCCTCTTGGAGTCTTTCTATGACCTGTAGTGCAACTTGCCGAGCATCCTGTAGCACACCCTCTGGTTCTACCTCTGTAGCAGTCTTCATTTCCACGCCCCCTTGTCTCGTTCGAATATGATAGGCCATCTGACGACCTTAAATCCTTAGATTAAATATAACCGCCTAAGCGGTTGGAGTCGATAGAGCTAGGAATAAGTGTGTTATCTTATAATTCAACCTGAAATTCAAGCATAACTACATTATCACTCGTCTTGGCTGTTTGATTTTTTTGGGTTGGCCTGGTGGTATTATCATTTTAGCGGCTTTTTCTCTTAAATCATTAGCTAAATCTATCTGCCCTGTTCTTTCGTAAGCGTCAGCAAGAATATTTAAAGTTTGCGGTATCGGTTCAAGCTCGACAGCTTTTTCTAGTGCTTCAATCATCTTTTTATCATTACCAATTTTTTCTTGAACTTTTGCATAGGCGATATGTCTAGCTGGTAATTCGCTATCTATTTCTAATGCTTGCTCGAAGGCGAGAGCAGCTTTTTCGTATTGCTTCGTTTCAAGATATATCAGACCTACATTATGAAGACTACTAGCGCTTGGCTCTAGGCTTTGAGCTATTTCAAAACATTCAATTGCATCATTTAATGATCGCTGTTTGGCATATAAAATACCGAGTCTATTGTAAGCACTAGAGTTCTTTTCATCTATTCTTAGAATAGTTAAGAGCGCCTTTTCGGCCCTTAAATATTTATTGGTTTGTAATGATTCCTGGGCAATAGACCATAATTGATTTAGTTTTTCCGTGACGGTCGTAGGCAAATCAGAAACTATCTCATCAACTTTTTGCGGTTGATAAATTATCCAGGCTCCTATAAGTAAAATTAATAATAATCCAAACATTTTATCGTTTTATTATAACACCATATCAGTCAAGCAGAGTCTGATATTGCCGTTAGACAATATCCGATCATATGCTTTTAACGTTTTATCAATGTATTTAATTATTTTTTCCTGATTATCTGCATCACTAAGAGATTTTTTTAATATATTTGCCGTGTCCATGATTAATATAAGGCTATCGTTTCTATTGTCTTTATATTTATGTGAGATTAATAACTTTTGATAAAGTTTGCCAGTAACTAAGGTTTTTGCATCTTTTATAATTTGGCTCCTTTTTATAAAATAATCTTCATCTTTGACTAATCGAATAATTTCTGCCGGTAACCCTAAAGCTATAAATAGTAATTGTGATAACTTAACTTCATCACCGACTTTTAGCTGTTGTAGTAGCGATATTGTTTGTTTTTCGGTTATAGGTCTTACGTAAACATGTTTTACTCGAGACATGATAGTCGGTAATATATTCGATGTCGTATGAGAGAGCAACATAAAATGAATATTGGCATTTGGTTCTTCTAATAACTTTAAGAAAGCGTTCTGAGCTTGGTGTGTCATTCTTTCAGCATAATCAATTATAAACATTCGTTCTTTTATATTTTTGGTACTAGTTTCTTTGTATAATCTACGGATAATATCGACATTAATAATACCCTCTTCGATATTAATTTTTTCATTTTTTTCAGGTAAAACTAAATCGGGCTTAACGTTCCTCATTTTTACAATATACATACCTATGGTTCGCAAACCAACACCAACAGGCCCCGTTATTAATAAAGATTGAGGCAATTTATTTATAATAGAATTAATAGATTTTTCAGTTTCAGGATTTATTATAGGTTTTTCTATTTTCATAAATTAACCTTTGGAAAATATTTTAAGAATTCATTTGGTAATTTAGCGGAAAAAACACGCCTATCGCCGTTAGGAATCGTAATCTCAAGACTATGAGCATGTAAATACAATCTATCAGAAGTCTTACCGTACAAATTGTCTCCAAGTATAGGTGTTCCTATATACTTCATATGAACCCTTAATTGATGAGTTCGACCAGTTTTAGGTTGAAGTTTTAATAGCGAATATTTATCACTTTGATCAATCACTTGATATTCTGTGAAAGCTTTTTTACCATTAGGATCTACTCTAAAGGTACTAGGTTTTGATGGATTTCGATTAACAGGTAAATCGATATTAGCTTGAGTTAGTTTTGGTTTACCAGTGACAATTGCATAATAAATCTTTTTAGTTTTTCTATCCGAAAACTGTTTTTGTAATGACTTTGCAGTTTCAGAGTTTCTTGCACCAATAATAACACCGCTAGTGCCTCTATCGAGTCGATGAACTATTCCAGGCCTATTAGTATCAAGATTATAAGTAGTATAGCGTTTAAAGAAATCGGCCACCGTAAATTCATTGTTAATTACACCCTTAGAATGCGTTAACACGCCAGCGGGTTTATTAACCACAATAACATTATCATCGATGTAAACTATCGGCAATTCTTTGTTGTCATGATTGTCTGATGGAGGAATATTAATTTCAATCTTATCATGATGATTTATTTCAGATTTTACAGAGTTGATAATCTGATTATTTACGGTTACATAGCCCGCTTTAATGTATTTTTGCCACGTACTACGAGAATTTTCCGGGTGAGTTTCAGCTAAATGGGAGTCTAATCTTTTACGATTTGATAATTCAACAAAGAGATAACAATCCTTACCTCTAAAAGGCATCGAGTAATTGGCTCTACCCTCGTAATGATTGAGTAAAAACTCACCTTTCACGTCCGGTTTAATTGATTTAATCTGTGAAATTAAATAGCTCATATTATCATTTGCGATATCGTCAAATAATAAATGATATTGTTGCCTGTTAAACTTAAAACTAGCCATAGTATTTGTTGAAATTGGGTGAACTATTTTAATATTTTCGATATCGCGAGGTACGTTATTGTCGCTAGCCGCTCCAAAGCGACGCAGGACGTCCAGGCAGTCACGACTGGATATTTTCATTACTTATCCTTAAGGCGCAATCCTACAGCTTGCTGGACCCTCAAAAGAGTTGTATTTGCTATAGGAGTTAAATCTTGCTCAGATTGAATTAATTTAGCTAAAATTGCATCATTATCATCGACATTTGACAGTGCAATTTGAAAGTTAGTCAAAAATTGCTTAACCTCTTCGGCAACAACTACCTTGAAATCACTATATTTGGTCTTTCCCTCGTAGGTATCGATTATCTTTTGCAAGGTTAAACCTTGCAAAAGGGATAGGATTTCAAGGAGATTAGATATACCGGGTTGGTTGTCTCTGTCAAAGTGAATTTCTGCTTTATTATCGGTAGTTGCGCTCATAACCTTTTTATAAGCAATTTCTGGATTATCGTTCAAGAAAATTACTCCTCGACCTGATTCGTCGCTCTTACTCATTTTTTTAGTAGGATCAATTAGGTCTTTAATACGAAGACCTTGATCTTTTCCGAAAAATTCGTGTTGTTTTGCAACTGGTTCTGGAACTACAAATAAATCTTGTTGAAACTTTTTATTCATACGCTCGGCAATATCTCGAGTAAATTCTAGATGTTGCGTTTGATCGTCACCGACTGGAACGTATTTTGCGTTATACAGCAAGATATCTGAAGCCATTAAGACAGGATAACCAAACAATCCAACACTAGTTCTATCTTCACCAATTGAACTACGCTTCTCTTTAAATTGCGTCATTCGACTCATTTCACCGAAACCAGTGAAACAATTTAAAATAACCGTTAATTCACTATGAGCAGGAATATAGCTCTGTCGATAAAGGTAAATATTTTCATTATTTAAAGGCAAGCCAGCAGCAACATAGATTCGCGCGTTATCAAATATTTGTTTATTCAATATCGAATGATCGACGGGAGTCGTAAAACTATGCAAATCAGGAATGAACATATTAATTTGATATTCATCTGATCGCTTTTTTGCCATATCAATAATTGGCAAGATGGCTCCAAAATAGTTACCAATTGTTAAATTTTGGTTTGCTCGAAGGCCAGTTAAAATTACAGGTTTTGTCATGATTACATTATTATATCAGCTCAGCAGAAAAATATCTCGGATTGCTCCGAGATATTTCCTTAACGTTTTGAGAATTGTTCGCGCTTACGTGCTGAACGAAGACCGTATTTCTTACGTTCTTTCTCTCTGGGGTCTCTTTTAAGAAGTTCTGCTTTTTTAAGAATAGCTCTTAAATCTGAAAATCCTGTCACGAGAGCATTAGATATAGCTAATTTAATAGCGTCAACTTGACCAGCTGGACCGCCGCCCTTAACAACTACTGTGATATCAAAATCGGATTGTTTATTAACTAACGCCAAGGGGTCGGTAATTTCAGCTAAATAAGCTTTGTTATCATTAAGATATTCACTAGCCTCTTTATTGTTAATTGTAATTTTACCCTTACCCTTATAAAGGCGGGCCGAAGCAGTTGCGCTTTTGCGTCTGCCCAAGCCATAAAAATATTTGCTTTCAGCCATCTTACATTACCTCTACTTTCTCTGGATTTTGAGCTATATGATCGTGATTTTCGCCTGGAAAAACACGTAACCTTTTAAGTCTTACAGCCGCGAGTTTATTTCTAGGAATCATACCTTTGACAGCCTCTTCTACAATTTTCTCTGGTTTTTTGGCTCTAATTTCAGCTAAACTAGCTTCTTTAATTCCACCGGGAAAACCTGAGTGACGATAGTATTTCTTGTCTTTTTCTTTGTTACCAGTAACCACTGCCTTAGACGCGTTTATGATGACTACATAATCACCGCCGTCGATATGTGGAGTATAAGTGGGCTTATATTTACCGATTAAATATTTAGAAGCTACATTAGCCAAACGGCCAAGTGGAGCGGTTGAAGCGTCAAGTAAAATCCAGCGTCTATTAACTTCGCTAGTTTTTTGAGAATAAGTTTTAAATTCAGCCATTATTTATCCTCCTCTTTTTTAGCTTCTTCTGCTTGTTTTGGAGCATCTTTGATGTCGTCGACGAAAGAAACTGTTGCCATTTGAGTCCCATCACCAACTCTTAGCTGAGTTTTTGTAACTTTAACATGACCACTATTTCGACCAGTTAACTGTGGCGCAATTACGTCGAACAGTTGAAAGGCCGATTCTTGGGTACTTAGACCTGCAATAACCTGTCTACGATTATGGAGACCGCCTTTTTTGGCTTTTGTAATCAGTTTTTCAATATAGGGGACAAGTTCTTTAGCCTTCGGTAAAGTAGTCTCTATTTTTTTATAGATAACAAGACTAGTGGCGAGGCCCTTAATAAGGGCTTTACGCTGATCGCGTTCTCGGCCAAACTTTCTTCCTACGTATCCGTGTCTATGCATATTAAAGCTCCAGTTCTGCGAGTTTTTCGTTTACTTCTTCTAGAGCCTTAGATCCGAAACCTTTAAGTTCACGCAAGTCTTGCTCGCTTAATGTCACTAAATCATGGACGGTTCGAATATCATTATTGATTAATGCATTAGCCGTTCTTGCAGTTAGATTTAATTCCTCGACTGGCGTATTAAGCTCACTTTTTTCATCTTCTACTTCTTGTCCTAAAATAGGAGCGTCTTCGATTACAGTAGAGCCAGCTAAGGCAGTATATTGATTGACTAAAATAGCAGCAGCTTGTTCAAATGCTTCTTTAGGAGTTAATGATCCGTCGGTTTCGATTGTAAGCAATAATTTATCTAAGTTGGTTTCTTGACCAACACGGGTTGACGAAACTTTGTAACGAACTCTTAAAACGGGGCTAAAAATAGCATCAACGGCAATCATATCACTGTGTAATCTATTGGCACTGGCTTTTTCAATTGTTTGATAGCCTCTACCAGATTCTACAACTAAATCCATAAGTAACGATTTCTTGGGGTCATCAATTGTGCAGATTAATTGATCTTTGTTAATAACTTCAACATCGGCTGTGGTCTTAATGTCACCGGCAGTAACGGGACCAGCGCCTTTCTTTTCTAGTCTTAACTCAATTGGTTCATCGGTGTGAGTCTTAAACTTAACATTTTTAATATTAAGCATTATATCGATAACATCTTCTTTTATGCCACTTACAGTCGTAAATTCATGACTTATGCCATCGATACGAAAAGCTACAACTGCAGCGCCCTTAATACTTGAAAGTAACACTCTTCTTAAGCTATTGCCAAGAGTATTGCCATAACCAGCGTGAAGAGGCGAGATATCAAAAGTGGCACTAGTTTTGTTGTGCTCTTCTATTTGAGCGAGTGATGGATTATAAATTGCTTTTGTCATTTTGACTCCTTTTTAACGTGAGTAATACTCAACTATTAACTGTTCTTTAATATCTGGTTCGGCTTCATCTCTTGTTGGTAAACCGGTTATAGAAAAAGTTAGTTTTTTGTGGTCACTCTTTAACCATCCTAGCGGTTGATTAAAGCCATTTTTGACAATTTCATCAATTTGGCTAAAATACCCAGATTTTTTGCTTTTCTCTCTAACGGATATTTCGTCGCCTGGGTTCAATCTGATTGATGGTATGTCCACTCTTTGTCCATTTAGTAAGAAGTGTCCGTGAGAAACTAATTGACGCGCAGCGCGACGACTAGTGGCAAAGCCTGCTCTATAAACTGCATTGTCGATGCGTCTTTCTAGTAATTGAAGAAGTAATTCTCCAGTTAAAATTCCGCTAGTCTTGCTCAATTTATTAGACTCGCGCATTAATTTTGCAAATTGTTTTTCTAATAAACCATAAATACGGCGAACTTTTTGCTTTTCTCTCAACTGTGATAGATACAAACTGGGTTTGCCGTGGCTTGAACCAGCGTGTTGACCAGGAATACCTGTCTTTCGAGCCATAATTTTATGAGCTTTTGAATGAAGAGCGTAGCCTTCACGTCTACTCTGTTTTACTATAGGTGATACATCTCGTGCCATATCCTATGCTCTCCTCTCTTTACGTGGGCGAACACCGCCATGTGGAACGCCTGTAACATCTTTGATACTGTCTACTAAGATTTCATAAGCGCTAAGGGCTCTAATAGCAGCATCTCTACCTAAACCGACGCCTTTAATAAAAACGTCGACTGATTTAACACCGAATTGATTTTTAGCAATCTCTGCTACTTTTTCGGCTGCGATTTGAGCAGCATATGCAGTACCCTTTTTACTACCGCGAAAACCTGTAGCACCAGCGCTAGAGGCAGCTAATACATTGCCTGACTTATCGGCGAATGAAATAATGGTATTATTAAAAGTCGCCTGTATATGTAGCTGGCCGGAAGGAACCGATCGGCGTTGTTTTTTCTTACTCTGAGTTTTAGTCTCTACCATAATCTATATCCTTCCTACGTCTTTGACGTTGCTTTCTTTTGTGCTCCGCCGACGGCAACGCCTTTACCCTTACGAGTTCGTGCATTCGTACGAGTGCGTTGACCGCGAACTGGAAGACCGCTTATATGACGCAAGCCACGATAAGAATTAATGTCTTTAATGCGTTTAATATTATTAGTTACCTGACGCTGTAAATCGCCTTCAACGATATAATCGCCACCGATTATATCTCTTAGACGCTGTTCTTCAGCCTCGGTGAGATCTTTCACCCGAGTGGTCGGCTCGATTTTAGCCGCCGCAAGGATGGTCGATGCAAAATGAGGTCCTATGCCGTAAATGTACGTCAAAGCAACCTGCACTTGCTTTTCTGATGGGATTACTACCCCAGCGATTCGAGCCATGCTT
The DNA here is from genome assembly GCA_049656505.1 of Saccharimonadales bacterium (SeqCode). Classification (GTDB taxonomy): domain Bacteria; phylum Patescibacteriota; class Saccharimonadia; order Saccharimonadales; family Saccharimonadaceae; genus UBA1547. Next base: position 11,516 of record JBASLU010000027.1, on the reverse strand, counting down.
AACCCTGCCTTTGCTTATTCTTAGGTTTTTTCTTATTGATAACCCTTAGTATGCCTTTTCGGCGTACTAATTTGTCATCAGGACTGATTTTTTTAACACTTGCACGAACTTTCATAAAGCGTTCAAAAACTCCCTGTTAACATTAATTTAATCTTTTAAGCGAAAGGTGATTCTTCCCTTACTGAGATCGTAGGGGGTCAACTCAACTTCCACTTTATCGCCAGCCACAAGACGGATATAATGCTTACGCATTTTACCTGAAATGTGAGCGATAATATTATAGCCATTCTCAAGTTCAACCTTAAACTGAGTGTTAGGGAGTGCTTCCACAACCTTACCCTGTAGTTTAATTACTTCTTTTTGACTAGCCATAAGTTACAGATAGACATTATACAGTAATTGTAAGCGAACGTAAAGAGTTAAAATAAAGAAAATATTCCTCATTCAAATATGAGCAACTTTTTATAAAATAATTATAAAAAATGATGATGATAATGTCAAAATATTTTTATTTATAATCGTCATACGTAACCATAAGCGCGCGGGAGTTTATCTGACGCAAAGATTCAAGAGCGACAGATACCACAATTAATAAACCAGTTCCGCCAATCGATAAATTACTACCAGTAACGCCAGCTAGATGATACATTAAATATTCAGCTATAAATGGTAAAACAGCTATAAAGCCTAAAGTTAAAGATCCGAAAAGCGTTAATCTGTTCACTATTTTATTTAAATAATCTTCAGTTTGATTACCTGGTCGCACACCTTCTATAAAACCGCCTTGTTTTTGCAAATTTTCAGCAATTTCATTTGAATTAAATATAATTCCTGTATAGAAATAGGTAAACAAGATAACTAATGCAAAATAAGCCACGGGGTAAAAGAAAGACTGAATGTTATCGCCCGTAAAATAACCCTTATTTGGCGCCTGAAACCAAGTAATCAAATTTTCAGCGAGAGGCATAAATTGCTCATTACCAGTAGCTTTAATAATTTGACCAGCAAAAGCCGGTAATGACAAAAAGGCAACCGCAAAGATAATCGGTATAACATTAGCTGATATTAATTTGACGGGCAATATACTTTTGACGCCACCATAATTGGTGTTGCCATGAACTCGTTTTGCATAATTAATGGTTATTATCCTTTGCGCTTCATTAACTTTTACCAAAACATACAGAATTGCTAATCCTCCAACAATCAATCCAATTGCAATAGCGAGCCCCATGGGGTTTACTGGCAGTGTAAACCAGTTAAAAACATTTAAACTACCTGCTGAAGTATCCAAAATTGAGGTAGCAATAGTTGCAAAAGTTTTAGGAACTTGACTAACTATGCCAGCAAAAATCACTAAACTTATACCATTACCAATACCCTGTTCGGTAATTAATTCACCAAGCCACATCAATAACAAAGAACCAGCTGTCATTGCGGTCACCGCTACAAACCAGTCTGCAAATGAGGATTCAGCTAGGACAGTGCTACTGGCAAGAACGGTTTGTCTTAATATGTAAACAAAGGCAATCGATTGGATAACAGCAAGTGGCACTGTTATAATTCTGGTCCATTGGTTGATTTTACGACGACCGGCTTCTCCGTCTTTGTGCAGTTCTTCTAATGAAGGAATTGCTTTAGTAAGAAGCTGAGAAATAATTGAAGAAGTAATAAATGGGCTCATGCCAACAAGTAAAATAGAGAAACTGGTCAAAGATCCACCAGAAATTAGGTTTAGAAAACCACCAAAATCAGTCCCACCAATTAAGTTATCAACGACTTCTTTTAGTTTAGTTGGTTCGGCTAACGGCACTGGGATGTGCGATAACAAACGATAGACAATTATTATGCCCAAAACTACCAGCACCCTTTTTTGCATATCTTTGTTTTTTAAAGACTTAAATATAGTTTTCCAATTCATCAACTTAACACCTTATAAGATAATTAAAAATTATCTAAAGTTTATTTTTTAACTTCTGTTTTCTGCTTTAATGGTACATCAGTTTTTATAAATGTGCCACCAGCTTTTTTAATAGCTTCCTGCACGCTTTTGCTTGAGCTAAATACTTGAAGGTTAATTGGTTTAGAAATTTCACCCCTTAATATTACTTTAACGGCTTGATATGGGCTAGCTATATAACCTGCCTCATATAAAGAGAAATTGTCAATTACTTTAGACTTTAGCTGATTTAAATTGTCTAAATAAACTACCTGAGTGGCAGATCTTAAAGATTTAAATCCACGAGCCTTAGGAACAGCCGTGACCATACTTCTAGAGCCACCAGCGAATGTAGGCCGTATTTTTTTACCAGAACGAGATTTTTGACCTTTAGTGCCGCGTCCGGCGGTTTTTCCTTGACCAGCAGAGATACCGCGACCAACTCTTTTTGTGTCACGGTTGGAACCGATTTGAAGTTCATTATATTTAGTCATTTTTCTTCTCCTGATCTTTTTTTGCTATTTTTGGACTTGAATCAGAACTATTAACCCATTGATTTTTAGGAACTAGGTTCTTCAAAGCCTCAATAGTGGCATAGGCAATATTAACTTTATTATTTGATCCTAGGGACTTAGTAAGGAGATCTTTTATACCTGTTACGCCAATAATTGATCTGACAACACCACCGGCGATCACACCAGTACCCGGAGAGGCTGGTTTAATTAAAACTCTAGCGCCAGAATATTTAATTTCGCAGTCATGAGGAATAGTATCTTTATGTATAGCAATTTTAATTACATGTTTTTTAGCAACTTCGCTAGCTTTGGCAATAGCTGCTTGAACATCGGCGCCTTTAGCAACTCCTACACCGACTTTGTCTTTGTGATTGCCAACAACCACTAATGCTTTAAATCTAAATCTGCGCCCACCTTTTACTACTCTTGCTACTCTGTCAACATTGACGACAATTTCGTCAAATTCTTTGGGTGTAACGTCTGCGCCTCGACGTGAATTGCGAAATCGAGGTTCTCTTTTTATAGCTGTATCAATCATATTAAAACTCCAATCCCTCTTTACGCGCAGCATCCGCTAGCGCCGTTAATCTTTTAGCATATTTACGTCCATTACGATCAAAAACAACAGTATTTAGCCCAGCTTTTTTAGCTTTTTTGGCAATATCAGCTCCAACAAAACTAGCTTTTTCAGTTAGATTTTTAAGTTCGGTATTTCCAATGCTACTACTAGCCACGATGGTGTGGTGCTTTGTATCGTCAATAATTTGAGCAGAAACCTGCTTGTTGCTGATATTAACACTAAGTCGAGGCCTTGTGGAAATTCCATATACGCTAGATCTTACTCGAGCTTTTCTGAGTTTTTGATTCAACAGTTTTTTTACAAGATTATTAGTCATATTACTTACCAGTCTTTCCAGCTTTGCGACGCAAAACTTCATCAATATATTTGATGCCTTTACCTTTATATGGTTCTGGCTTTTTCAGTGATCTAATTTCAGCAGCGGCTTGACCAACTAATTGTTTATCAATACCGTTGACGATAATATTCATTTTATCAACAGTTAAATTAACACCGTTGGGCGCTTTATATTTAACGGGGTGAGAAAAACCTAATAACATTTCAATTGACTGACCGCCACCGCTCACTCTAAAGCCGACTCCGTTAACTTCTAATCTTTTCTCGTAACCATTTGAAACGCCTATTACTGCGTTATTTATTAAAGCTCTTTGCAAGCCGTGTTGAGCTTTTGCGATTTTTTCATCGTTATTACGATTTACAATTACTTGGTTTTCGTTAATTGAAACCTTAACTTCGTCTAACTTGGGCACAAAAAGCTCGCCCTTGGGGCCTTTTACATTAATACTATTTGAATCAACCGTAATTGTCACACCGGTCGGTATATCAATTGGCAGTTTTCCGATTCGACTCATATATTCTCCTTAGTTTTCTTTATTTAATAAACTTTTAATAACAACTCGCCACCAAGTCGCTGTTTAACAGCAGCTTGACCAGTTACTATACCTTTACTCGTGCTAATCAGCACAATACCTCTACCGTTTTTAACATTTGGTATATCTTTAGCACCGACATAAACACGGCGTCCGGGTTTTGATAATCTTGTTATCTCTGTGATATTAGCGTTTTCGCCAGGATTATTTATAGTAACCATTAAAATATCTCGTGGCTTAGCTTTTTCTATTTTTACGTCTTTTATATATTTAGCTTTTTTTAACTCGTTTAAAATAGTGAGTTTCATTTTGCTGGCAGGAACAGTGATTTCATTTTTTCCAGCCATAATTGCATTACGAATCCTAGTTAATAGGTCCGCGATTGGGTCAGTTGATTGTAGTGACATATCGTATTCCTCCTTTCCTACCAGCTACTCTTAGTTACGCCAGGTATTTCGCCCTTGGCAGCTTTTTCTCTAAAATTGATTCTATTAAGACCAAAACGTCTCATATATGATCTTGGTCTACCCTGCAGAACATCTCGGTTCTTCCACCTTGTCGGAGAGCTATTTCTGGGTAATTTAGCTAAACCTTCTTGATCACCTAATTCTTTAAATTCGGCGCGCTTTTTAGCATATTGAAGAATCATCTTTTTACGCTTTTCATCTCTAGCAATGCTTGATTTCTTAGCCATATTATTTACCCCCTTTTTCGAATGGAAGACCAAATTTCTCTAATAAAGCCTTGCTGTAATCTTTGTTGCCACCTGATATTACAAAAGTAATTTGAAGTCCGTGCACGGTTTGAGTTTCTTCGAAAGTTAATTCTGAAAAAATTGATTGATCAACTACGCCTAAATTGAAGTTTCCCTCTTTATCGAATGATTTATTACTAACACCGTGAAAATCTCTAGTCCTAGGTAATGCTACATTAATAAATCTATCTAGAAATTCGTACATTCTAGCACCGCGAAGATTAACGCTAATGCCGATTCGATTCATGCCAGCCCTAATTTTGAATGACGCAATAGATTTTTTAGCTATTCTATCAATCGGCGCTTGACCAGTTATTTTTGTAAGAGTGTTTTTTACGACTTCATAAAAATGTTTGTCGTCTTTATTCTTGCCAATTCCAACGCTTACTACAATCTTTTCTAATTTTGGAACTTGATGAACATTTTCCAATTTTAGTTCGGCCTGTAGTTCCTTGGTAAGTTTATCCTGATACAAGGCTTTCAAGCGAGGAGTTGATAGTGCAGTTTTTGCTACCATTATTTAATCTCCTTATTCTTATTTTGACGAGCAACTCTAACTAATTTTCCCGCATCGTCTCTAATTAATCCGACACGACTGGTTTTGCTCGTTTTTTCATCAACAACTAAGGCTACTTTACTGATATCGATAGGTACATGAATATCCTTGTGGCCACCCCTTGGCTGTTGAGCGCTAGGCTTAACTTTTCTGTGCATTACACCGACGCCTTCGATTAAAACAGCTGATTTTTTAGGTAATACAGCTAAAACTTTTCCAGTAGTATTTTTATAATTACCGCTAATTATTTTAACGATATCACCTTTTATAATTTTCTTAACTACAGACATTATAAGACCTCCGGCGCAAGGCTAATAATTTTTGCATAGCCCATGTCTCTTAACTCTCTGGGGACTGGTCCAAAAACACGAGTCCCCTTCGGAGTTTTATCTTCACCAATAATTACTGCGGCATTTTCGTCAAATGCTATAGTTGAGCCGTCTTTACGTTGAATTCGATCTTTTGTCCTAACTACAACTGCCCTAACGACTGATTTGCGTTTAACTAAACCTGTTGCAGAAGCGTCTTTAACAGTGGCTACAATAATGTCTCCGATTCCTGCATAACGACGTTTTGTGCCACCGAGAACCCTTATGCAAAGAATTTCTTTGGCGCCTGAGTTATCAGCGACTTTTAATCTACTCTCTTGTTGTATCATCTTTAAACCTCCACCTCAGCTTCTTTAAGCTCAATCGATTCACGAGATTTTTCGACAATCGATTCAAGTTTAAATGCTTTACGTTTTGAGACAGGACGGACTTCGACAATATTCACTTTATCGCCTAATTTTGCTTCATTTTTTTCATCATGAGCCATATATTTACGAGTTACAGTGTATTGTTTTCTATAAATAGGATGAGTTTCTCGACTTGTAACAGTAATAGTGATAGTTTTATCGGCCTTGTCTGATGTAACAACGCCTGTTAATATCTTAGCCATCTTATTTACTCTCCTTATTTACATTAATACTCTTCTGATTAATCTGTTTTGAATTGATAGACGTCATAATACGAGCGATTTCCTTGCGAAGTGTTGAAAGAACGCGAGGGTTAGTTAGTTCACCCAATTTATGACCTTTTTGCGCCTCAACTAAATCATTGCGTTTTGCGACCAATTCAGCTTTTAATTCCTCAATGGATTTATTGGCTTTTACCTGCTTTGTATCTAATTTTTTAGCCATTATAGTTGCTCCCTCGTAATGAATTTTGTCTTTACGGGTAATTTATGTGAAGCTAATCTCATGGCTTCGCGAGCAATCGATTCGTCCACGCCTTTCATTTCAAACATAACAGTTCCGGCTTTAACTTTAGCAACAAAATATTCGGGATTGCCTTTACCGCTACCCATTTTTACATCTAATGGCTTTTTAGTAACTGGAGTATGAGGAAATATGCGTATCCAAATTTTACCACCACGAGAAATATAACGAGTCATAGCCTGACGAGCTGCTTCAATTTGTCGGCTAGTGATACGCTCGTTACTTTGAGACTGAAGAGCATAATCTCCAAAAGCAATATACTGACCACGCGTAGCGTTGCCTTTATTCTTACCCTTGCGGACTTTTCGATATTTAGTTTTCTTAGGTAATAACATATCTACTAAACCCTTTCTCCCTTATAAACCCAGACTTTAACACCGATAATGCCCGCTGGGGTTTGCGCACGTTCACAATAATAATCGATATCAGCCCTTAGGGTATGAAGTGGCACAGATCCCTCAATCATCTTTTCAGTTCTAGCCATTTCAGCACCATTCAACCGTCCCGAAACTTGTATGCGAACACCTTTTGCGCCAGCCGTAATAGTGTTTTGAACTGCCATTTTCATAGATCGGCGAAAATTAGATCGCCTTTCTAGTTGTCGAGCGATGTTTTCGGCAATTAATTTAGCCGAAAGCTCAGGTCGTCTTACCTCCTCGATATTAATTCGAACAGGTAGGCTAGCAATTTTTTCAATTTCACTTTTTAGATCTGTTACGCCAGCACCGCCTTTGCCAATTACTACACCAGCCTTAGCTGTATGAATAGTTACAGTAATTAAATTAGCTGATCTTTCAATTTCAATTCGGCTAATAGTTGGACGACTAATAAATTTCTTTTCAATCTTTTCTCGAATTTTATGATCTTCATTTAACCATTTAGCAAAATCTTTTTTGTTAGCAAACCAGCGAGAGCTCCAATTTTTGTTAACTGGAAGTCTAAAACTTATTGGATTAACTTTTTGTCCCATTATTTACTCTCCTTTTTGGCAGTAGTCTTCGTTTCGGTTTTTTTAGCTACTTTCTTGGGTTTAACATCACCAGATATTTCTACTAAAATATTAGAGTTAACTTTTTGGTAAGGAAGAGCGCGTCCACGACTGGCAGGCATATATCTTTTAAGTCTTGTCCCTGTGGAGACTGATATAGTTTTAATCATTAAACTTTTAGCATCAAGGTCGTGATTATTAACGGCATTAGCCTTGGCGCTTTCTATAACTTTAGAAACAGCCTTAGCAGCACGTTTTGGTGTGTGAGCAAGAATAACTAAAGCATCGGCAACACTTCGTTTAGTGACTAAACTAGCAATTAGGGCAACTTTTCTTGGTGCCTGAGTTATGTTTTTAGCATAAGCCTTTACGATTGTTTTTTCAGTCATTTTTACTTCTCCTTACCGCCGTGCTTACGGAATTTTCTAGTCGGGCTAAATTCACCTAATTTATGGCCGACCATATTTTCGGTAATTAAAACTGGAACATGGACTTTACCATTATGAACCGCGATGGTTCTTCCAACCATTTCTGGGCTAACAGTGCTTGCCCGAGCCCAAGTTTTAATAATAGTTCGATCTTCCATACCAAGAGCAGACACTTTTTTAGCAAGCTTAAAATCTACATATGGACCTTTTTTAAGTGAGCGACTCATAAACTACCTCTTCCTCTTCGCTTCATGGCGACTTTTAACTATCAAATTATTTGTATTTTTACGTCGTCTTGTTCTGTAGCCTAGAGTTAATTGACCCCAAGGTGTACGAGGCGCTTTACCAGTACCGTGACGACCACCGTCTCCACCACCATGAGGGTGATCGGCTGCGTTCATAACAACACCGCGAACAGTAGGCCTTATGCCTTTTCTTCGCTTTCGACCCGCAGAACCAATTTTAATGTTTTGATGCTGAACATTACCAACTGCACCAATCGATGCGCTAGCTTCTAGCCGAATTCGTCTAACTTCGCCAGATGGCAAACGAACTTGCGCATAGTCGCCTTCTTTGGCCATTAATTGGGCTTTAGCTCCTGCAGAACGAACAAGTTGAGCGCCTTTACCTGGATATATTTCGATAGCATATATTTGAGTACCAACTGGTATTAAAGAAAGTGGTAATCGGTTACTGGATTCAATTTGAGCTTTTTCACCGCAAGTAATAACTTTACCCTTAGTCATAGATGTATCAGCTAGAATGTAATGATACAAACCAAATTGATCTTTAGCTCGAGCAATTCGCGCGCTTCGATTTGGATCATATTCAATTTCCTCAATCGTAAGTATTAAGCCGTTATCTAAATTGTGATCAATTAGACGATAATGCCTTTTGACGCCACCACCGCGATGCCTAACAGTTATTCTACCAGTGTTATTTCGACCAGCATTTTGCTTCTTACTTTTAAGCAAGCTTTTTAAGGGCTTTTTAGTAGTAATTTCGCTTAGATTTTGACTGGTCATACCACGACGCGCTGGAGTGGTTGGATTATATTGAATAACACCCATTATTTCTTCTCCTTGGTACTATTTTTACTATCGGGCGTGTTTTCGGTTGTAGTCTCAAATACTTTAATACTGTCTCCACTAGCTAGCGTTATATAGGCTTTTTTCATATCTCTACGGGTTACGACTTTAGGATAAGCACGTTTGCCCCTGCTAGCTCTAATGACTTTACCGTTTTGAACTAAAGTTTTAATATTCATTACTTTAACTTTATATTGAGACTCAACTGCCTCACGTATCTGATCTTTGTTAGCGTTTAATGGTACATCAAAAACGTAGACATTTTTTGTCGTAGAAAGTCCGTAGGCCTTTTCAGTGGCTCTTGGGAAAACATTAATATTCATTATTAAACCGCCTCTTTCTTAACGCTAGGTTCTGCACTAGACAACCAAGACTTAATTACACCTACAGATTCACTAGAAAGGACAATATTATCAGCATTTAAAATGTAATATACACTCAAGTATTTAGCACTTAATAACAATACGTTCTGCAAATTATTAGTGGCTCGCATAAGTTCAGGAGTTTTCTTATCAACAACAATCAAAACTTTACGTGTTAATTTATTATCCTCAAGTTGCTTAACAATTTCGGATGTTTTACCTGATGTTTTGAAATCAAAAACATGAATTTTTTTAGCTTTATTGGCTAAGCTCAAAGCTTGACTAATAGCGACTCGCTTACTTTTAGTTGAAAGCTTTTTAGTGTAGTTTTCATTACCAGTTGGTCCAAAAGCTATGCCACCACCTCTCCAAATAGGGTTTCTACTTGAACCGAAGCGTGCTCGGCCGGTACCCTTTTGTCGCCATGGTTTTCTACCACCACCACTAACTTCACCGCGTTTCTTAGTTTTAGCGTGAGCCATCCTAGAATTTGCTAAGAAAGCATCATAAGCTAGTTTCAATAATTCGTGATTTTTAACTTCAATATTAAAGATATCCTTCGGTAAGGAAGCGCTTTTTATGCTATTTTTTGTTGTATCAGCCATTATAACTTACCTCCGATTGCAACTAGTCCTTTTTTAGGCCCAGGAACAGCGCCACGAAGACCGATTAAATTATTTTCAACATCTATATAAGATACAACTAGGTTTTTAACAGTGACTCTATCGTGTCCCATTCTTCCAGCCATTCTCTTACCTTTAAAAACTTTCTGAGGATACATGGAGCCAATCGATCCAACTTTTCGGATATCCCCTTTACCACCATGGGTGTGTCGACTCGTCATAAAATTATGTCGCTTGACAGTTCCAGCAAAACCCTTGCCCTTGCTCGTACCAGTGACATTGACTAAATCACCGACGACGAAATTTGACACATCGATTGTACTACCTACCAAAATATTCTCGGGTAAATCCTCGACGCGAATTTCTCGAACAAATTTTGGAGTGATTTTAGCTGGTTTGACGTGTCCAGCCACGGCCTTGCTCAGGTTCTTACCCTTACCATAAGCCACTTGTACTGCATTATAACCATCTTTTTCGATGGTTTTAACCTGAGTAACAGTAACTGGGCCAGCTTGAATTAGCGTTATAGGTATAGTAACGCCTTTCTCACTGATGATTTGGGTCATACCAATTTTGGTACCGAGAAGTGCTTTCATAGCCCTTTTACTCCCACTTAAAATTCTTGGTGGCTAGCAGTATCTCTCACTATCTTTACCACTGTTAAGGTGGTGAGAGACTTACCAATTCACCAAGAATCGATTAATATTACATATATAAGTTACTTGTATAATCTATCATAACATCTGTTATAAGTCAACAAACTTATAGCTAAATTACGCCTAATGCGCTTGTGTTTATTATAAAAATAGTCCATACTGTAATCATTAATATTATCAAGGAGCATAAATAGATGGCAACCGCAAAAAAAGCTGGTAAAAAAACATCAGTAAAAAGAGTTTATAAACCCAAAAAGGCTAAACCGGCATCATTTAAAATTCAAAAAGAAACTGTGCCATTTATGTCATTTAAAATCACTGAGCAAACAGTCTATTGGTTGGTGGTTGTTCTACTCATATTTCTTTTAGGTATATGGGTTCTAAGAATTCAATTAGATTTATCAGAATTATTAGATCAAATTGAATATACGCTTTAAAATTTAGTTTTATAAAAATAATCCCGCACAATTTAGTACGGGATTATTTAATTTTATGTAAAATTACATACGAATTTCAGCATCAACTCCAGCAGGAAGACTTAGATTTTGTAGGCTATCTATAGTTTTAGGAGTAGCATTTGTTATATCAATAAGACGCTTGTGGACTCTCATTTCGAATGTTTCACCGCCTTTTTTGTAAACGTGAGGAGATTTTACTACCGTAAAAGTGCTTCTTCGCGTTGGTAGGGGCACTGGTCCGCATACGCTAGCTCCAGTTCTAATGGCCGTGTCGATAATCTGCTTAGCTGATTGATCGATTACTTTATAATCATACGCTTTAAGACGTATGCGAATACGTGGACTTTCGGCTTTTTCTGCCATTATTTCTTCTCCTTGATTAGTATTGTAACCTCCCTCCGTCGCCCCTGTGGAGCTATGGAGGGTCCTACGAAGCCTTGGCGAA
>JBASLU010000026.1:0-2302 GCA_049656505.1 Saccharimonadales bacterium (SeqCode) | reverse complement strand
TCCATTCTACAGGATGTAAGCGGTAACAACCGTTTGTAATGTGGGTTGTACCAATGTTCTTGTTTGCCGGAAGCAGATTATTTATACGTTTTGGGAGAAGGGCGCCAAGTGGAATCTGAAAGGGAAGTGATGAGAAATCAATGTAGTTGTTTCCCCTCGAACTGGGATGGAGGTCTATGTGGTAGTATCCTATGCCCACACTGTCGTAAAATTCAGCAGAACGTTGGCCTTGAATTTCCCCGGCTACTAATTTCCTATTCTCTGCACCTACATGCACTTCCAATATCCTGAATTCAGCCTCTATTCTCCTCGATTCACGTATATAAGGATATTTGGCCATTCCATCTTCCGTGCCCATGATGTCGCCGCGTAGTCTCAACCCACGCCATCCAGTTCCTCCGTCGGGTCTTGGAGCTTTGGTTTGCAACCAGTAAAATAGAGAATGGCTCAACTGTTTTGCTTTCTCTACAGTCTGTTGGAATTCTTTTTCCGGAACATCGATCAGGTTCCCCGGGAAAAAATCATTCTGAGGCCAGTTCACAATAGTGATATCTCCCTCGTAAGTTCCTTCGGTAAAGTTATTTCGGTTAATGATTCGCCTGTAATTCCACAGGTTCAATACACCTTCAAGGTTCTTTCCGCTCGGATCGAATCCCAGCCTTTTTGGAGCCAGGGTCTTTGGATCGGAATAAGATATGTCTAATAGTTTCCCTGACCAAGGCGGAATCATCTCCGGTACATAATCTTTCCAGAAATTATATTCTTTAGGGGGATCCTGTACATTGTCTTTTCCGGGTTGATAATCCATGGCAAAACAGACTGTAAAAGCCTGATTGTTCTTCGGATCTGCCTTTTCCGGTGCATGCAGTTCCCCTGTATCGTGCCTCGACTCAGTGCCGGTAACATATTCAGTACCAGTCAGTGGTAGCAGGTCGCCACATTCCGTTGCATCTACAAAGGATTTTCCTGTTAGTGCCGTTCGATTGCCTGTATACACATGCTCTACTTCTATATTATTTACCCGGTCGCCGTCAACATCGGCGCTCCTTGCCTTATAGTTGATCAATAACTGCAATTTTCCGTTGCTCAGGTAAGATGAAAGCATATCGATCAATACCGATACGGCTACTCTCGGTTCGTGACATAATCTGGAAACACTTCCATCACCGGGATTGAGGTTTTCCCGGCTACGGGCTGCTTCTGTTAACGGATAGTTGCGCCGGTAATAATCGCGCACTCTGTTTCTGTAATCCCGATACGACTGCGGTGCACCGTGTGTCTCAATCCACTGATGCTCATCGGGCGGGACTCCTTGTTGGGAAAGTTGTCCTCCGATCCAATCAGTTTCCTCAGTCATTATCACGCTTAATCCATTACGGCAGCAGGCCAGAGCAGCTGCGCACCCTCCCATGCCACCTCCAATGATGATAACATCTGCCTGTAATTCAGATGTTACGGAGTTTTTATATTTTTTACCGCTCCGTTTCTCAGATGTCACAAAGCTATGATTTCCCTGTAGGACAACCGAGCTTCCCAATAAAGAAGCGTAAGTGATAAAACCTCTTCGATCCATCATACAGTTTATTTATTTGCTTATAATCAGTTGTTCTTCCTCCATTAAAACAGTTCATTCGTAAGACAGGTAATTATTGTACTTCAGAATAGAGTTCTCAGCATTGTGAAAAAACTATAGTATCTCTTCCGCAACCTGATTGAAATATTCAATTGATTGTTTTATCTGAGGCAAGTTGTTTTCCCAATCTGCTTCATATTCGATCGTGAAATATCCTTTGAAGTTTTGTCTTTTCAATTCCTCCATCATTGCTTTCACGTTGAGGATGCCCTGTCCCCATACAACATCTTCCAGGGTTTGCTCTTCTCCCTGCGGAGCAATATCTTTGAAATGCAATGCGATGATCTTTCCGTCGAGTTGCTTCATGGACAAAACAGGATCCAGTCCCATTCTCTTATAATGTCCCACGTCCACACAAGCTCCTAATAAACCGTCCCTACCGTCGATACTACCAAGCAATACCTCTGGACTCCAGTAAGAACTTTTACTTGGATGATTGTGAACTGCTACCTTGATATGGTACTTTTTAGCCAGCTCTTCCGCTATGTCCCAATCTTCACGGGCCGGCTCCGCACTGATAAATTCCATTCCCATGCCCCTTGTAAAAGAAAAAAATAGGCTTCGAGTCCTTCCTTTGGGTAGTCCATACCCCCGAAGAGATGATTTTGATATTCTTCGATGTGGCCAAAACTCTCAACTTTTCCTGATCTTTCGTACTTAGATTATACC
>JBASLU010000025.1:0-7323 GCA_049656505.1 Saccharimonadales bacterium (SeqCode) | reverse complement strand
GAGCATAAGTTTTATGATAGATTTAAATAAACACATAGTTCCAGATGATAAAAGCCTTTTTCACAGTCATGGTTTTGCAAAATTAGCTAATGGTGAGCAAATAGGGTCAAGTGCGAATATCAGTTTTAATGAAAGACTAACTATAGAAAACAATCGTCAATTAATAGGTGGCTATAATAAATCGGCTATCGGTAATACTTATAGCGCAGTAAGACCCAAAACAGTAGATGGACCAAACGGTGTCGCGAAAAGAGGCCAATTAATATTACCACAAAATAGAGTTAATAGACTCAATATAGCTCCAAGAAAATTTACTGAACCTTCGGCTAGAACCTACAATCCATTTAGCTAAATTTCTCTGATAGTTTCAATATCCGCACCAAGCGTATTTAATCTGTTAGCAAAATCTTCATAGCCTCGGTTAATTGAGTAAATATCACGCAAAGTCGAGGTACCCGGCGCTGCGAGCATAGCTAGCATAATAACAACCGAAGGTCTTAGCGCTGGTGGAGTTATGATATCGGCGGGTTTCCATTTTGTTGGTCCAGTTATATAAACTCTATGAGGATCGACCATTTCGACTTTAGCGTTTAATTTTATCAATTCGGTAAAATAAATAGCTCTATTCTCATAAGACCAATCATGTATCATAGTCCTACCTTCGGCAACAGTTGCAATTAGACCTAGAAATGGTAGATTGTCCATATTAACTCCAGGGAATGGCATAGAATGTAACTTGTCTTTTGGAGCTTTAAGTTTTGAATTCAATAACTTTATATCAACCAATCTTGTATGATTATTGTTGGCTTTGTACTCGGGAGTAATTTGAAAATTGACCCCCATATTTTTTAAGATAGCTAGTTCGATTTCGATGAATTCAATCGGCGCCCTTTTGATGGTTATTTCGGACTCAGTTACAATACCAGCGGCAATCAAACTCATCGCTTCGATTGGATCTTCACTAATATGGTATTCAATATTTTTATTGATATTTCTCAAACCCGTAATTTTTAAGATAGTTGTGCCGATTCCTTCTATTTTTACGCCCAATTTTTGCAAGAAAAAACACAAATCTTGAATCATATAATTAGGGCTAGCGTTTCTGATTGTGATTTCACCGTCATATAAAGCAGCTGCCATAATAACATTTTCAGTAGCAGTGTCGCCCCTCTCTGTTAATAGAATTGTATGGTCCACTCGTTTTTTGTTAACGATGACATGGTAATGCTCACCAATTGTTTTAACAGATAAACCAAAAGGTGATAAACCATCAAGATGCGGTTCAATTGTTCTAACCCCCAAATCGCAACCACCAGCAAACGGAATTTTAAATTCTTTATATTGATGTAAAAGGGGGCCTAATAACATTAATACAGAACGAGTCATTTTAGCTGATTTGACATTGATATTTTCAAGTTTTAATTTGGCTGGTGGAATTATCTCCACATCGTTGTTGTCATTAACCCATCTTACCTTAACGCCGATACTCTGTAAGACCTCAATAATTCGATAGACTTCTTCTATATGAGCGACTTTTTTTAGAACAGTTTTACCATGATTAATTAGACTGGCACATAGTAATCCGACCGCAGCATTTTTACTAGTTTTTACTTCGATACTTCCAGAAAGTTTTTTACCACCATTAATTTTAAAATCTATTTTTCCAGTTTTATTTAAACTAACGATACCTCTTGAAAGAACTTCGCTAATACGGGCTAACATCTCAAGGCTGATATTTTGACCACCTTTTTCAATACGGTTAATAGCGCTTTGACTAGTACCCAATGCCTTAGCGAGCTCGGCTTGTGTCATACCGCGAGCTTGCCTGTTTTCTTGAATTAGTGTGCCGATTTTCGTTTTATAATCTTTTATTGACATGTTAAAAATTATATATCATCTATGATATATAATCAATAATGATATAATTAATCAAGAAACAGAGGTTTATCCATTATGCAGGACTTAGAGATTGAAAAATTAATTATTGCTGAAGAAAAAAGACAAAAAAGTGGCTTAGAACTGATACCAAGTGAAAATTACGTAAGTAGTGATGTTTTGCGCGCTTTAGGGAGTGTTTTTACTAACAAATATTCTGAGGGTTATCCTGGTAGGCGCTATTATGGTGGTCAAGAATATACTGATCAAGTTGAATCACTAGCAATCGAACGAGCTAAAAAAATATTTAAAGCCGATCACGCCAACGTACAATTGCATTCAGGCGCTCCAGCCAATGAAGCGGTGTACAGCGCCTGGTTAGAGCCTGGCGATACAGTTTTAGCAATGGATTTAAGCCACGGTGGACATTTGACTCATGGCGCTCCAGTTACTCGAAGCGCTAAATTATATAACTTTATTCGCTATAAGATGAAGGATATTAATACTGGCGAAATCGATTATGAAGAAATGATGAAGCTAGCTAAAAAACATAAGCCAAAGATTATTATGGCTGGTTTTAGCGCTTATCCGCGAGAATTAGATTATGAGAAATTTGCTGAAATCGGTAGAGAAGTCGGAGCGTTATTAGTAGCAGATATGTCACATATTGCTGGATTGATTGCTGGTGGAGTAGCTAAAAATCCTTTTGATTATGGATTTCATGTTATAACAACCACTACTCATAAAACTCTAAGAGGACCTCGAGGCGGTATGATTTTGTCTAAGGGAATAGTGTCTAATCCATTGAAGGCTCCAGAAAAAGCCATAAAAAATATTCCAACTCTGATAGATAGGGCAGTTTTTCCCGGTATGCAGGGCGGTCCACATATGAATAATATTGCCGCTAAGGCAGTAGCGTTATATGAAGCTATGCAACCTGAATTTAAACAATATGCCCAGCAAATTGTTGATAATGCCAGTGTATTAGCTGATGAACTCAAAAAAAGAGGTTTTAGTTTAATAACTGGTGGTACGAGTAATCACTTAATTTTAGTCGATGTTTATAAAAGTTTTGGAATTGACGGCAAAGAAGCAGAACAGCTTTTAGAAAAAGTCGGTATTTATGTTAATGCTAACGTAATACCCGATGACTCTTTACCGCCATTTAGACCTAGCGGTATCAGGTTAGGAACGCCTGCTATTACAACTAGGGGGTTAAAAACTGAACATATGGCGCAGATTGCGGAGTGGATGAAACTAGCGATAGAAAATAGGGGCGACGATAAATTGATGATACAAATAAAAAAAGAAGTATTTAATTTAGTTAATAATATAAAAATATAGACTCTACGGAGTCTATATTTTAGAGTTCCTAATTAATTTGTACTACTATTATGTGCAAGTTGGGCCTGTTGTAACGTTCAGGCTAGCTGCACTGGCATCGCCTAAGAAAATATACTTCATTGTTGGGCTTGATACTGCGAAGTCCCAATAACCTATACATGCGCCAGTGGTGCTTTTGTTTAGGTATACAATCGTATTTTCACTTGCGTTTGACGAAGTGATAACTGCTGCAAGTGGAGTAGCCGAGACCGTGACACCTGTAGGTATTTTAGTAACCGAGTTATATGCAACCAGCTGCGCTTGTGTAGGGAATGAGCCACTGTTTTCTGCTGCATAAGTGCTCGCTACTTGGGATACCGAGTTAGCGTTCGAAACTGCTGCGGAACCTTTGGCTCTTGAAGAAACTCCTGTATATGAAACAACCGTTATAGCTGCCAAGATGCCGATTACGACAATCACAACTAAAAGTTCAACGATTGTGAACCCTTTTTTTGTTAATTTGATTTTATTCATTTTTAATTGCCCCCTAAAGATTTGTTATTTTATTTAGTCATCTATTTCAATAGTAGACTTAAAAGACTAACTGCAGGTTGTGCCGCTGTCAGCAGTTGCTGCACCACCAAATATATATCTAGCTTGTGCAGTTGGTGTTGGGTCCCAATAGCCTACACAAACACCCGTACCGCCGGCATTAACTCTATAGGATATGCGACTAGGAGCTGCAGAAGTAACAGTTACGTTGTTGACGTAGATACTAGAAGGCACCTTTGCTACACTAGCATTCAAGTTAGCAATAACAGTGGCGACAGTGGCGTTAGTTGCAGGATATGTCCCTAGGTCTGCGTATACAGATTCAGCAGCCTTTAAGACAGAATTTGCATTTGATTGGTTTGCTGCCTTGTCTGCTCTTGTGGTTACGCCTGTGTATGAAACAACCGTTATAGCCGCTAAGATGCCGATCACGACAATTACGACTAAAAGCTCAACAATTGTGAAGCCTTTTCTAGATTTAATATTTTCAAGAACCATATACTTTATGCCCCCTTATTATTGGTTATGCTATTAATATACTATACCGTTAGTGTTAAGACAATAGTCTTATTGGTCAGCGTAAAAAGTGATTCCGTCTAATGACGTCCATGAACTGCTACCTGTCATAAATCTGATTTCACCTGTCGTTAAAATATCAGTTCTTGTATACATACCACTTGCTACACCATTACTTAGAACTCTTGCTGACGGTCTAAACCCAGCCGGTAGGGTTGCAATATTTGTATCGTAAACTGGTGTTCCGCTATTTTTAATTAATCCTCGAAGACTTACTAGTCCATCAGCTGATTTTGTATATTGTGGCGAGGTATATTGTGGTATGGCGCCTGCGGTATTAGAGGTCGACCAGCCATTTACGAGGCTTAAATTGGTCCATTTTGAGTCCTGGCTTGCTGGATAATACATTAGCTGAGTCATTACACTTTCCAAAGTCGTTTGTTGAACCTTTGACACTACGCCCTCAACTCCTGTTCTATAATCTAAGCTAATATGCGAATTTAGATAAGAAGTATAAGCAGGGAAATGTATATATTGGGACGGTAATAAATTATTAGGAATTTTATATATAACAGTTCCACTAGCCGTATTAGCTACGCTTACAGGACTTAGATAACCTTGCAGATGAACTCGATTAGCATTATCTATACTGTAAGATGCTGGTGCATGAGCGCTTCCGTAATTAACCCAACCATTAAGTGGGGTAAGAGCTATATTAGGATATCTTCCATTTTCTGGGATAAAATGGATTCCTTCTAATGATGTCCAAGAAGTATTGCAATATACACAAACTACATCACCATTTGACCAAACATCTATTCTTCCTTTGGCATTAGCACTTATCTGAGTGGTGAATAATAGTTTACCCGAAGATGTTGGTCTATAGCCTTCGGGTAAAGTAGCTATAACTGTTCCCCCTGTCGCCGTTCCAGCGTCAATTAACCCTCTTAGTATAACTACGCCACTCAAAGTCTTTCTAAATGCCATTGTGTTATAGCCACTGTCAAAGTTTGTCCATCCATTTTTGAAAACAGTAGGTTCACCAACGGCTCCAACTACTCTCCATTGCGAATTACCAACGCTTAATCGAGCGTAATTAGAAGCCACACTCCCAACATTGTTTGTAAATACGGCTCTATATAGATAGCCGTCCATCGATATATTTATCGTCGGCAATGTCAAAGTATTTGAAGTTGCGCCTGAAACATTAGACCAGCTGGTCCCTTTGTCAGTTGATAATTCCCATTGAACCGACGTGCTATCAAACGCTTGGGCGGTAAAAGTTATATTAGTTTCATTCTCTAGTTTTGACACACTAGATGGTTGCGTTGTTATAATTGGTTTTTGTGGTGTAGCAGCAGTATCATTATTTTTACTGCTGGCTCTAATCGTACCAGTTTGAGTTATATCTCTTCCAGCCACCGTCATATTGCTCGTAACAGTAACACTAATAGTCTTATTTGATCCTAATGCTGTTTGTCGTGCTGAATCAGTTTGAGCGCTATCTGTTGCAATTGAATTCGGAGTTGTTGAGTTCGGAGTTGGATAATAGCTTATTTCAAGGCCATCATTATTAATACCCTCGACCATTTTTTTATCTTGAGATTTACAAAACGATCCATTTATACCAGGATAACAACTAGGGGTTTGCCAAGCGGTTTCGCATCCCGCCTCTTGGTAATTTTCAGGAGCAATTACTCTTCGCCATAGAGCGTTATCTTTAATAAAATAGATTACATTAAACATTAACTTAGAGTTTGCTTGAACGGCCGACGCATCACAAGGGTTTGGTGTTTTTGTGTAGATATATTTAATATCATATTTCGTTGGGTTATCTGTTGTTGCGTATGAATTAAGTATTATAGCTGGACCATAAGTAGTATCTGCGTTTTTGAAATTTGTTGTATCGTTATTTCTTCCTTGCGGAGATGTTAGGGTTATATTATTTGTTGCTAAAAAAGCTCCACTATTAACTACATCATTTTCAATGGTATTGAGGGCTTCTTGAATATCTGAAGTTATTAAAGCGGCGCTTCTAGTCGCCATAATTTCACCTGTCATTTGAATCATTGAATTAATAATGACTCCAATAATTAAGATGACCACTGGAGCTACAACAAGCATTTCGACTAAAGTAAAAGCAGCCGTTTTTTTGCGGTGGTTTTTAATCATTAGACAGAACCTCCATCGATAAATAAGCTTTGTACTACTGGTTGATCAGCCCCATTGTAATCTATAGTTACTGTTATTTTGGATAGAGAACTCGCGGATGTGTATGGACAGGTAATGGCAATATTTACTATGACATTAGACAAACCGTCAATAATTGGTGTTTCGGACGGGAAGTTATATGGGCTGCACGGATTTGTAATTTTTGTAACATCTGATTTGGTTTTTTGCAAATAATTATAAGCAACATTACTCGCCCTAACCGTCAATCTTATCGATCCGCTATCCTTAATAATTGTTGAATAGAGTTGAAATCCAGCGACTAAAAATGTGGCGGCAATAAATAGAGTGATTAACAGTTCAACTGCTGAGAAACCTTGATGTTTATCGATTAATTTCATTGATTTTTACTTGTTACCATATGAATTACATTGTCTACTTCGAAACGATAGTATAAGTTGAATTTACTGCAATCTCTAGGTCCAGTCACTTTAAAGATTCCATCGCTTTTGAAGGTATGTATTTTGTAATTTCCTAAAGTTGTAATCTCACCGCCAGTCGCATATATAGACCCAATAACATATCTTATAATTACTATTCCTGATCCACCCTCGCCACCTATGCCTAATCCAGAAGAAGCTTGACCAGCTCCGCCACCGCCACCAGTATTGCCCGTTCCATCATACCCTATTGCTCCACCAGGACCACCTCCAAAACTAGCAGAACCCGATGTACCACCCCTGAACGATCCACCACCACCGCCAGCATAGCCTATTGAAAATCCAGAGATGGAGTTGTTAATTCCTATGCCACCACCGCCAGCTATTGTCGTAGTTGCATTACCGCCACTACCACCAGCACCACCACCGCCAGCTCCTACATACGGAT
>JBASLU010000024.1:0-6715 GCA_049656505.1 Saccharimonadales bacterium (SeqCode) | reverse complement strand
GGCGAAGTAGGACTGCTCGAATCGCTTTTATTACGTCTGGCCGAGTTCTCAATACGATTAAATTAATACTTGATAGATTATAGCATAATCATAGATATAATCAATTAAATATGGTCTCATTGTTGTGATTAATATCTGGACGAAATTAATTGATAGTCATTAACTATCTCATCGACACTGAGTATTTTATTATAAATTTTAATTATGCTTCTTCTGCCATAATGTTTCCAGCCGTAAAGCTCCCCAAATTTTATACCACCACCATCATATATTGACTGTCCTGCCACGTTCGGGGTATTTGCTTGGTTAATATATGTGCCGTTAATATACAGCTCTACCCGGTTATTGCTCCTGTCCCATATTAAAGTGCGCGTTTTCCATGTATTTAAAGTATCGTAAGGGGTAGGAACAACAAATTGAATATCGTCATCGTATGTATTACCACCGACACTTGTTAATCCGAATCGAAACTTATTCGATTGCATGCCGTGGTTCCAATCAAATCCAGTCACACTAGACGATGTTCCTGAAGCTGAATTGGAGGCAACGCTACCCGCATCTGCCTCTGGATATATTGTTGAATTAGTCCATACCGTTTCTTCGATAGTCCAACCGCCGGTAACCGCACTAAAGGCGTTGTTAATAGAAAGCGAATCAGGCACTGCAACTGAAAAGAAATTTGACAAGTTATCAATATTTCTTAAATATGAAGCATCGCCCAGTAACATAAATTCAGAATTACTAACTGTCCCATCATTACCATACCCGCTTAAATCATACCAAGTAGTACCAGAACCTGGATAAGATTTAGGGTTAGAAGCATCTAAGTATAGAACTGGGCAGTATGGGGCTGGTATTGGTGAGCCGTCTTGGTTAATACTATAGGCAATATTGTTATCCAGGTTTATATAACTAATACAGAAGGTTTTAGGGTTAGTAGTGTTATCTACATAGTAGGAATAGTTATCGCTATTTGGGATTAGTTTAGCATTAATAGCAGCAGCTTTGTCTATGGGATAAGTGTCATTTTCTAGTTGGTAGAGTTTTAGTTTTTTAGAAGCATTAGATAGATCACTTTGAGCATTAGCTATAACAGCTCGATTAGTCATACCTGAATATGACACAACTGTAATAGCAGCTAGAATACCAATTACGACTATGACAACTAAGAGTTCGACGATAGTGAAAGCTGGCAAGGCCAGCTTAACCCTACGAAGTTTTAACGAAGTAGGTGTGAAAGCAGATTTATATTGTTTTGTAATTAATTTTAAAAGATTAGAACCACCCAATTTCATAACATAAGTATAACATCAGTGTTTAAACAAAGTAAAACCTCCGATAAAACGGAGGTTTTACGATAACTATTAAATACTAAATTATTTAATAACGTTAGTTACTACACCGGCGCCAACAGTCTTACCACCTTCGCGAATAGCGAAAGTTAGACCTTTTTCCATGGCGATTGGAGCAAGTAATTTAACTTTGAATGTAACCGTATCACCAGGAATGACAAGTTCTTTGTCAGCTGGTAATTCAACTTCACCAGTTACGTCAGTTGTTCGGAAATAGAATTGTGGTTTATAGCCCTTACTAAATGGAGTATGTCGACCACCTTCTTCTTTCTTTAGAATATATACTTCTGCCTCGAATTCGGTATGTGGAGTTAAACTACCTGGTTTAACAACAACTTGACCACGTTCAATTTGTTCACGTTCAATACCGCGCAATAATAGACCGGCGTTATCGCCTGCTTGACCTTGATCAAGACTCTTTTTGAAAGCCTCAATACCAGTTACAACAGAACTTTGAGTTGGATGAATACCAACGATTTCAACTGGATCATTAATTTTGATGACACCTTGCTCAATACGACCCGTAGCGACAGTGCCACGACCTTTGATTGAAAAAACATCTTCGATTGGCATTAGGAACGGTTTATCAAGTTCGCGAACTGGTTCTGGGATGTAATCATCAAGAGCTTTGACTAACTCCATAATAGCGTCTTCGTCTTCTACGCTACCTTCTAAAGCCTTAGTGGCAGATCCTTTGATGATAGGGGCATTCTCGTCGAATCCATTCTTAGCTAATAACTCACGAATATCCATTTCAACAAGTTCTACTAATTCAGGGTCTGCTAGATCCATTTTGTTCAAGAACACAACAATCTTAGGGACACCGACTTGGTGAGCTAATAAAACGTGTTCACGAGTTTGTGGCAACGGTCCATCATTAGCGGCAACTACCAAAATTGCGCCGTCAATCTGAGCAGCACCAGTAATCATATTTTTGATGTAATCGGCGTGACCAGGCATATCAACGTGTGCATAGTGACGCTTTTCTGATTCATACTCTTGATGGCTGGTTGCAATAGTGATGCCACGAGCGCGCTCTTCTGGAGCATTATCAATTTGATCATAAGCAACTGGCTTATTAACACTACTTGGAAGACGTTTTGCAAGCACAGCAGTTATAGCTGCAGTTAAGGTTGTTTTACCGTGATCAACGTGGCCCATTGTACCGACATTGACATGAGGTTTTGTTCGATCGAACTCTGCCATTTAGGTTTATCTCCTTTCGCCTATAGCGAATATAATTATTATTTTTTCTAAAGCAATCTAATAGTAGACTCCTAGAGTGCATAAAAGTAATTATACACAATTACACAATATAAATAAAGTATATTTAAGTGTTTTTTGTTATTTTGATCGTTTATTGATTATTTCCTGAGCAACGTTTGGTGGAACTTCTTCGTACTGAGCTAGCTCCATCGTGCTAGCGGCGCGACCTTGGCTCATAGAACGTAAATCACTGGTATAGCCAAACATATTTGCAAGCGGCACTAAGGCCTTAACTAATTTAGCACCAGCAGATAAATCTTCCATAGCTTCTATGCGACCACGACGAGAGTTTAAATCTCCGATAACATCACCCATAAATTCTTCAGGAGTAGTGACTTCGACTTGCATAATCGGCTCTAAAAGAACTGGTTTTGCCTGTTTAATACCTTCACGAGCAGCTAAACTACCAGCCAACTTAAAGGCTAATTCACTTGAGTCGACATCGTGATAACTTCCATCATGTAATGTGGCCTTAACATCAACTACTGGATAACCAGCGATAACACCACCATCTAAGGTTTCGCGAACGCCGGCTTCAACTGGTTTCCTATATTCCTGAGGGACAACTCCACCCTTGATTGCATCGATAAATTCAAATCCCTTACCTGGCTCATTTGGTTCAAACTTAATCCAAACGTCACCATACTGACCACGTCCACCAGATTGTTTAATATGTTTACCTTGAACATCTGATGTGCCACGAATGGTTTCTCTGAAAGCTACTTGAGGTTCACCGACATTGGCTTCAACTTTGAACTCTCGTTTCATACGATCAATTAAAATTTCTAGATGTAGTTCACCCATACCAGACATGATTGTTTGACCAGTTTCTTCATCAGTTCTAACCCTAAAAGTAGGATCTTCTTCGGCTAAACGCTGAAGAGCAATGCCCATTTTTTCTTGATCGGACTTGGTCTTAGGCTCAACAGCGATAGAAACAGGTGGTTCTGGGAAAGAAATAGCTTCTAGGATAACTGGATGAGTAGCTTCAGATAATGTGGCTCCTGTGAAGGTATCTTTCAATCCAACGACGGCAGCTATATCGCCGGCGCAGATTCTGTCAATATCTTCACGCTTGTCGGCGTGCATACGAAGTATACGACCAACTCTTTCCTTCTCGCCTGTCGTTGTATTAAGAACATATGATCCCGCAGTCATTACGCCGCTATAAACACGAATAAAAATTAACTTACCAACAAATGGGTCGGTTGCAACTTTAAAAGCTAAACTCGCAAGAGGTTCTTTATCATCAGGTTTTCGCTCAACTTCATTGCCAGTTTTTGGATCATGCCCCCAAACAGAGCCAGCATCAAGTGGTGATGGAAGATAATCTACAATCAAATCTAGAAGTTTTTCTACAATAACGCCACGTCCATCTCCACCAGTAACCAAGTAAAAATCGCCTGCCAATACGCGCTTACGTAATGCAGCTTTAAGCTCATCTGTAGTAATTGAGTCTTCGCCTTGTTCGAGATATTTCTCAAATAAATCATCGTCGACTTCTACGGCATTTTCCACCAATAAACTGCGGGCATTTTTAGCTTTTTCTAACATATCAGCGGGAATTTCACCTTGGATTAGTTCGTGGTCAGCATAATCTTTATAAGTATAAGATTTCATATCTATAAGATCTATAACGCCGTTGATGTCTTTCTCGAAGCCAATTGGCAAATGAATTGGTAGGGCGTTTTTGGTTAAACGATTGTGAATTGATTCTAAAGATTTATAAAAATCACCGCCAGTTTGATTAATTTTGTTAATAAAACAGATACGAGGAACATTATATTTATTAGCTTGACGCCAAACAGTTTCAGATTGAGCCTCAACGCCCATTTTTCCATCAAAAACAGTAACAGCACCGTCTAGGACGCGTAAGGAACGCTCAACTTCGGCAGTAAAATCGATATGTCCTGGCGTATCAATGACGTTAATTTTATGGTTTCGCCAAAATGTCGTTACAGCAGCTGAGGTGATAGTAATACCGCGCTCACGCTCTTGTTCCATCCAGTCGGTCGTCGTTTCGCCTTCATGAACTAATCCGATTTTATGAGATAAACCAGTTCGATATAATATTCCCTCTGTCACAGTAGTCTTGCCAGCGTCAATATGCGCAATAATCCCAATATTACGAAGATCCTTTAAGGGGACGATTTTTTCTGCCATTTGATATAAATTTCCTTTTTTTGCCTGAAAGCAAGTTAATTATTTTTTGCCAAAATTAATAGCACTTGATGACTATTCTATCAAAAATACCACGTTTTTACTATACAATATTAGATGAATTATTCTTAAAATATAAATTATAAAATAGTTTTGTAATATTAAAGCTCCCAAAAAAGCGTTTGTGAATTATAAAAAACGTTCTTTTGTGACTATTGATATAGTATTGACCTTGATTAGACTCTAGCAAAGTGGGCAAAAGCACGGTTAGCTTCGGCCATTTTGTGAGTATCTTCTTTCTTTTTAAAAGCTCCGCCAGTTTCGTTATAAGCGTCAATTAATTCCAAAGCTAATTTTTGAGAATATGAAGCGCCTTTTCGAGCCCTAGCAGCCTGCACTAACCAACTGAATGCAAAGTGAAGTTGTCTATGACCCTGGATTGGAAAAGGAATTTGATAGTTAGCGCCACCGACTCGACGAGATTTAACCTCAAAATTTGGAGAAACATTTTTCAAAGCTTTTTCAAAAACTTCAAGCGGATTCTCGATTCCAATTTTTTTAGCAGCAATTTCCAATGCTTCATAAACTGCCCTCTCAGCGACAAGTTTCTTGCCATTAAGCATTGACTTGTTAATTAGACGTTGAACCAAAACACTTTGGTATTTTCGATCAGGATTAATTCTGCGTTGTAGCTTTGCGGTAACTTTACGGGGCATTATTTTTTCTCCTTTTTGGCGCCATATTTTGATCGGCCTTTTGCGCGATTAGCTACTCCTTGAAGATCTAATGCGCCACGAACAATATGGTAACGAACACCTGGTAAATCTGGCACTCTTCCACCGCGAACCAAAACTACGGCGTGCTCTTGTAAGTTATGACCTTCCCCGCCTATATAAGCCCATACTTCTTGCTGATTAGTCAAACGAACACGAGCTACTTTTCTAAGAGCCGAGTTTGGTTTTTTTGGTGTTTTTGTAGTTACACGAATACAAACGCCTCTTTTGAAAGGGCTATTTTGTTCTTTGTATTGAGTATTAAGCGCGTTATATATCTTGCCCATCGCCGGTGATTTTGATTTTTTAGTCGCCGTCTTTCTGGGTTTACGCACTAATTGATTGATGGTTGGCATTTATGAAAACTCCGTTTTTAATTGGCTATTAGCTATTGGAATGTGGCTATTGGCATCGAGATTGGTAAATGGCTATTGCATATTGCGGTTCGCCATTTTCCATATTCTATATTCCATTCGCCAATTTACAGATTAAACTCAGCATGTTCTCTCTGTGTTATACCTATTGGCGCTAATGATTGTGTACACACTCAATTAAATCGTTAGCCCAACAAGAGTAAACTCACGTGTGATTATAACAAATTTATCTGATTAACACAAGGTATACAAGTAAGAGTTAAGGTCTGGTATCCCTTCGGGATAGAACTGCCTCACTCGGTCTATACAAGCAAGCTTATATAGACGCTCGTTTCGTTGTTCTATCACCGAGAGACACGGAAACCGATGCTCGCGTCCGCGGTGCTGGGGGCGCCGTGCAAACCCAGTGTCAAGACACCGCCGCTGCCGCCATTGCCCCAAGCGCCACTGCGGAGGAAGCCACGCAAACCTGTTTCATTTGCATAACTATATAATCGACCAATGCCATTAGTGGCATTCCAGGTGCTTGCGCCAGCTATACCTGTGCTTGCTGGGAAGGGATTAACAGCTAAGGTACCAGTTGTCATTGGGGTAGCTGTCCATTCTTTCCAAGCATAGCCTGTTTCGTTTGTTATGCCAGGTTGACCGCCAGTTGTTTGACCGTTAGTCCATTCCCAAACATTGCCAGCTAGATCCCAGATAACTTCACCATTAGTAAGAGTTAGGCTGCGTTTTTGGTTAGATGGTGAGACATTACCAGTGTCGCTGTAGCCATCAGCTGGGTTTGTCA
>JBASLU010000023.1:0-37243 GCA_049656505.1 Saccharimonadales bacterium (SeqCode) | reverse complement strand
ACGATATTTCAGTCGGGAAAACAAAAAGGTCGTCGTCAATATATCTAATTTCTCGGTTTAGTTTTACCCCATCTAAATTGCGAGTTAATCGTCGACTTCTTGGAGATAATACTCTTGTTTTTATACTACTAGAAGTTACTTTTTTTATGTGATCTACTAGATAACTTCCCATAATTTCATCATTTGGTGAACTAAAAACCAGTATTTCTTTCAGTTTCGGTTGATAGAACGCGCCCTCGAGTATGTGTTTAATGCCGTCTATACCCTTGAAAGACGTTACGCCCGACTGACCATTACCTAATTTATATTGATTGAGCAATTGAGGGTACAGTAAGTCAAAAGCCCTCTCTTTATCTTCAATCGATGATTTTTCTAAATTAAGATAATCTCGTATTTTTTCTGGAGATTTTGCGCGATAGGTGATTTTCTTCCGTCCAGGTATTTGTTCGATAATACCTTTTTTTTCTAAATCTGAAGCTACGGCGTAGACGTATTCTCTAGTTAATCTTGTTTCAAATGAGATTTGTGAGGGGGTAAGTTCACCCCGTTTTATCAGGGCGTCATAAAGTAATGCTTCTTTTTTATTTAAGCCTATTTTTTCTAAATATTTGAACATAAATATATTTTATACCTTCTATCTTATTTTGTAAATATATATTTACAAAATATACAAATAATATAAATCTAACACTTACTAATAAATAAAACTATTTGTAAAAATGTATTTACAATAATTAAATATTATGTTATGCTTTTGACGTCCAGTACTTTTACATTGCGACGAGAGGAGCTAATGTCATGCCAGACCCACTGCTCGGCGCCCGTGTCCGCGACAACCAGACCGGCCGAAGCGTAGGGGCGGGCCCTCGCCTTACGGCAGTGGCATCTGTGGCGTGCGGTAACTCTAATCTTTTGTGCCTCAGAAAGGAGGTGATATTGTGTTACCTCGTTTTTTCGTCGTTCTCGTTGTGCCGGTGAGTGAACGGAGGCTGTCGGGTGTTCCAAAGCCTCTCGTTGTGCCAGTGAGTGAACGGAGGTTGTCGGGTAAACTTGATTTCGACAGCGCTTCATCATCGTGGCTGACGACTTGCCACCGCTAGAGGCTATGCCTCGCATCTATCACTGGTCCGCCAAGTCGGTGGTAGAAAAGTCGAAGTACTTTCTCTAGATCTTGCAGGATCGAAAGAAAGTACGAACGGGCCGCTAATTGAGTGAAAACTCATGAGGCGGCCCTTTCTATTAGTAGACGGACATTTAATTAATGCCTGATCTATTATCGATCTGTATCTTCACCATCGTCTAAAGCATTTCTAAACTCATTATTAAACTAGGTAAAACTCCGTTTGGATTATTCATATCTGGAATGTAGAAGAAGAAAATCAAAATAGCAATATAAATTATTGTTATAATTAAGTTATGAATAAAAAAATTTTACTTCGAAGTTTATTAAGTACATTTTTAGCGGCTGTTTATATATTTTTGGTTTCTCAAATAATAAATAGTGGTGACAGATTATTTGGTCAAATTGATAATGCCATTGCGCCGTTTGTATTCTTATTACTATTTTCATTATCTGCCGCAGTAGTTGGTGGCTTAGTTTTTGGTGAAAGTTTACTGTTACTTATAAAAGGTAAATATTCTCAGGGTATTATTTCGGCTGTTTATAGTGTGGCATGGCTTGGTCTATATACGTTTTTGGGCCTTTTAGTAATGTTTATTTTTGGTCATTAGAGTACCAAGAGTTTTTTATAGCGTAGAATAAACAACAAACTACGCTATATCTAGCGTATTTTAAAATATGGTGCTACAATGAAATTCCATGGAGGTGTAGGCGCGTGGTCAAACAAAAACAAAAATATATATTTGTAACTGGGGGTGTTCTATCAGGGGTAGGAAAAGGTATTACCGCAGCCAGCATAGGTGCCGTTTTGCAGGCTAAAGGAATTACAGTCTCCATTCAAAAGTGTGATCCTTATCTCAATGTAGATGCGGGTCTTTTGAATCCAAGAGAGCACGGTGAGTGTTTTGTAACTAAAGATGGTGCCGAGACTGACTTAGATTTGGGTCATTATGAAAGATTTTTAGATATAGAGTTAACTCAAAAAAACGCTACGCTATCTGGTAGATTACTGCTAAATCTTATATTAAAAGAAAGGGCCGGTAAATTTGGTGGCAAAACTATTCAATTAGTTCCACATCTAACCCAATCTATTCAAGACGCTATAATCGATGCTGCAAAAAATGGTAACAGTGACATTCATATTATAGAAATAGGCGGTACAGTAGGTGATTACGAAGGACTTAGTTTTATCGAAGCTATAAGAGAATTTTCTCAAAAAGTTGGTCGGGAAAATTGCTTGTTCATTCACGTTGTATACGTGCCATTTATAGGTACTAGTAAGGAATTTAAAACCAAACCAGCCCAAAACGCCCTTAATGATTTGAGAGGTTTTGGTATTGTTCCAGATGCGGTAGTTGTTCGTAGCGATAATCCTGCGCCCGATAGCGTTGCTGATAAAATCAGTCTTTTTGGTGGCGTCAATCGAAAACACGTTATGTTAATGCCAAATGCGGATACGGTTTATAAAGTGCCACTAATTTTGGCAAAAAATGGTTTTGAAAAAATGCTATCGGATTTTTCTAATTGTCACAAAAAACCTAATCTATCAAAATGGAAGAAAGTGGTCGATTCTCAAAAGAAAAAACATAACATGAAAATAACAGTTGGTTTGGTGGCGAAGTATATAGATAACGAAGACACTTATATATCAGTTATAGAAGCGTTGAAAGCAGCTGCTTGGTCTTGCGATGTTGACTTGAGTATTAAATGGATTAATGCTGAAAAAGCTAGTGAAACCGATTTTAAGAAAGTCGATGCTCTATTAGTGCCGGGTGGTTTTGGCTCACGTGGCATAGAGGGAAAAATTAAAGCCGCGCGTTATGCTTTGGATAACAATAAACCATATTTAGGTCTTTGTTTAGGTCTACAAGTAGCGGTAATTGCGAGCGCCAGAAAGGCCGGTCTCAAAGACGCTAATAGTTCTGAGTTTGGTGCTAAAATAGGTAAAGACGTTGTTTATATTATGGATGGACAAGCTGGTAAAGAATCAACTGGCGGAACTTTGAGGCTGGGTGATTATCCAGCCAAATTAAAAAAAGGATCCTTGGCTGGAAAGCTTTATGGAAAAACTAAAATAATAGAACGTCATCGTCATCGTTATGAAGTTAACCAAAACTTTTTATCTTACATTAAAAAGGGCGGATTAACTGTTAGCGGTACGTCGCCTGACGGAAAATTAGTTGAGTTTGTCGAGGGGGTAGAGAATAAATATTTTATAGCCACACAAGCTCATCCTGAATTTCGATCACGTCCGACTAGACCGCACCCGTTATTCGTAGGATTAATTAAAGCGGCAATAAATAACAGAAAGGTTTAATATGTACAATCCATTTGAAAAAGCTATGACTCAGCTAGATAAAGTATCTAAAATTAAAGATATCGACGATAATTTGCTGGCTCGTCTTAGGCAACCTGATAGAAATATTGAAGTGTCAATTCCCATTACGATGGATGATGGTTCGGTTAGAATTTTTAACGGATATCGCGTTGAGTACAATAATACTCTTGGACCATACAAGGGAGGAATTAGATATCATGCAAGTACTGATATAAATGAAGTTAAGGCTTTAGCTTTTTGGATGGCTTTAAAATGTGCGGTTGTTAATATACCCATGGGCGGTGGCAAGGGCGGCATAGCTGTTGATCCAAAAGGGCTTTCTAAAAATGAACTAGAAAAATTATCTCGCGGTTGGGTCCAGAGATTATCCGATATACTTGGACCGCACAAAGACGTACCTGCTCCTGATGTCGGCACGACTCCAGAAATTATGGCCTGGATGGCGGATGAATATGGCAAAATCACTTCTGATACGACAGGAGCTGTTATAACTGGTAAACCTGTTGAAAATGGCGGCTCTTTAGGACGCAGTACTGCAACTGCGCAGGGCGGTTTTTATGTTTTTGACGCTTTAAAAACCTTTTTAGGTCTAAATGGCGAGCTAAAAGTTGTTATTCAGGGTTGTGGTAATGCTGGCGCCAACGCTGCTGCCATATGGCACAAGGCTGGCCATAAGATTATCGCAGTTTCCGATTCTAAAGGTGGCGTATATAAACCAGATGGCCTAGATGTTGATAAATTAATTATTCATAAGGCCGAAACCGGTTCGGTTATAGATTTTGATGATAGCCAAAATATTTCTAACGAAGAGTTGTTAGAAATTGAATGCGACCTATTGATACCAGCGGCTTTTGAAGGGGTTATAACAGAAAAGAACGCTAATAATATCAAAGCAAAAACTATCCTAGAATTGGCTAATGGGCCTATCTGTCCGGCTTCGGATGAAATATTATTCAACAAAGGCGTAACTATCATACCTGATATCTTAGCGAACGCTGGGGGAGTCGTTGTGTCTTATTTTGAGTGGGATCAGAATTTGAAAAATGAAAAATGGACGGAGCAAGAAGTGTTTGGAAAATTACAACCAATTCTAGCTAGCGCCGCCATAGCAACATATAAAGTGGCTCAAGAATCTAATGTTAACCTTAGGATGGGTGCGTTTATGCTAGCCATTCAAAGAATCACAGAGTCTATTTGATAAATATTTTGCTATACTTAATCTAAGATGGAAGCCTTATCCTTAGTTATTGCAGATTTAGTCAAAAAATTATTTGATACCGATCTGGAAGTTCAATTAGTTAGAACAGATGAAAAATTTGGCGATTTTTCAACCAATATTGCCCTGAGGCTAACAAAAATAACTCAACAAAATCCCATTGAATTAGCTAATCGATTGGCTAATGAGCTAAATAAAACCGGTAATTTTGAAGAGGTTACCGTAACTAATCCAGGGTTTATTAACATGACAGTTTCTGCCAAGTCTCTTTTTAGTGTTCTAGATAAAACTTGGAGTTCTAAATATGGTGAAAACGAAGACGGTAGGGGCAGGACGGTTATTGTTGAATATCCTAGTCAAAATATGGCGAAGCCTTACAGTATTGGTCATTTACGTCCTGGCAATCAAGGCTGGGCCGTCAAAAGACTAATGGAAGTGACAGGGTGGAAAGTGATAACCGATAATCATCTCGGTGACTATGGAGCTCCATTCGGAATTTGGGTCGTTGGTTTTTTAAAATTTTCTAATGAAGAAAAATTGTCCAAAGACGGTGTTTATGAACTCGGTAGAGTTTATATTGAAACAAAAAAGGCCTTAAAAGAGGAGGCGGAGCGTGGCGAGTCTGAATTAGCCGATGCGGTTCAAGACTGGTTATTAAAATTAGAAAATGGTGACGAAGAAGCTGTTAAATATAGCCAAAAATTTAACGAAATTAGTCTTTCTCACATTCATGAAATTATGGCTCGACTTAAAATATCGACCGAATATGAACTAGGTGAAGCCTTTTTTGCGCCAAAAGGTAAACAAGCAGTTCAAGAATTAGTGGAAAGTGGAGTAGCTATCCGCAATAATGATGGTTCTGTGGTTGTTCCTTTGGATGAATTTGGTATAGACACTCCTCTATTGATTCAAAAATCTAATGGGGCAGCACTTTATGCAACCACCGACTTGGCCACTATTTTGTATCGTGAAGAAAAATGGCATCCTGATAGAGTTATCTACGTAGTGGGCGCTGAACAACAATTTTATTTTAAACAACTTTTTGCAATGGCAAAAAAAATTGGTATAAAATCGGAACTTATACATCTATGGTTCGGGTTAATTGATCAAATTAATGAAGACGGCACGCGCGAGAAAATGAGTAGTCGTAAGGGCGTCGTCTTAATGGAAGAATTATTAGACAAAGCCGAAGATAAAGCTCGCGCAATAGTTAAGGGTCGTAATGTTAGTGAAGATGATGTTAAAAAAATTGCTTTAGGGGCTATTAAATTTAGTGATTTTATTGCTGATAGGCGGACAAACATACTTTTTAATTGGGATAAAATTTTTGCGCTTAGTGGCTTTAGCGGTCCATATGTACAATATGCTGTGGTTAGATTAAATAAAATTATAAAAGATAATATCAATAGCCCCGTTATAGAAAATAATTATGATTATCAACCAGAAAAAGCGATATTATTAAAATTGTTAGAATATCCTGAAATAATTAAACTTGCATCGAGGGATCTGGAGCCTCATAAAATCGCATCATATTTATACGATTTAGCAAAAACCTTTAACCGTTATTATGAAAGTACATCAGTGTCAACTTCAGGTGTACCAACAGACATCAAATCAGCTAGATTAGGTATATTAAAAAAAGTAGGCCAAGCTTTCGAACACGGCCTTAGTATACTAGGTATAGAAATTCCTGATAATATGTAATGAGGAGAATGAAAATGCCAAAGTCAAAAATTGCTAAAGTAGCCAAAAAGGTTACGGTTAAACCAGAAACAATTACTAGAGTGGGTAAATCCCAACTAAAGGGTTTTATTGATTTTATCAGAACCCAAGGCGTGGTAGGATTAGCGGTTGGTTTAGTTTTGGGCGGCGCCGTTGGCACGACTGTTAAATCATTAGTCGACAATGTTGTCATGCCGCCAATTGGCTTATTACTTGGTTCAACTGAAGGTTTAAAAGGACTTAGCGCAACAATCGGAGAATCAAGTAACGGTGCTCCAGTTATCTTAAAATATGGAATATTTCTAAATGATTTAATTAATTTTGTAATTATAGCTTTTGTCATTTACTTTCTAGTAAAACTTTTAAAAGTTGAAAATCTTGATAAAAAGAAAAGTTAATAAATGGCTAACAAATCTGTTAATTTAAAATTGGATAAAATACTCTGGATTGATTTGGAGATGACAGGTCTTTCTGATAAGAAAGATTTAATATTAGAAATAGCTGCTATTGTGACAGACTGGAATTTTAAAGAACTAGATACATACGAAGGAATAATAAAAAATAATTCCTTTCAATTAAAAAGAAGACTTAATGCTAACGCTGATTTTTGGGATAGTAACGCAGAGAACAGGAAAATATTTTTAGAACAAAATAAAAAAGGTAAGCCGATAAAAGAAATTGAAAATGAACTAATCAATTTTATTAAAAAGAATTTTGATATCAAAAAGCCAATTTTATTAGGCGGAAATTCAATTCATGCTGATAGGCGTTTTATCGTAAAGAAATGGCCAAAATTGGATAAAATGTTGTTTTATCGAATGCTAGACGTTAGCGCCTGGAAAGTAGTTTTTGAATATAAATATAACAAACAATTTGCAAAGCCTAACAATCATCGCGCCATAGATGACATTAGGGGTAGTATATCTGAGTTACAATATTATCTAAACCATTTGAAGTCATGACTGAAAAAGAAATAAAAGAATATCTTATTAATTTCGAAAACGCTTGGATTGATAAGTCAATTGACGATAATTTATCGGTTTTTAAGATTGGTGAAAAAAATGATGAAAATGCAAAGATTTTTGCTGTAGTTTATGATAATTCTAATCCAGTGCAAATAAGTTTGAAATGCGACGAATTATTGGCCCAGGAATTAAGAAAAGATTATGAAACTGTTTTACCAAGTAAACATCTAAACAAAAGGTACTGGAATACTATCATTTGTTCTGGCCAATTGGACGATGAATATATAAAAAGCCTAATTACTTTAAGCTATAACTTAGTTACTACTGAATGACTCGAATTCTTCTTGGATGGGCGTCAAATTAGTTTTCGCATTTTCAAGAAATATTTTGAACTCAGCATCTTTATTAGATTTAATTATTGCATTTATTAAATTCTCGGTTGATTCTAATGTGTAAGACATTTCTCTTGCATAAGTTCTATCAAAAACTGCATTAAGGCGAGCATCCTCTAGTCTCTCGAGTAGTTGATCATTTGATTCAGTTTTTAAAATTTTTGGGCTTAGTTTTTCAATATCAATATTCTTTTTTTCTAGAAAAGGTTTAAAGTCTCTGATTGTGTTTGTTAGATATATTTTTAAATCGCTATTTATCGCTCTAATACTCGGACTTTTTAAACTATCAGTTGATTGATCGACTGTACTCTTTATCGACGTTAATCTAGCTGCTAACTGTTCGGTCGTGTTCGAATTACCTTTAGTGAGTTGAATAACCATCATCAACAATATGGTAATTAAAGTTAATGTTCCCAGAATTATAACAATTAAGGTAGATTTTTTATTTAATAAACTACCATTACTATTTTTCGGGGCGATTTCATCCAAGTAATTACTTGGTATGTCCTGGCTATCGTTTGGGTTCATACTCCTGTTATTTAAGCATAATTACAAACAATTTCAAAATTTTTGATTTTTTATCTATCTTTTTTCTGATGTTATACTATCTCTATGAACAAGCTTAAGGCTTTCACACCTACTTCGTTAAAACTTCGTAGGGTTAAGCTGGCCTTGCCAGCTTTCACCATCGTCGAACTTCTAGTCGTCATTGTCGTGATTGGTATTCTAGCTACTATTACTATCGTGTCATATAACGGTATTACTAATAAAGCCATTGCTTCTAGCTTACAATCTGACCTAGCTAATGCTAAAGCTCAATTAAATATGTTCCAATTGATTAATTCCGCATATCCATCCACGATTTCAACCGACTGCGTAGCTAATCCAACGACCATCGTACAACCAACTAATCTGTGTCTTAAGATCAGCCCTGGAAATTTATATGCTTACTATGAATCAAATAATCAAACTAATCCACAGATATTTTCTTTATATTTATCGGGGCCCAACGGTAATACTTATCGAATTAGCAATGATAGTGCTCCCGTGACCGTATCGCAGTATCGCACTTCTTGCCTAGCTATACTAAATGCAAACGAAGCGTCAACAAGTGGTCTATATTTAATTAAGCCTTCAGATTCGGTTATATCAGCCTACTGCGATATGTCTTCTGATGGGGGCGGTTGGACAAAAATATATGAAGGGCTGGCTACTTCAGCGACGTCTGTCACTAGAACGGACGGTAAGATTGTTGAAATTTCTGATGGAATAAATTTCAACAATATGAAAATTCAAGCAAAAAATTGGAATTTTTCGAGAATTGGTATTACGACAGAGACTGCGGTTCTGATAAATACGTTTAGTTGGTATTTTGAATGGCTTCATGACCAACCAGATAGTCCGAGCCCAAATGTAAAATTTCATGGTATAGACGGCGTTCAAGATGTTCAATTTACCGTGTTGGGCTCTATGCTCAGCGGTTACGGAAATTTATGGAGACACCTAATCAATGGTCAATATAATACAGAAGATGCGGATTCGTCTATGTATTTAGGTGGACTACCAGCCTCGATTGATTACGGAGATTGGGGATACGGAAAATATAATCAGCACATGAATGATGACTATCCTGTAGAGTCGGGACTTGGGCTAACTCCTAGAAAATTTCAAGAAATATACGTTTGGGTAAAATAAATGTCAAAATATGATTTTTTTAAAACTAAACAATATCAAGCCGCTTTCGCACCTACTTCGTTAAAACTTCGTAGGGTTAAGCTGGCCTTGCCAGCTTTCACTATCATCGAACTCTTAGTTGTCATTGTCGTAATCGGTATCCTAGTATTGCAGTTGCATCCTACTCAGGTATAAGATACCAACACTTGGCTGTTATAGCTAATACTTAAAGTGACTTATCTAACGCTTCTAAAAAACTAAAAATCTACCAACTAAAAAATGACAAGTTACATAATCGTATTTAAAAAGCTCACATATATAGCAGGGCCTTAAGTGGTCCAGAAATTAGCGTTTCTTTAAAATAGCCGTCACTATATCACCTATGTTTTGAGTTATTAGATAACAACTATATAATAGAGTCCAACATGCAAGAGGCGAAGGAAGAAGTTAGATCGCGTTTAAACATTGAGGATGTTATAGGCGAGTATGTTCAGCTTAAACGCGCTGGACGTAACTTTAAAGGGTTGAGTCCTTTTACTTCTGAAAAAACCCCAAGCTTTTTTGTAAGTCCAGACAAACAAATTTGGCACGACTTTTCTTCAAACAAGGGCGGTGATGTTTTTTCTTTTATAATGGAAGTCGAAGGATTAGATTTTCGCGCTAGTTTAGAATATTTGGCCCATAAGGCTGGTGTTGATTTATCTATTTTTGACAGTGGAGGCAGTAGAGAACTATCTAAATTGAAAAAAAGACTACTAGAAGCCCATAATCTAGCGGCTAGTTATTATCAACAAAGCCTGGTCAAGAATCAACACGCTATGGATTATGTTTTTAAGGTTCGTGGCTTGAGTAAGCAAATTGTCCAAGATTTTAAAATTGGCTATGCACCAGATAGTGTTAACGCTTTAACACAATTTTTGTCCAAAAAAGGTTTTACGAAACAAGAGCTCTCAAAAAGTGGTTTAGTGAATAGATTTGGCGGCGATCTTTTTCGTGGTAGAATGATAATTTCTTTAATGGATACAACCGGCAAAATAATCGGTTTTACGGGACGTATTATCAACGATAATATAAAAAATGCACCTAAATATTTAAACACTTCGCAAACCTTTATTTACGATAAAAGTCGTCACGTCTTTGGTCTATCTCAGGCTAAAGAAGCAATTAGAAATAAAAAATTCGTTGTTATTGTTGAAGGGAATTTAGACGTAATAAGTAGCCATCAAGTTGATATAAAAAATGTTGTTGCGACCGCTGGAACCGCTATAACTGAGTTTCATCTGAAGGCGATGTCTAGACTTACTAATGATATCCGTCTTGCGTTTGATAGTGATTCTGCTGGTATAGCCGCTACAGAGCGAGCTATTACTTTAGCTCAAGGTATTGATGTTGATTTATCGATAGTTTCACTACCAGAGCCTTTTAAAGATCCCGATGAGGCAATAAAAAAAGATAAGAATATTTGGCAAGACGCAATTGATTCACCTAAACCGGCTATCGATTGGGTTTTAGGACAATATGCATCTAAATATGATTTAAAATCCGCAACTGGCAAACGTAAATTTACAAGTCTGGCAGCTAATATTTTAAAAAATATTGTTGATCCAGTAGAAAAAGAACATTATATAGCTAAAGTGGCTGATTATATACAGACCCCTTCCGATGTTATTAAAAGTAAATTATTAGATAAAGTTGAAAGTAAGATTTATAAAAAAGTTAGTCTATCACCATCAAGCCCGGACCCTTATTCATGTCAGGATAATTTGTTGTCGGTTGCATTAATTGATGCATCTACTCATGATTTATTTAAGAATTTTCCAGTCGACTATTTTGAGAGCGAGATGCGACAAGAAGTTGCTAAATATATCATCAGTAATGACAACAAAGTCGTTAAAGATACTCCTAAAGAGTTGCAAAAATACGATACCTATGTCAAAATACTTCTATTAAAAGCCGACGCTCGCTATGCCGATTGGAACGATTCAGATCGTTACTTTGAAACGGCACGATTGCTCCGCCAAGTAACTAACGAACACAAGAAAAAACAAAAGACCATTTTAACTAATCAGCTACGTGACGCTGAAATAGTAGGTGATGATAATAAAGCCGATGAATTACGTACGCGATTGAACGATTTAATAAAGGAGATACAAAGTGGGCAAAGATAAAGATACTGACAAACCAATTATAGATAAAGACAACTTGCTTATAGGCGGAGGATC
This sequence comes from Saccharimonadales bacterium (SeqCode), assembly GCA_049656505.1. Classification (GTDB taxonomy): domain Bacteria; phylum Patescibacteriota; class Saccharimonadia; order Saccharimonadales; family Saccharimonadaceae; genus UBA1547. The sequence goes on along the minus strand of JBASLU010000023.1, from coordinate 25,594 downwards.
TATTAATGATATTGAAGAACCTGCTCCTGATGAATTAATAGAAGAAGAGGAAGAAGAAGCTGAAGATATTTTAGAGCATGGTCAGTATTTTGACGATGCTAGTGATGATAGCGTTCGTTTATACTTGCGCGAAATAGGAAAAATCCCTTTACTTACAGCTGAAGAAGAATTGGCTCTAGCTCAACGTGTTGTAGCAGGTGAAAAAAGAGCAAAGGATAAAATGGCCGAAGCTAATATGCGCCTTGTCGTGTCAATAGCTAAAAGATATAGTGGTCGAGGATTAGATTTTCTTGATTTAATTCAGGAAGGAAATACTGGCCTGCTTCGAGCTGTAGAAAAATTTGATCCAGATAAAGGTTTCAAATTTTCAACTTATGCAACCTGGTGGATTCGTCAAGCTATCACTAGGGCGATAGCCGATCAAGCTCGAACGATTCGTATTCCTGTTCATATGGTTGAGACCATTAATAAGTTATTGCGAACTCAAAGAAGAATAACTCAGGAATTAAATCGCGAGCCCACGATTGAAGAATTAGCCGAAGAACTTGAGATGGAGCCAGCTAAGGTTGAATATGTTATTAAAATCAAACAGGATATTACTTCATTAGATGCTGGTGTCGGACGTGATGGTGAAGATGAGGATTCAGTTTTAGGAGATTTCATCGAAGATGGTGATAGCGTGACTCCTGAAGAATCAGCTACTTCGCAATTACTTAAGGAGCAAGTAAAATCTGTGCTATCGTCACTATCTGATCGTGAACAAAAAATCCTCAAAATGCGGTTTGGTCTTAATGGCAGTAAGAGCCACACCTTGGAGGAGGTTGGTAAAGAATTTGCCGTTACTCGTGAGCGCATTAGGCAGATTGAAGCCAAGGCTCTAGCAAAACTTAGAAAACATAAAGATTCCAAAAAACTTCACGAGTATATTAATTAAAAATTTAAATCGATAATTAATTTATCTAATTTTTTATATAAAGAACTTAAATCTTTATTGTTGCTTATATATAAATTAGCTATAGCAATTGGACCGGCTTTTTCTAATTCTTCTATCTCGAACCAATCTTGCCTATCTACGTCGTCTTGATTAATATCTCTGCTTGGATCGTTAATTAGACGACTATGCCTTAGGTGTCTTGATGTTATGATTGCTATTGTTGTTATGCAGCCGGGAAATTCGTGTTTTAAGGTCTTATACTCAGTCCAGGAAAGAGAACCATCAACTAGTATTTTATGTTGCCCCGCACTCATTAAATCGTGTATCTGGTCGATAACTTTTAGCGCCAAAAAATCTTTGCCGTTTGTTGAAATTAGGTCTTTATAAATTGTTAATTTTTCATTAGGATCTAAGTTATTATCAGAAATAAAACTATCAAGGTTGACTTTTGGATATCCTTTTTCAGTTAAATAATCGACAGCGACAGTTTTACCAGATCCAGTTAACCCCACAAAAGCTAGGATTTCAGCGTTTTTTGTATCATTTGACATAGTTTTATTTTAACAGATAAATAAAAAGTCAGTTATACTATTAATATGACTAAACGTTTGGCGGTGATTGACGGAAAATCGGTTTTCTATAGAGGCTATTATTCTATGCCTGGCTTGTCTTTGCCAGATGGTACGCCAACCGGCGGTGTCTATGGTTTTACATCATTAGCTATTGAACTTATCAAAAAATTAAAACCTGATTATGTAGCAGTTGCCTGGGACAAAAAAGGCACTAATATACGCAAGCGTCGCGAATTATATCCAGAATATAAAGCCGGACGCAAAAAACCGCCTGAAGATTTTTACGCACAAATTCCGATACTTTATGAATTACTCGAAGCCTTCGGTTGGCCACTTTATGAGATTGATGACTATGAAGCGGATGACATAATGGGGGCTTTTGCTAAACAAGCTGAAGCTAGGGGAATCGAAACTTGCCTTTTGACTAGCGACTTAGACGCATTACAACTAGTTAGCCCTCTGACGAAAGTTTATGCTATTAAAAACGGATTATCAAATCTTGAAGAATTCCATGAGGAATATTTTGAAAAGAAATATGGAATAAAAGTAAACCAATTTTTGGATTTGAAATCTTTAGCGGGCGATTCATCTGATAATATGCCTGGAGTTCCAGGTATAGGTCAAAAAACTGCTACAAAGTTATTGCAAGAATATAAAACACTTGACGGCATTTATGAAAATATTGACTCGATTAAACCTGCCATTGCTAAAAAATTAATTGATGGAAAAAAATCTGCTTATTTAACAAAAGAATTAGCTAGGATTTGGGTTGAAGCCCCTGTTGAAATTAATTGGGATATTGCCGATGTTAATGATACTGATTTAAATAAAGTGGCTGCGATATTGAAGCGTTTAGAATTCTTTTCTTTAATTAAAAGATTACCTGAATATATGAGTTTAGATAAAAATAAGTCTGCGGAATCATCAACGGCAAAAATCCTAAATTTGAATATTCAACCGTGGCCAGATGTCTTGCAGGTTGAAGGTCCAGTTGCAATTTTGGTTAACGATAACGACATATATATATCTTGGGATGGTAAAAATATTTTTCGTAAAAATATCGATAAGCTGAGTAGAAGTGAATGGAAAGTTTTAGAACTATCGACGGTGGTTGGCTATGGTATTAAAACTATTTATCATGAATTAGCAAGGCGGGGAATATTTGTAAAGTTTGAAGAAGTTCATGATATTGCTCAGGCGGCTTTCATTATTGATTCATTAAAACGAGACAGATCCCTAGAAGGCCTAACTGGTCAAGAATTTTTAACCATAGAATCAAAACTTGCATCTATACTTGATATATACAAAAAACAATTAGAAATATTTGAACAAGAGCCTAAATTTGCAAAGATTGCTCGTCAATTTGATTTTCCATTGATACATATACTTTTTTTGATGGAGCATAGAGGCGTAAAGATTGATACTAAACTGCTTGGCGAAATGAGTCTTCAACTCGACGAGGAATATAAAAAACTTGAACAAGAAATCTTTAATCTAGTTGGTCATGAATTTAATATAGCTAGTCCTGTGCAATTATCCGAGGTTTTATTTAAAAAGCTCAAATTACACACTGCTGGTATCAAAAAAGGTAAAACTGGCTACAGCACTGGCCAAAAAGAACTTAATAAACTTAAGGGACAGCATCCAATTATAGAATTAATTGAAAAAACTCGAGAATTGGCTAAATTAAAAAATACTTACGTCGACGCTTTACCAAAACTTATAGACGATAAAAATCGGGTTCACACAACTTTTAATCAAGATGCTACAGTCACTGGGAGACTTAGTAGTACTAATCCTAATCTACAAAATATACCAATACGATCTGAGCTGGGTCGTAAGATAAGAGAGGCATTTATAACTGACGGTGATAAAATTCTAGTTGCGGCTGATTACTCCCAATTTGAACTGCGATTAGCTGCAGCCTTAGCTGGCGATCAGATAATGATAAGCGATTTTAACAGTAATGTTGATATTCATACTAAAACTGCCAGCGAGATTTATAACACACCAATTGATAATGTGACCAAAACACAGCGACGAAATGCTAAAGTTATAAATTTTGGAATATTATACGGTATGAGCCCGCATGGATTAAGCGCAGCCACTGGCATGAATTTCTCTGAGTCTCGAAAATTTATTGATGAATACTTTGAATTACGGGCTCCAATTAGAAAATTTATAGACAATACACTCAACGAAGCTAGAATTAAGGGTTATGTCGAAACTTTTTTTGGACGCCGCAGACCAACTCCAGATTTATTGAGTAGTAATTTTATGGTACGTTCCGCTGCTGAAAGAGCTGCTGCAAATATGCCAATTCAAGGTACTGAGGCTGATTTAATGAAACTTGCTATGATAAAAATTGAAGATGAGCTCGGCGGACTTGGTGAACAATTACTACAGGTACATGATAGTATTTTGGTTGAGTGTCCAATAGAAAATGCCGAAAAGGTGGCTGAAATATTAGAGTCTGTCATGGAAAATATAGCGCCTGATTTGACTGTAAAACTTAAAGTAGATGTCCGTATTGGTAGAAATTGGGGTGAATTGCTTTGAAAAATATTAATATTAGAGTAAAAAGATTAAAATACGAAACTATTTATTAGGAAGAAGCCAAATCCTTCACTGATGCCAATAGGGTTGTTGGGGATTACGGTGGTCCTGGTCTAGATTGATTTTAATCTAAAAAGATAGTATAATAATAAAATGGTGAGTTATAAGACGACTAGGACTATTCAGAGGTTATTGATATTAGCTATCCTTGTGGTTGTCTCTTTGGGTATATTTTTTGTAGCTGAAACTATTGTCGATAGAACCAAAAATCAGCCTGTTGATTTAGGTAAAGAAGCGTTATTAAAAACATCCGATGGCTATATGGTCAGTTTATCAGTGCGCGGTCCTATTGTTGCTGATGAAGATTTTAGATCTTATGAAATTGTCATATCACCGAATATGCGCGAACTTAGCGTTTACGAAGGCTATAAAAAAAATAATCTAGATAGTATAAAACTTAACAACAATCTTCCAGCTTATGAACAATTTGTTTATGCACTTGATAAAGCTGGTTTTATGGATGGGTCTAACAGCTCTGATAATAAAGGGGTTTGTGCGACGGGATATATCTATGAGTTTGCGACTATCAAAGATGAAAAAAATGTAAAAAAAGTTTGGTCGTCAAGTTGCAATAATGACAGGGGTATTTCTAGATCTAGTGTGAAAAATATTGTGAATTTGTTTTTGAATCAAATAAAGGGCGGGGAAGCTCTTATCGAAAAATTATGGTAATTAAAGCGATTATTTTTGATCTTTTTGGTGTTTTAGTATTGCCTGGATACACAACTTTATTCAATAAATTCCCTCATTTAGTTCAAGAAATTAACCAATTAGTTAGTGAAAATGATTATGGAACATTATCAAGAAGAGAATTTTATGAGTCAATGGCTAAGCTAACAAATATAAGCGTAGAAACGGTCAAAAGTTATTATCGTAATGATTATTCTAAGGACAAAGATGCAATTGATTGGGTAAAAGAGCTTAAAAAATCCGGCAATTACAAGCTGGGTATGCTTAGCAATGTTGGCCATGGTTGGGTAGAGGATTTTTTTAGCAGACAGGAATTAGCCGAACTTTTTGATGAAGTGGTTTTATCAAGTGATGTCGGTCTTGCAAAGCCTGCCCCCAGAATTTTTAGTATAACAGCCGAAAGACTTGAAGTGCCCCCGGTTGAATGTGTTATGTTTGACGATAAGTTATCCAACGTACAGGGGGCCAACGCAGCTGGCGTGAATGGAATTTTATATAAATCTTTGCAACAAGCCAAACTAGACTTTGCTACTTTATTGGATAAAAATAATGCCTGAGTTGCCTGAGGTTGAAACAATTAAAAGAGGTCTCGAGAGACTAATTATTGATCGTAGAATTAAGTCTGTTACGAGTGATAATCAAAAAAGTTTTCCCAATAGCGAGAACGACATAAAGTCATTTTTAATCGATTCAAAAATAAAAAATATCCATCGGCGAGCTAAGATTTTAATGATTGATTTATCGACAGGTTATACTTTGGTAATCCATCTTAAAATGACTGGACAACTAGTGTTTGTAAGTGAATGCCGCGAGAATAGAGATTCCAAAATGGGAAATGGGAAACTAAAATCTTCAATCCCTATTTCCCAATCCTCAAATTCCGTGACTAAAACTCGCTTTGGTGGTGGTCATCCAACCGACAGTCTCATAAATTCATTACCAGATAAGTCAACTCGTGTTATTTTTGAATTCGATGACGGGTCAAAATTATTTTTTAACGATCAGCGAAAATTTGGTTGGATAAAACTAGTTCCAACAGCTGAAGTGCCGAATATCGATTTTATAAAAAAAGTTGGTCCTGAGCCGCTAGAATCTAATTTTACGTCTGAACAGTTTGCGGAAAGATTTAAAAGACGTTCAAATACAACAATCAAAGCAGCCTTGCTCGATCAATCTGTAGTGGCTGGTATAGGTAATATTTACGCTGACGAATCTTTATGGGGGGCTAAAATACATCCAGCAACAAAAGTTGGTGATTTATCATTTTTAAAGTTAAAACGTTTATATTCTGAAGTGCGTTATGTGATGAATCTATCGATTGAAAAAGGCGGTAGCACTAATCGTAATTATGTTAATGCTGAAGGGAAGAAGGGTAGTTATATGGACTTTGCCCGCGTATTCCACCGAGAGGGACAACTCTGTCCTCGTTGTGGTACGGAAATTATAAAAATTAGAGTCGCCGGTCGCGGTACGCATATTTGTCCCAAAGAGCAAAAGTTATAGTTGAGGTTATTAGAATACGGATTATTAAAGTTAAATGATGGCTAATAACCATTTAGCTGGGCTATAATAAACTATATGATAACTTTACTGACTGGCGATAATTCTTTTGAGATTGAAAGATATATTCAAAATGAAATTCATAATTTTGCCGGACAAGTCGAAAACATTGATGCTGAATATATAAATTTAAACAATCTGCCAGACTTACTAATGGGAGTGAGCTTATTTTCTCAAAAAAGATTCATTATAATTCGACGATTGAGTCAGAACTCATCGATTTGGAAAATCATAGGTGATTGGCTAGATAAAATATCGGATGATATAAACCTAATAATCATTGAACCAACATTAGATAAAAGGACTAGCGCTTATAAAGCTATTAGTAAAATCGGTGATATTAAAGAGTTTGTTAGTTGGAGCGACCGAGATTATTTAAAAGCTGAACAGTGGGTGATGGACGAGGCTAAAAAGCAAGGTTTTGAACTTAATAAAGAAAACGCACGTCTATTGGTCCGAAAGGTCGGTGTCGATCAATGGCAATTATTTCATGCTCTTGAAAAACTAGCGGTTTTAGATAACGTAACTTCGAAGGTTATAGACAATGTAATTGAAACAAATTCTTTCGAAAATGCTCTAAATCTTTTGGAATCGGCAATTCAAGGAGATGTTATGGCTGTTAGAAAAACGATTTTTAATATTAAAAATCGTGATGACCCTCATCGTCTTTTTGCTTTACTATCTAGCCAAGCTTTTAATATATTAGCGATTTATGCTTCTGAAAATTCAAAAAATGTCTCTAGTGATTTGGGAGTTCATCCATACGTTGTGACAAAACTTAGCCCAATTGCAAAAAAATTAGGTAAGAGCGGTATTGTTAAATTGATTAACATCCTAGTCAAGACTGATGATAATCTAAAAACATCTAAAGTCGAGCCTTGGATATTAATAGAGAATGCTTTAATAAAAATAACTGCTATATAGAAATTGTCTAGTGATTATTTTGTCGGTTTTTTAACTGGAGATTTTTTAACTGCAGTTTTATCAGCTGGTTTTTTTGGGGTGGCTTTTTTAGCGACAACTTTTTTAGTTGTTTTTTGTTCTGATGTAGATTTAGCTGGTTTTTTAACCGTAGGTTTCTTAGCAACACTAGCAAGTTTTACACCAGAATTTTTAGCGACTTTGGCTAAATTAGCTTTTCGTCTAGCTGCAGTGTTCTTTTTTATCAAACCTTTTTTAACAGCAGTATCTAATTCGCTTTGAACAGCACTCAAATTTTTAGCATTTGGTTTAGCTGAAAATGCTTTGACGACGCTTTTAATATCTTTTTTAATAAGAATATTTCGCTCGCGTCGCTTTACGGTTTGTTTTGCTCGTTTAATGGCCGATTTAATTATTGGCATGTTTTTACCTCTTTAAAATAATATATACAAATCAGGTTGCGATTATAACTGAAAGTTTTTACTTTGTAAAGAGGTGAACCGATGTTGACGGGTTGAAAACACTTATGGTATAGTAACTCTTGTAGTTTAGATAAAATAAAAATCAGGATTAAATATGAACGAAAACAGTCTAAAAATTAAACAAAAAGTTGTTGATAAGATAAAATCATCAACTAATATTTTAGTCACTGTTAGTAAAAATCCTGCTGTCGATGATCTCGCGGCTGCTCTTGGGCTTACAGTTTTACTTAATAAATTAGACAAGCATGCTACAGCTATATTCAGTGGAACAATTCCACCAGCAATTACATTTTTAGAACCAGACAAGATATTCGAAGGTACAGCAGACAGTCTCCGCGATTTTATAATAGCGTTAGACAAAGAAAAAGCCGATCATCTTCGTTATAAAGTCGAAGGCGATTTGGTGAAGATTTTTATAACTCCATATCGAACTAACTTAACCCAAGATGACTTAGCATTCAGCCAAGGTGATTATAATGTCGAATTAGTTTTAGCCTTGGGTGTAGCTCAACAGGAAGACTTAGATACTGCTTTGTCGGCTCACCAAATGCTAGATGATGTTACTATTATGACCCTAAGTGCGGGTTCGCAATCTAGTAAATTAGGTAGTGATGACTGGCGCGATGAAACCGCCAGCTCTTTAAGTGAAATGGTTGCTAGTTTAGCTGATAACTTTAAAGCAACGGATGGTTTGGCCTTGGATAAACAAATTGCAACGGCACTATTGACTGGTATAGTAGCGGCTACAAATCGTTTTAGTAATGAAAATACTTCAGCTAAAGTCATGTCACTTGCCGCAGAGTTAATGGCGGCTGGTGCCAATCAACAATTAATTGCTGCAAAATTACAAGAAACACATGCTATTAGCGCTATTCCTACTTATTCTGCTAGTAAAAAATCTACCGTTAAAGAAAAACTAGCTAAAGAAGAACCTAAAAAAGACGATGACGGTGGACTCAGTGTTTCTCACGAAGAAGAAAAAGAAGTTAGTGTGAAAGTTCCGACTATTGATGAAATATTGTCCCAAAATACAGATGAAGCCATTGATTCAAAAGATACTGAAGAAAAAGAGCCCGAAGACATAGTCCACGACTCTACATCGGCTATGCCAGAGGATGCGGAAGAGCCCATATTGGGCGGTACCTTAAATGCTACAGCCGAACAGGCCGCACAAGATGCAAAAAGAGATTTAGAAAATGAACAGAATAAAACAATTCTTTCTCATTCATATCTGAATAGTGATTCTACTACTAATCAAGCAATGAGCGGAGCGGTTTCCAACGATTCCGATACGCCTCTTATTGATATATTTAATGGTCCAAGCACCCCTAGTTCGACTGAACCAGTCTGGCCGTTGCCACCACCTTTGCCTGAAGAGTTTTCTACTCTTCCACCAGCGAGTGATACTGCAAACAATACTATTGCGCCTCCACCTCTGCCTGATTTATCAGAAAGTTCAAATTCTCAACCAGCAGCGTCGACTTTACCTCCTCAGTCGGTTGCTGACGATCCTAGCCAATTTAAAATACCAAATTAATAGTTGATAAATAGTACTTAATATTCTTACCATTTACCATTTGCCACACATCGTTATATGATTGTGAAATGAATAATGACGGTGTGATATTAATCGATAAGCCCACTAATATAACCAGTTTTGGTGTAGTTTCGTGCGTTCGTAAATCCTTAACTAAGAAATACGGTCAGAAAATTAAAGTTGGTCATACTGGCACGCTCGACCCTTTTGCTACAGGATTGATGATATTAGTTGTTGGCAAAGAATGTAAGAATGCTGAAAAATATACGAAATTAGACAAAGTTTATGAAGCAACGATAGTTTTAGGAAAAACTAGTTCAACAGGCGATCCAGAAGGCGAGATTACTCAAATTTCAGATTTAATACCCCAAAGCGATGAAATAAATGAAACGCTTAAAAATTTTATAGGCAAAATAATCCAAATACCACCGATTTATAGCGCTATAAAAATAAATGGTCGAAGGGCCTATAAACTAGCCAGGAAGGGCGAGACGATTGAAATGCCCAAAAGGTTAGTCGATATTTATAGCTTGAAATTAGTCGATTATAAATATCCTGAATTAAAAATTCGCGCCCATGTATCAAGTGGGACATATATACGAACTCTAGCTGAGGATATTGGCAAAAGTTTAGGTATCGGAGCATATTGCAGTCAGCTTAGAAGAACTGAGATTGATAAATGGTCGGTTGATGAAGCAGAAAGTTTAGATAAGTATTTATAGATTTCGTAAAATATCGAGTTGTTCTTTTGTCGCATCGGTTGCGTTTCTGCCCAAGAGCTCGGAATTCAGTATTTGGTCTGCAGCTGCTTTTAATCTCAATACACCTCCATCAAACTTAGCCCTATCTACTTGTGAAGTCATGAATCTATGTCCAGTCCTTACTGCCTCAATGAATACTGCAATAGCTTCAGCATCATTTCCAGCAAGCTCTTCTGGTTTAGCTTTTCCATCCCGTATAAACTTGGCTGTAATTTCTATTAAGTCATTATGGTTAGTTATTTTTCCTTGACTTATATCATCAATAGTTTTTCCTCCTAAGAAAAGACCTCGGCTACCAATTTTATTTTTTGCAACTCCATCTGATATGGTTGTAATATATTTCTTAAGTTCGCTACCGGACATCTCAACAATAGTACGAATATCGTCGAATGATCCTATCGCCATCTGTGTTTCTATAGCGGCTTCTCTCATAAAATCATCATTCACATCGAAATCATAATTTACTTGTGTGCCATCCGCCATTTGGTATGATTTACGCACAGAAGTAATATCAATCAACCCACCAGTTATAGGATCTCTTTTCTTTCCAGTCGCCAAACTCTGTCTTTCAAGCCCTGATAGATTAAATTGCTTAATAAGCTGGCTTCGTTCATTAATAACCTTTGCGTCTGCCTCTCTACGGACGGCAACAGCATAGGCTAGTGCAGCTTCTTCTCCACCATGACCAGCGTCTATACCAGCGGCATAAGTTCTTAAATTCTGACCTTCAATAACATCGATATTCTTAAGTAGGGAATCGGACAATTGAGTTTGTTGTCTGTGCTTAGCTCTTTGTGTTGCGATAGAGGTTAATGCAAAATCTCTTGTAACTATGTTATATTCATCTGCTAATTGCTGCATATTAGCAAAGCCAGTGTTATTTATTCCCGCTCTAAATTCCTCATTGATTTTATCAATTGCAGCTTTTGATGTGTTAGTCGTGTCCACGGCCTTTCGCATAGTCATTTCTTTTGTCATTAGTGTTTCGCTAGTTCTGATTTCTTGATTAATATAATGACTTACATTTTGTTCAGCTGTTTGTTTATCTAGACTGACTTCATAGGATTTGGTTGCTAAGTTTTGATGAGTATTTGATCTCAAGTACCTAACTTCAGACTTTGTCTCACCTATGGCCTTACTCTCAGTTGCTTTGCGCATTCTTTGGTCAATATCACGATAATCTCGGGAGTTATACCACCTGGCGTCAGTTGTGGTATTATTAGTATCCCTATTATATTCACGTCGACGTCTATTATGATCCATTCTTTGGGCATTACGAAGTAAAAATTGACCTCTTCGGGTAGGATTTTTGGCTAATCTTCTTGCCTTAATATTTTCTGCTCTATCTTCAGTGAATTTACGAGTTCTGTCAATAAGACCACGATTAGGGTTGTTAATTATATTGGCAAGCCCAGCCAGAGTCGAGCCACTCAATTTAATTAACATCGGGGTTATAAATAATGGGAATACTTGAACTAACATGCCAAGAATTATTGCATTGATAGAACTGGCATTTTGTATAATTGCCGTACCGGCTAATTGAGCCCCGCCGAATATAACTGAAAATGCTGGAAATACTATGAGAAGCGTTAAAAAGGTTGATCTCCATTTTTCAAATAGTTTTTCGGTATTTGGAAGTAGATAGGCAACAAAGGCGAGTGGCGATATGATAGCAAGAATTGTTATTAAAGCTTGTCTGCCAGCAATAATTACTAGGGCTACTATAACTGCCATCAAACCTGAAACTAAGGATGGGAGTAGGAGAAATATAGAACCGGCTGCTCCGTAATAAGATAATGTTGAAAATAGAGCTATACCGCCAGCTGTTGCGGCCGTTCCCCCCGATAAAATAAATCCCGTAACACTACTCCAATTACCAGCGTCCCAACTGTTGCCGGTAGTTCCAACTAGCCCGTTTCTAATCCAGATAAATAAATCTTGCAAAGAATAGCCTAAAATATTCGATGCGTCGATGGCTATGGCGCATATGTAGTAGGATAGATTTACTAATATAGCGGCGATAATTAATCTAGGTAGAAGTTTTTTGAGACCATAGTTACTGACTCCGAAATTTGTTAATTGTGAATATATAACTATGAGAAAAACTATAACAAAGGCGACATTAGCAATATTTCGCATATATGACCAAGCTCTAAATAGTGCGCTGTTTTGATCATTTGAGGTTGGTCTGACAAATAAAAAATCACTTAAAGTTTTGTATGCAAAATCCATACCTTCAGCTAGGAAGTTAGTAATAGGACAAATAATCCAACCTACGCCGTGGGATACATCACAAGATGAAGTCTGTGGACTGGTTGTAGCTTGAGCAGTATCGACAGTTATATTCGTTTCTGACGATGGATCTATGAACTCACTAGCACTAATATATGTATAGGTTTTATATTTTGCATTTATAGCCGTAGCTAATTCTACGCCTGGTTCAAAATATATTATATGTATTTTTCTAGGTTCACTACCTGATTGAGCGTTATTATCTAACGCTGGCTCGACATAAGTAAAAGCTTGACTAGATTCATCGAGGCCAAGCTTTTTATTTATTGTTTCATCAGCTGGACCGTTATAAGTATTGTCGTTGTAGGTTATTGAGTTAGTGCTTGTCCAACTAGCGTCAGCGGCAGAGACTGTGCGAGTATTAAAGAGAAATACGAAAATAATAGCCAACAAAATAGCAATAACAAAACTAACAGTCCTTCGCATAAAACTTTGCTTATGCGAGGTAAATTTCGCAATTTCCCACATTACTGGCTTATTTTAGCATCTAACAGATGAAATGTCAATCTTAAAACAGATAGAAAAAATATGAAATTGTCACAATATAAGTGTTGATATTTTTTTGAAAGCTTGATACAATGCATATCTAATGATTACAGCAGATAATAAGGTTAAAGCTTTTACTTTAACTCAAAAACACAAGGACGATGTCGGCAGTCCAGAAGCTCAAGCAGCTGTTTTAACTGTTCGCATTAAAGAGATAACTGATCATTTAAAGTCTAACAAGCATGACCACATGGCTCGTCGAGGTCTTATTCAAATGGTAGGCAAGCGTAAGAAGCTACTTAAGTATCTCGAAACAAAAGATTTCGAAGCTTATAAGAAAACTGTTTCAGCCCTAAAACTCCGCAAATAAAAGGTGGAGTTTTAAGTTTTTAAAGCAATTATGATATAATCTTAAGGTAATGCGCTCGAGCCGATAGGTGGTGGATGTAGAAATTTATTCTTAAAAATAAGTTTCTGTACCCGTTACTTATTAGCTGAAAAGGCGCAAATAAGGAGATATAAATATGCCTATCATCAATCCTAGTGGTAAGGAAATTTTTTCAGTTTCAACTGATTTTTGTGGTCAAAAATTGACCATAGAAGTGAATAGAGTCGGTTTTAGATCGACCGCAAGCGTTCTAGTTACTTACGGCGAAACCGTAGTTTTGGGAACTGCAATGGTGGGAAGTAGGCCTGTAGTTTTAGACTATTTTCCACTAAGTGTTGACTATGAAGAAAAATTTTATGCAGCCGGTAAAATTTCCGGCAGTCGATTTATAAAACGAGAGGGTCGTCCAAGCGACGATGCCATTTTAATCAGTCGTTTAATAGATAGGTCAATTCGACCACTATTCCCTAAAGGTTATAGACAAGAGATACAGGTTGTCTCTAGCGTATTATCATGTGATCCTAATTTCAGACCTGACGCAATAGCAATGATTGCTGCAAGTAGCGCATTAATGCTAACCGGTGTACCGTTTGACGGTCCAGTTTCTGGTATTAGAGTGGGCAGAGTCAATGGCGAATTTAAAGCCTTTTTAACAGTTGATGAAAGAAAATTAAGCGATATCGACATAGTTGTAGCTGGTATAAAAAATGGCGTGACTATGGTTGAAGCTGGAGCAAACGAGGTCAGTGAAGATTTGGTAGCTGAAGCCATAGAGTGGGGATTTAAAAATTATCAATCAGCAATAGACTTGCAGAATGAATTAGTCAAAAAAGTTACTCCGGCTCAGCTTGAATATGAATTAATTAAACCAAATGAAGAATTACAAACCCAAGTTAATAAGTGGGTTGACGGTAAGTTAGGCGATGCTATCAGAAAACCTTATCCAGAAAGAAACGAACTGATTTCTACTTTGAGGTGGGCTTTTCATGAAGAAATGGCAAAAGACATGGATCAGGTTGAGTACGAAGCTATTCGCGATGAATATGATGAAGCTTTCACTAACGCTATCCATACCGATGTCCGAAAGGGTATTATTGAACAAAAAATCAGACCCGATGGCCGCAAACTAGACGAAATCCGCCCATTATCCTCAGAAGTTGGTATATTACCTAGGGCTCACGGATCAAGTATATTTACTCGTGGCGTCACTCAGGCCATGAATATTGTGACGTTAGCACCTTTAAGCTTTGCTCAAGTCGTTGATACGATGGAGTTTAACGATTCTGAACGACACTATATGCATCATTACAATGCGCCTGGATTTACAGTTGGTGAAGTTCGTAGATTGGGTAGTCCTGGTCGTCGAGAAATCGGTCACGGCTATCTTGCCGAACGCGCACTCGAACCAGTTTTGCCAAAAATTGAAGATTTCCCCTACGCCATCAGAAGCGTTACTGAAATTATGAGTCAAAACGGCTCAACATCAATGGCGGCTACTTGTAGTAGTTGTTTAGCCTTGATGGATGCTGGGGTTCCAATAAAAGCACCGGTTTCAGGTATAGCTATGGGCTTAATGATGGACGGACAAACTCCTTACATACTCAGTGATATAGCTGACGCTGAAGATTTTGCTGGTGATATGGACTTCAAGGTAACTGGTACTGAAAATGGTATAACAGCTCTTCAAATGGATATGAAAGTTCATGGCTTAACGGTTGATATACTGTCAAAGGCTCTTAAGCAATCAAAATCTGGTCGAGCTTTCATTTTAAAACACATGATTGAAGTTCTGTCTGAGCCGAAAAAGGCTATTAGTAAATATGCGCCACGTATTGAAAAGATAATGATTAATCCTGACAAAATTGGTGCTGTTATTGGTAAAAACGGCGATGTTATTAAAAAAATAACATCAGAAACTGGCGCCCAAATAGATATTGCCGAAGACGGTTTAATTACGGTTGCGGCAGTTGATACTGAATCAATTGAAAAAGCTCTTAACTGGATTAAAGGACTAACCGAAGAACCTGAAGTCGGTAGTGTCTATGAAGGTAAAGTGGTTAGTATTAAAGATTTCGGAGCATTCATAAACATTATGCCAGGCGTTGACGGCATGGTACATATTAGCGAATTAGCTGATAAGAGAATCGATAAAGTCACCGATGTCTTAACTGAAGGCCAGATAATTAAAGTTAAATTGATTGGTATTGATGAAAGGGGTCGGTTGAGCTTGAGTATCAAAGCATTAGGTTCTGATACGAAGTAAGAAAGACATTTAAGCTTGATTTTTATCATGATTTGTGATACCATTAAAGTAGTAAGATTAGTCTTGTGATTTTAATGGTAAAAAATAAAAACATTCTTCTTGAACAGATTAAGGCAGATATTATATCCAAAAATATCTGCCCAGATTTGGCTCGAGATGCCAAGAACCTTGTCATGGGCGACGGTGATATTAATGCCGAAATAGTTTTTATTGGCGAGGCGCCAGGTAAAAATGAAGACGAAATTGGTCTACCATTTGTTGGTGCCGCTGGTAAATTTTTAGACGAGATGTTAGACGAAGTTGGTATAAATCGCAATGAAGTATATATAACTAACATTGTAAAATATCGACCACCGAATAATCGTGATCCATTGCCGGACGAAAAAACAGCTTTTTGGCCATATTTAATTAAACAGCTTGATGTTATCAATCCCAAAATAGTCGTCACACTAGGAAGACATAGTATGGAATATTTTTTGCCAAATCAAAAGATAAGTCTTATACATGGTCAGGCAAAGAGAGTAATATTTGGTGATAAGAGGATAATTATATTTCCGCTTTATCATCCGGCTGCAGCTTTATATAACGGTAGCATGCGAACAACTCTCATCAACGATTTTAAAAAGTTACCAAAAATATTAAAAATAATTCACCGAGAAGTGAAGAAGGAGAAATAAAAAAACATGGGTCAAAGAAGGATTTCTGAAACCAAACCCGACGATATTAATAAACGTTCATCTAATTCTGAACAAAGAAAAGATAATACTGTCTTAAGTCACACAACCGTCAGAAAGGGTGAAACTTTTCGTGCCCAACGTCGAGTTAGTGAGAATGTTAACTTGCGGGCTAGTCAACACGTCATTAATATACCCGTAAATAAGTCTAAATATAATGGCTACGACGGGCGTCAATTTAGTCCAGTTGACCAAAAAAAGCAACCACGCATCAGCGGTCCAAAAGTAAAAATTATTCCTATTGGCGGTCTTGGCGAGATGGGAATTGGTAAAAATATGATGGCCATTGAATACGATAACGATATCATTATTATCGATTGTGGCTTTCTTTTCCCGGGCGCTGATTATCCTGGTATCAATTACATCATACCCGATACGACATATTTAGAAGATAACAAACATAAGATTCGAGCTCATATTTTCACACATGCTCATTTAGATCATATTGGTGCTTTCAGACATATTGCTCATAAAATTCCCGCTCCAGTTTATGGCACAAAATTTACACTGGGCATGATTCAAAAGACTATGGAGGAAGCAACTGAGGATTATACGCCACAATATATTACAGTTAATCCTGATGAACACGAACGAGTCCAAATTGGCGATAGTTTTAATGTAGAATTTGTTAGAACAGCTCACTCCATACCAGATTGCGCCGCATTAATTATCCGTACACCGCTAGGTGTAATTGTACACACTGGAGACTGGAGAAATGAAGAGAATCCAGTTGATGGTAAAAAATTTGACATTACTAGATTGACTGAAGTGGCCGCTAAAGAGGGTATTTTGCTCTTGATGAATGAATCTACAAATTGTGAATCGGATGGAACTCATACACATAGTGAATTTGATATTCAAGAAAGTATGGGACAAATTATGGATAAATATCCAAACAGCCGTCTTGTTATCAGTTGTTTTAGTAGTCAGATTCATCGAATGCAAACTATTCTAGAAGAAGCTAAACTCCATAACAGAAAAGTAGCCTTTGCTGGATATAGTATGATTCAAAATCTAGAAGTTGCCTTGAGGACTAACGTAATTAAAGTCCCCAAGGATGTAGTTCTTAAGATGGAAGACATTGTTAAAATCCCCGATGGTAAGATTACTATAATTTGTACTGGCTCTCAGGGTGAATTTAATGCTGTCCTAAATCGTATGGCCAACGGAAGTCATAAACATATAAAAATCAAAAACTCTGACATAATCGTATTTAGCTCTAATCCAATTCCAGGCAACGAGAAATATGTTGTTAGAACTATCGACGGTTTAATGAGGGAGGGCAGTGAAGTTGTTCAAAATGGCAAAACTCATTTAACGGGCTTTGGTCCACTTCATCTTTCAGGGCATGCCTATCACGATGATCACGTGATGCTAATAAGTGCCTTAAATCCGAAATATTATATGCCAATTCACGGCGAATTTCATATGTTAGTGCACAACGCCGGCATTGCAGAGAGAGAGTGTGGTATTAAACCTAATAATATTTTCGTTTGTGATAGTGGAGATATTCTAGAGATAATATCAAATGGTATACGTAAAGCTGGTAGGGTTCAAGTTGGTGGTATTATGTACGACGATGCTGGCGCGATTGTATCTGAAGTGGTTCTAAAGGATAGAATTCATATGGCTTCCGAGGGTATGTTTATTGTAGTATTAACTGTTCAGCGTGGTACTGGTCGCCTGTTAACTAGTCCAGATATTATCAGCCGAGGCTTTATATATCTAAGAGATAGTGAAGAGCTAATGGGCATGATAAGGCAGTATCTGAAGCAAAAAATTGCTCGATCTTTTTCGGGTAAGCGAGTTGATATCGATGTAATTAAAAAAGAGATTAAAGAAGAAGTTGCCCATATTCTATATGATCGAACAAGGCGAATGCCAATAGTTATCCCTGTCATTAACGAAATAGGTCCATCTGGACAAGCTAATAAACCTAAACCTAATAAAAATCCCAACGTCGATAAACGAACGACGGAGAATGGTCAGTCTAGCGATATAGAAGACAAGTTTCATACCTTAAATCATTTTACTCGTCGAGAGTATTAATCTTATAAACCTTGTAAAATGTAGTAAATTTTGCTATAATACACCTATAACAATATATTAAGTAATTGCTTATAATAAGGTAAGTTATGCCAAAAAAGAAAAAATATTATCGCAGAAAGAAGTCAGCGAAAAAAGATTTACCGCAACATAATTTGCCAGATGGTTTTTGGTCTCAAATCGGCGCCATTTTATTAGTGGCTGTAGCTATCTTATTCGTAGTTGCTTGGTTTAATGCTGGTGGTCCAGTGCTAGAATGGCTTTATGATGCTGCCGTTAAGACGATTGGCTATGCTGTCTATATTGTGCCAATGATATTTATTTATGTCGCAATCGAAATATTTAAAATCGAAGGTAGTAAGCTACCGATAACTGTTAAAATGGCAACTTTTTTGGTTATTGTATGGTTTGCGGCGCTGTTCGGTCTACTTAAGGACGATTCAGGTGAATTAACTGGTGGTTTTGTTGGCAATATAATTAATACTGGCGTTTTAAATATGGTTAATGTCGGAATCGCTGCTTTTATTTATATATTATTAATCATAGTTACATTGCTTTATGTCATGAGCATATCACCAGCTACGGTGATCAAGACGCTTTGGAACATAATAAAACCCAATTCGTTCGAGGATGATACTAATGCAAAGATTATGAAAAATGTTGCTACAATCGACGGAAGGTCAGTAGATTCGACTTTGCCTATTAATGCGACAGTACCAACCGTAAACAGTAAAGAGTCTAAATCCAATAAAGGTTTTTCAAAAAATTCTGGTGTAAATCGTGATAAGGCGGGCGATGACAAACCTGCGCTTGTCACTGTCAGTGATCCTAATTGGAAATTTCCAAGCCTAGATCTCTTAGAGAAAAATCAATCGCCAGCCGATCCTGGTGATGTTCAAGCTAACGCCAAAATTATTCAGGATACTTTAAGAGAATTTGATATCGAAGTAAAAATGGAGGGAGCCAATATCGGTCCTCGTGTGACTCAATTTCAGCTATTGCCCGCTAAGGGCGTGAAGATGGATAAAATTACGGCTCTTGAAAAAAATTTGGCTAGCGCGCTTGAGGCTGACAGCCTTCGCATTGAAGCACCAATTCCGGGTCAAAAATTTGTTGGTATTGAGATGCCAAATAAAAAAGGCGCTAATGTTAGATTGCATGCTATTTTAAGTAGTAAACAGTGGAAAAGGGATATCAGCCCATTGACTTTTGCAGTAGGTCGCGATATTGCGGGCGAAATTATATTAGGAGATTTAAGCAAGATGCCACATCTTTTAATCGCTGGTCAAACTAATGCCGGTAAGTCTGTCATGATTAACGCGTTATTAACCAGCATGCTTTTTCATAATAGCCCAAGTGATTTAAAACTGATTTTAGTTGATCCGAAGGTGATAGAGATGCCCGCCTATGATGACATTCCTCATCTATTGACGCCAAGAATTACTGATCCAGAAAAAACCATCAGCGCCTTAAAATGGTGTGTCCAGGAAATGGAGAGACGTTATCAACTTTTTTCTGAATACAAGGGTGTCAAAACGATTCGAGAATATAATGATTATATAAAATCCGATCGTAATAAGATTCCTGTAGAGGATGAGAGTGGTAATATTCAAGAATATGAAGATGGCGCTATGCCTTATATTGTAGTTGTTATCGATGAGCTAAATGATCTTAAGCAAGCTGCTCCAAAAGATTTTGAAGGTCTAATTATCAGATTAGCTCAGAAAGGCCGCGCTGCTGGATTACATCTAGTACTTGCTACTCAGAGTCCTAGAAAAGACGTAATTACTGGTCTCATTAAGGCTAACGTACCTGCCAAGATTGCTTTTGCAGTTTCTAATCAAATGGAAAGTCGCATAATCATTGATCAAAATGGAGCTGAAAAATTGCTTGGTAATGGTGATATGCTTCTATATACCACGACTGATAAAATTAGACGTGTTCAAGGAGCATGGGCTTCCGAGGAAGAAATTCATAATGTAATGGATTATCTACGAATGCAATCACCACCACAATACAATGATCAGGTAGTGAGCCAGCCAGTTCATTTGAATGGAAGGGGTGGTGTAGTGATGGACTTTGATAATGGCAGTAATGATCCCAAATACGAAGAGGCTGTCAATTTGGTTGTCAACACTGGCAAAGCTAGCGCAAGTGTCTTGCAGCGTCGCCTAAGTGTAGGTTATGCGCGGGCGGCTCGACTAATCGACACTATGGAGGAACAGGGGATTGTTGGCCCAGCCAATGGTGCCAGACCTCGCGAAGTTTTAATCGACAGTATGGATGAGTACGGCATTTCTGACAACGATGAACTCTAGATTTTTACTTTAAATATTGATATAATACATCTATTATTAACTTCGGCTTACAAATAAAGTGCAAGCATCAAGCGCTGAAAGGTGCAGATTCCAGAGGAGGAAACTATGAAAGAATATGAACTAACGGTTCTAATCCACCCAGATTTAGAAGTGGATATAGAGTCGCCGATTGCCAAAGTTCGTGAAATCATTAAATCTAATAATGGTGAAATAATTCGTGAAGATAACTGGGGTAAGAAAAAATTAGCTTATCGTATAAAACATGAAGATTTTGCAGTTTATGTTTATTTTGAGCTAAAGCTACCAGCCGATGCGCCATTAAAAATCAGTAACATTCTAAATATTACCGATGAAGTGTTACGCTATCTTTTAGTTACGGTGGATGAAAAAGGTCGTAAGGCCCTAGAAGAAGCAAAAAATAACACATCAACTGATGATGTAAAAGAGGAGGAGTAGTTAAAATGGCAAAAAGTATTAATCAAGTATTTTTGATGGGTCGGTTAACTCGTGATCCAGAACAGCGCACCACCACTACCGGTAAAACTGTTGCTAGTTTTAGTATTGCGGTTGATCGTGGTGGCCAATCCGCCGACGGTGGCGATACGGCCGATTTTTTCAACGTAACGGCCTGGGAAAAATTAGGTGAACTAGTTGTTCAATATCTTGCTAAAGGTAGAAGAGTTTTAGTTCAGGGCCGTTTGCGTCAAGATAGTTGGGAAGATAAAGAGAGTGGCAAAAAACAGAGTCGCATTGAAGTTGTTGCAACTGACGTAACTTTTCTAGATGGTCCTAATGATGGTAGCAAGTCTTCAACTTCTTCAAATTCATCTAAGGTGAGCGAAGATGTAGTTATTGAAGATATTGACGATAAACCGATTGATTTAAGTGAAATTCCATTTTAGATAGAAAGGATATAAATTATGTTAGCCAAGAGATTTAAAAAAGATACACCAGTTTATTTTGATTACAAAGATGTCAAAACTCTTCAAAGATATATTGATGTTTATGGCCAAATTAAACCAATCGGTAAAACTGGTTTAAGCGCTAAACAACAGAGGCAACTCGCTGTTGCGATTAAAAGAGCTAGGCATCTAGCCTTGCTACCTTTTGTAGCTCAGGGCTAAGATTATGTATTCTCCAACAGACCTAAAAAAGGGTGTTGTGATTCAGATTGACGGCAAACCCTATAAAGTTATTGAATATTCCCAAAAAGTTATGGGTAGGGGTGGAAGTATTGTTAATGTTAAGATTAAAAACTTAATTGACGGTAGTGTTATACCTAAAACTTTTAAGGGTCAGGAAAAAATTGAGTCAGCTGAAGTTGTTAATCAGACCGTTCAGTATCTATATAATGACGGAAATAATTATTTCTTCATGAACCCAATCAGTTTTGAGCAATTTGAATTACCGGTAAATATCGTTGATTCAGCTTCTGGATTTCTTAAAGAAGGCAATAAGGTCACTTTGCAGTTATTCAATAATCAAATTATTAATGTTGATTTGCCTAAGAATCTATTTTTGAAAGTTATTTACACCGAAGATGTTGTCAAAGGCGATACGACCAGCAATGTTCAAAAAGATGCCAAACTGGAGACCGGGCTTGTAACGAAAGTGCCGGCTTTTATAAAAACTGGCGATATTATTAGCATCAGCACCGAGGATGGTAGCTATCGTGAGCGAAAAAAGTAAATGTGTTTTAGTCTCGTGTCTTAATCCACTAGACAATTTACAAAAGTTGCCGAGGATTATTTACCATTTAATTCCTAAACGCTCAAAGCTAAGATATTCGGACGAGAAATGACGAAAAATAGATTTGACCAAGAATTATTAAAACGTAAGCTTGTAGAATCACGTTCGCAAGCAGATAATCTTATTAAACTTGGTAAAGTACGAGTTAATGGGGAAGTTATTAAAAAATCTGGGCATTTTGTCGATGAAAATAGTGAGATAACATTGGATCTAAAAGAAAAATATGTTAGCCGAGCGGGCCTTAAGCTTGCTTCAGTTGCGAAAGCTTTGAAATTAGATTTCAAAAATAAAATTATTTTAGATGTTGGTAGTAGTACTGGTGGATTTACGGACTATGCTCTTCAAAATGGTGCCAAAAAAGTTTACGCAGTCGATATCGGAACTAATCAGTTGCATCCGAGTTTACGAATAAACAAAAATATTGAACTTCATGAAAAAACTGATATACGATCCGTTTTTTATTTTTGCAAGGTTAAACCTCGCAAAGTTGAAAAAGATGGTATAGTATTCATTCGTGATATGCCCGACATTGTGCTAATCGATGTGTCTTTTATAAGTCTGCGTAACATCTTGCCTCATGTTAGCGATAATCTATCTGATGAAAATACGCAGATTGTTGCTATGTTAAAGCCACAATTTGAGGCTGGCAAGGGACAGACAAATAAAGGGGTTATAAAAAATGAGGCAATCCGTCGCAAAATTTTGCATAATTTTGAAATTTGGTCTCGTCAGTATTTTGTAATTAGTAATAAACGAGATAGTGAAGTTACAGGTGTAAAAGGCAATCGAGAAAGATTTTACTTACTGACATTAAAACGAAATTCAACAACGTCGTCAGGCTTCATTATATAATCTTTACCTTCGGTACGAATTTTCCCCGAAGACTTAGCAGCTATTTCGGAGCCAGAGTTGATTAAATCATTGTAATTAACAATTTGGGCGGCGATAAAGCCGCGTTCAAAATCTGTATGAATAACGCCAGCAGCCTGTGGAGCAGTGGAGCCTTTTTTGATTGTCCAGGCCCGGACTTCTTTTGGTCCGGCAGTAAGATAACTTTGTAGCCCCAATATGTCATAGGCTGTATGAATTAATTGCAATAATCCAGTTTCTTTCACTCCGTAACTTTCTAATAATTCAACAGCTTCAGATTCAGACAAGTTTTTTAATTCTTCTTCAATTTTTGCACAAACAAATACAGATTTATTAGGCTTAACTAGGTCGGATAGTTCATCTTTTTTCTCTTGATTTGCAAGTGTTTCTTCGTCGATATTGAAAACATAGATAACAGGTTTCATGGTTAAAAGTTGTAGAGACCTAAACTCTTTATTATCAATTAAATTTTTATAGTCAGGTATTTGACCTTGTTCAAGATTTTCTTTGATGCTTAAAACCTCTTCTAACTCGACTTTCTTCTTAGGATCAGCCTTTGCTTCTTTTTGAAGCCTAGAAATAAATTTGTCGAGCGTTTGAATATCGGCCAATATTAATTCAGTATTGATAATTTCAATATCTTTTTTTGGCTCAATTTTGTCCGATACATGAACAATATCATCATTATGAAAAGCCCTAACGATGTGAACTATGGCGTCGCATTCTCGGATATTTGCTAAGAATTTATTTCCTAAACCTTCACCTTTGCTAGCGCCAGCTACTAAACCGGCTATGTCGACAAAAGTAATCGTTGCTGGGATTATTTTTTCCGTATGGTAAATTTCAGCTAGTTTATCTAATCTTTCATCTAGCACTGGGACTATGCCAGTATTCGGCTCAATGGTTGCGAAAGGGTAATTAGCTGCCAAAATATTATTTTTTGTCAGTGCGTTAAATAAGGTAGATTTGCCAACATTGGGTAATCCCACAATTCCGATAGATAAAGACATGAAATTATTATAACAGAGGTAAATAATAAATACGATAGATTTAGCTGACTGTAGTTTTAAGACATTTATGCTATTATTATTTCAAAAGGAAGCATAAGGAAGATGACTAAGAAAAAAGAAAATTCTACATCAGATGGTTATTTTTCAAAAAATCACAAAAAACGCTTTAATAAAAAAGTTTTTTTTATAGCTATTGTGACTGTAGCTGCTATTTTAGTGGCTGGTGGAGCAACATTTCTTATTATAAATTCTAATAATAACGACGGAGATAACTCAACTAATCAGTCAAAGACGACAATTACTCAAGAACAAATTCAAAAATACGACAGCGAAGTGGCTAA
Source organism: Saccharimonadales bacterium (SeqCode) (assembly GCA_049656505.1). Lineage (GTDB taxonomy): Bacteria > Patescibacteriota > Saccharimonadia > Saccharimonadales > Saccharimonadaceae > UBA1547. The sequence continues at coordinate 1,024 of JBASLU010000023.1, read as the reverse complement.
AATATCAAAAGACGCCAGTAAACTAGTAGATCAAGGCGATACGGGCGGAGCTAAAGAAATTTATAGTCAAGCTATTGAGGAATCTATTAATGATTATGAAAAAGCAATTCTTTTAATAGGACAATCTCTAATTCATTATAATCTAAGTGAGTATGATAATGCTCTTGAGATAGCATTGGAGTCCGAGTCTTTATATAAAAGTGATAGAGTAGCTTCCCTTATAGCCGATATATATTTACAAATGAACGATAAAAAGAATGCAATATTGTATTATAACAAAGCTATTCAATACAACTCTTCTGAGCAAAATTTTACCTATGAAGACGATAATCGATATTATAATGACATGATTAATTCGCTGGAGGAATAGTAGCTTGTGGACTTTAAGTAATAATGATAAAAAGAATATGCCAATAATTATGACAGCCTTTTTTCTTTTGGCTATTATTTTTTTCATCACTACCTCAGTTGTACATGCAATGTCCGCAGGCTATTTTACTGGTGCGGGTTACACATCAGACACTGGACACAAAGTCTTGCCAGCAATATATAGTGATAATGGCGGAAAATTGTATGCTATTCCATCTTGGGTGAAAACCCCCGCTGACTTCATAAGATTCTTACAAGAATATAGTGCGCAACCAGAGTATTCAATCACCTATGCTATTCAATATAGAACTGGTGTTGCGATGATTGTGTGCACCATGTTGGGTCAAGATGCCCAATCGTGTCAAAACAGTGGTTATATAAATAGTAGTAGGGTTATTCAGTCGGCCGGATGGAGTCAGCTTTCTTTGAGATTGGGCCAACCTGGTATTACTGTTAACTTTGATAACTATACCAAAGATACCACGTTGCCTAATTCACTATGGAGTGATAAGACGAACGACGTGTATTTTTATAATGAATCAAAAGAACACACAGTCATACAATTTAAATTAAATGGCGTAGTTAAATATACATTTTATCGCGAATGCGCTAATCCTATTGGTGGGCTACCTGGACTTCCGCCAGCTCCTCAAAA
>JBASLU010000022.1:0-2307 GCA_049656505.1 Saccharimonadales bacterium (SeqCode) | reverse complement strand
CCATATAATTTTTATTCTCGCGTCGAGGCTATGAATCCAGGAATTCCCCGGATAATACTGTCCAAGTGTTATATCACGAATCATGAATTATTCTTCCAATCAATTTATATTTATATTTTTCCGTTTTGTGAACTACCACCACCTATAGAAGTGGATGGCTTCTTGGTCAATACTACTATTGTAGCAAGTTTACCCAAGCTATCAAGGTCGAACCGACCTCTCTAACAATATATCTTTTATTACATTGCTAGTTTTAGTAGATTTTTACTCGCATTTATATCCCTGTCCATTACCATTCCACACACTGGGCATATATAAGTCCTACAAGATAAGTCTTTTGTTTGACTTGATTTATTGCCGCAATTAGAACATAACTGACTACTCGCATAATTAGATGGTGCTATTATTATTTCTCTACCATACCATTTAGCTTTATACTCCAGCATCCTTCTAAATTCTGACCAACTAACATCAGCTATTGATTTAGCTAATTTATGATTTTTTATCATGTTACTTACTTTTAAGTCCTCAATCACTATAACTTGGTTCTCGTTAATTAATTGAGTACTTACTTTATGCAGCATATCTTTTCTTTGGTTTGATATTTTCTCATGTGTTTTTGCTGCTTTTATTTTAGACTTTCTTCTGTTGTTACTGCCCTTTTGTTTTCGTGACAAGTCCTTTTGAAGTTTAGCTAACCTTTTTTCTGACTTCTTTAAGTGTTTGGCGTTGCTAAAAAGCACTCCATCACTTGTTATTGCAAATTCCCTGATTCCTAAATCTACACCAATTTTTTTATCTATTTTAGGTAGTTGTATAATTTCAGTTTCAACTAATATACTAATAAAATACTTGCCACTAGGTACTTGTGATATAGCAGCAGACTTAATAAGTCCATTGAATTCTCTATGTTGTTCTATCTTAATCATAGATTTTAGTTTAGGTACTTTGATATGATTATTTTCAATATATATAGTGCCGTTTTGATTATTGGTTGTATAGTTATTGGTATTAGTTTTCTTCTTGAACTTAGGAAAACCAACTGATTTATCTCTAAAGAAATTCTTATAGGCTTTATCCAAATTCATTTGAGCATTGGCGAGTGCAAGGCTATCAACTTCTTTAAGCCATTCAAATTCGCCTTTATATTCTGCTGGTGTAGGATATTTCATTGTCTTAATATCTAAATCTTTGTTTTCTTCATAGGAATTAATTCTTTCAGCTAACATTCGGTTATATACAAACCTAGCGCATCCGAAAGTCCTGGCTAAATATATTCTTTGTTCTTCATTTGGGTATAATCTAAACTTATAAGCTTTTAACACGTTCTCACCTCATTTCATTCCTTGATTTTCGATGTACTTTCTAACTATATCTATAGGAGCACCTCCAGTTGTTATAAGGCAATAACTCCTACTCCAAAAATACTCTTTCCATAATTGGTTTCTTATCAATGGAAACTCTTTTTTTATAAGCCTACTGCTAGCACTTTTATAAGCATTTAGAAATTTTGATACATCTGTATTTGGTGAACCTCTAAAAAGTAGATGTACGTGGTCTTTATCGTGATTCCATTCACCTAAAGTAATATTATATTTAGGGCATATATACTCAAATATTTCCTTTAACCTATTTGATATTTCATCATTTATCACTTTTCTTCTATACTTTACAACTAATACCAAATGATAATTTAACAAGAATACTGAATGATTATTAGTATCTAATTTCATATGATTACCTCATTTATATATTTACTACTGATTTCAAAATACATCATTCATAGCAATTCGTCAAGGTGTTATTAGTTTAGGTATCGAACCTAAACTAATAAGGGCTATCCATCTTCCACCTATAGAGGATGTGAGAATTCCGCCCTTTATGTTAAATTACATTCTACATTATCCTGCGATAAAATACAATCTTTTACATTTATAAATATTAGGTTTATATCACTACAGCGTGACTTATTTTTAACCAGTAAGACTTCTATTCAATTTCTTTAAGCTATGGGACTTATACGCACTATAGTTACGACGAAGATGATAATCTACAATTCTTAAGGCCTTCTGTATAATCTTTTCCTCACCTGACAGGGCTGCAACAACGAGTAATAACGCCATTGGATGAGTTAAGATCGGACTTTTTTTTTTATCAGTCACAAGCAATCTTATGTCCAACAGAAATGAACTGGCTATGAACACCAAAAGCATATGGCGATGCCAGGCAGTCCAAGATCTGAATTCATACTGATCCATGCCTAATTCGTCTTTGGCTTCATTGAAGCACTGCTCAATAGGCCAGCGC
>JBASLU010000021.1:0-7874 GCA_049656505.1 Saccharimonadales bacterium (SeqCode) | reverse complement strand
GCCACAGCCCCCGAAGTAAACCCTTCGACTACTACCGAATCTGTAGCTGAATCGCAAGAAGTTCCAAAAGAGGCGGAGAGTTTTATTGATCAATACGGTTCGCTTTATGATGATCCAGTTTCAGTTTATTTTGCACAGAAAGACTATGAAACAAACGTAAGTACGCGGGCTATCATATTATCTGAAGAATATATCACTAATTATGAGCCAAGTAGTGGCTTAGTCAGTGATCTTGGTTTTGAAGAAGGTAAGTTCCCTGTGGGTAGTGAAGATATTAATGATTTTGTGGATTTCTTCAACGAATACACCGTGCCGCAAGTGAGTCGTTATATGAATCTACTAGCACGAAATCCTAGCCCCGAAGCTGTTAAGGTCATAGACAACGAGTTTTTAAAATACTGTTCAGCAAATGAGAATCTTGGTACGCAAGTGGAATTTACCGACGACGACCAAGACATACTAGAACTAATGGACTTGTCTAAGGAGATAGTTGCAAAATATGGTAGCGCAGCCAATTACAGAGTAGAAAAGGGTTCCTTGAACGAGGGGTCTGGCGGGACATTCTTTTTTAATCCTAATGTTTCACTTGCAAATAGACTTGATAGTGACATACAGTCGCTACATGTTCCAGGTGTAAACATTGTGATCAGCGTTGAGGCGTACGATAATAATAAAGTCTCTAATTACACCGAAACCATTAAAAATACACAACTGGTATTAACTACACATCCTGGTGTTCATCCTGTCGACTATAACTATGTTTCTATAGGTGTGAGATAGATTGTATATTCTAATAATATAAGACTAATAAACTAACAAACTTCTTGATGATGTTTATGCTATAATTTTTACATGCTGAACCTGCGGAAAGCTAAAAAATATGAGTTTATAAAGCGATTATTGCCATTCTTTACAGCACTACTATTAATAACTGTAGTTTATAGCATAAGTTTTTTGTTTCAAACGGTTAGGGCGGCATCCACCCCAACTTTTCGCTACTACTCAAATGGGACTCAGATTGGCGCAACAGGTGGTCAATTCGGCAGTGGTGTTTATAAATTAAATCAGCTGCCCAATATAAAAACCAGGTACCAAGGAGATGTTAATTTAACCATCGGTGGAGATCAATGTGTTATTGTGGTAACAATCACCTTAACTTCATTAAATAGCTCTACTGGTAGTATAAAAGCATTTTCTCCGTACTATGTTTCATCCCCAGGTTCCGATACAACATTGACTTGTGGTGATGAAGTCGCAGCACATCCTGACTTCAATAATCCAAGCATAAGCATATCCGGATCTGGTAACGAGCAACCTGTGCCTAATCCCACCGAGCCTATATCAACAAAATTTATCAATCTAGTCGCGTATTTCCCTAAAACTAAAAGTGAACTGCCTAATAATATAAAAGCTATACTGAAAAACAAGGTTAGTTCTAAAATAGTAGCCACCAACAGTTTAAGTCCTAGTGATGACAAAGAGACTAGCACCTCAACAGCGTCAAAATCTTTCGGTGGGGTTGAACCAGATACCTATACTATATGTATAGAACCCACTGGTATTTTTTCCATATCCTGCCAAGACGTAACAAAATTATCTGGTGTAATAGGAGTTGTAACGTTTGGAGCAAATCCACACGCTGATGAGGTTGGGGTCACTATTGTTCACTCCCATGACCAATATCATGCCACCTCGTTAACTTATGGACCACACACACTGTTGTTGTTAGATGTTAATGACGGTGATAATAAGATTAGTGAAACAGAATCAGATTCTGATGAAACTTTAGCCGGTGAAATTATGGCATCAGTTGAACTATACGCCACATTTAATGATATTCCTGAAGGTAAATATAAGGTTTGTATAAAAAATACAGAGTATTGTTCCGCCGAATTCACAAAGGATGTAGGCTTGTCTTCGCATGTGCGTATAGAACTTACAGAAGAGGAGTCCGCTACTTTAGCCACCGAAACATTAGAAGATGGTAGTTCATGTAATATACCAGGCTTGGGTTGGATTTTGTGTCCGGTAATTAATCTCCTGGGCTCAATAGCGGATAGTGCCTACAGTTTTATATCAACTGATTTGTTAGAGGTTAAGACGGAAGTACTCAACTCAGATTCTGGTAATGCGTCAACTATAGGCGCCTGGTCAATTATGAGAAACATAGCCAATGTTGCTTTTGTTATAGCATTCTTAATCATTATATTTTCTCAGTTGACTGGTGCGGGCATCACAAATTACGGTGTTAAAAAAATGCTACCGAGGATTGTAATAGCGGCTATATTAGTTAACCTTTCATATTATATATGTCAAATAGCAGTTGATATATCTAACATAGTTGGTAGGTCTTTAGGTGTAATGTTTGACTCCGTGGAAATCGGTGGTCCAGTCGCAACGGCATCAAGTGGCGGTAGTATATGGATGAATCTAGTAGGAGGAGTTATCGGTGTAGCCGCCGGAGCGGCCATAGTGTACGCTAATCTAGCAGCGCTCATACCGCTGTTAATATCTGCGTTTGTCGCTCTTGTGATGATTTTATTTATTCTTAGTGCCCGTCAAGCAATAATTATTCTCCTAATCGTCATATCACCGTTAGCTTTCGTAGCTTATCTATTACCTAATACTGAGGGGCTGTATAAAAAATGGCAAAAAACTTTCCTTGCTATGCTGATGCTATACCCAATTATTGGATTAGTTTTTGGCGTATCTAAGTTTGCATCGACTATCCTTACGGGTGTTGCGGGTAATAATAAGGTCTTAAGTATTGTCGCTGCTGCAATTGGTGTATTACCGTTATTTGTAGTACCAGGTCTACTTAAGAAATCCCTGGATGGAGTTGGCAATATTGGAGCTACTTTGAATAATTTAGGTGGAAAGATGGGAGGATGGGCCGGTAAGAAGGTTATGGACGATACTATAGCCGGTCAGGCCATAAAATATAAAGACCAAAAGGCCGTCTTACGTCGAGCGCAAATGCAAAGTGGAACATATGATGGTAAAAACAAGCTTCGTAGAGGCTGGGGTGCGTTGCATGGAGCTGTTAATAGAGCGGGTTGGACTGGAGAATTTGGCAACAGAAGGTCTGCTCAAGGTTTTGCGCTTGCAGACGCAGAAGATGCTGAATCATTAAAGAACGCTGGGTCACTCCTTAATAACTTAAAAGTTGATGGCAGGGCTATTTCTAATGCAGAAAAAATTCAACTTTCACTTGGCCATGATATAAAAGATAAGTCTGATAAGGTTATTGTCAGTGCGTCAGATATTACAATGCGTAGAGCCGGTATGCAGCAGGCTGCTCCCGTGGCTTCTGTGGATGAAGCTCACGCTCTTCTTGACGCCTCTCGTAGCATGAGCGCAGCTGAAAGAAAAACTTTAGTTTCGTCAATGATTGGTTCTTCAGCCGTGAAGAAAGCTCCTTGGTTAGGCGGTAAAACCTTTGCAGATATTGAAGCCGGTACAGCCAGTAGTAGCAAGGCAATGTCAGGGGCTATTAATAACGGTGGTGTTACCGCAGAAGCTTTGGTAGGTGCTGATGATCAAGCCCTGAAGCGTCTTAATGACTATATATTGTCAACCGCAGCAGACAGCCCTGAGCGTAAGATAATTAGAGATGCGGTTGCAGATATAGATAAAAACCCTCTATATAAAGGTAGAGTGGCGGAAGGTAGCGCTCAGGCACAAGCTATACAAGCACTAAAGAGCGTATAAGTGGCTGTTCATAATTTGTATATATAACGTTAATCAAATTAAGCCTAATTCTTTAAGCTTTTTGCAATTAACTTACTCCCAATCGGAGATTTGCGGCTGACTACCAGTGCGCCGTCGACTATTTGTCCGGCGTGAGGTGTCCAATCACCGGCTATAAAAATGTTTCGGAAGTTTGATTAAAAGCATCGTAAAATTCTGGTCCCAAAGCTATAATTTCTGCTTCAATTTCAGCAATGCGATTGCGGGTCCATTACTTATCTTTATCTAATACTAATAATTCATGTTTCATAGCGATATCCTAATAGTTTAAAATAAATTAATTTTTGAGTCGAACTTTTGACAGCAAAAGTTCAAGACTATTTTTTACGGCGCAGGTGTTTGGTAAAACTTTGAACACCAAAATTAATGCAAATAACACCGCAAAGCCACACATAATCGAAGGTATGCCTGCTATTGTGGCTGGGTTAGCTACGTTTACAAAACCGGTGGGTAGTATAAATACTAAGTAGCCAGCAGTCATTCCCCTTAAGGCGACTTTTTTGTCTTTGTTGTTATTTGATAGGTGCCAAGATAAATATATGCCGATAAATAGCCATGCGTAGTAATATAATCCAAACCACTGCGATACATTATGACTGGTGCTGAAAACAGCATAGTTGGCGTAGCAGACTTCGTGTGCGACTGAGGCGGTGTTGAATACGTAAAATGCCACAAAAGTTGCGCATGATAAATATGCGGCTGAAACTAATGCGGGCATTTTTTTACCAGCGATAGACGATATCATATGGATACCAAGTGCGGGTAATAGCGTGATGGCGACATATCCAAATCTCACCCAGTCAATGTGAGTCCAACCAAGGCCTCCGCATATCATGTATTCGGAGAGTTGGAATGCTCCTAGTGAAAATAACATTGTCACAGCTAGTTTACCTGTTAGATTCATTTTGTAACGCCAAAAAACATAAATTGCCATCATAAATTCAATCATGAAAGTTGCTAACATAACTGGCGGTGAAAAGCAGTATAACTTATTAGAATCAGAGTATTTTCTAAACATGACTGGTAGTCATTATAGCTTATACAAAAATCTATAATCAATAGTGGTAATATGCGCCGAAAAATAATAAACTGGAAAGAATGAAATATCTATATGTTTTACTGTTATCAATGGTTCCGCTCATAGAACAAAGAGGAGCAATACCACTAGGTGTAGTTGTTTATAATCTTAATCCTTTTATTATATTTTTTGTAAGCTTACTCGGTAGTTTAATACCTGCACCCTTTATATTTCTGTTTTTCAATAAAATCCTTGATTGGATGAAGACTATTAATCAGTTTGATAAAATAACTAATTTTATAGATAAAAAAGTTCAAAAAGGTGCGAAAAAGGTCGAAGGTTATATGGAGGCTGGATTAATAACATTTGTTGGTATTCCTTTGCCGACTACGGGTTTATGGACGGGTAGCGCAGTCGCAGCATTTTTAGGATTAGATTTTAAAAAGTCAATGGTCTGTGTCTTTGCGGGTGGAGTTATTTCTGCGACCATTATTACAACTTTGTCAATTGTCGCCCCTAAATTATTTGGCTTTTAGGCTTGAAGTTATAATCTTGAGATATAATAATCTTATGCTAAATTTTAGAAAATTGGTTAAAAAATTTATTCCAACGAGTCTATTTAAGCAAATTGAGCCAACTGGTCATCTGTTAGAAGCGGTGTTGGCAAATATTTTTTATGGTTTTCCATCTAGAAATATGCATATCATAGGTGTGACTGGTACAAATGGTAAGACAACAACAGTATTCTTGATTCATAAAATGTTGACCAAGGCTGATTATAAAGTTGGTATGTTAAGTACTGTCGCTTATGGGGTTGGTGATAATATCAAGCCACAAATCGAACATATGACGACCGTTGACTCATTTACTCTACAAAAAAGATTACGCGATTTTAAGAGAGCTGGAGTCAGATGGGTCGTCTTAGAAACCTCTAGTCATGCTTTGGCTCAAAATCGTGTTTGGGGGATACCTTATGAACTTGCCGTTATGACAAATATCACCAAAGATCATTTAGATTATCATGGTAACTTCAAAAACTATCTTAAAGCAAAACAAAAGCTATTTATATTAACGAGCAATAATCCGCGCGGTTTTGGAATAATCAATGCCGACGATATTAATGCCAGTAAATTTATTGAGTTGATTCCTAATTCGATGACTTACGGCATTAAATCTGGCAACTTAGTTGCTCAAAATATCAAACTTGAGTCTGACTATGTAAATTTTAAAGTTCTAGTTAAAGAAGACTTGTATAATATTCGAATTAATATACCTGGGGATTTTAATGTCAGCAATGGCTTAGCTGCAGTGGCTGTTGGTTTACAATTAGGGCTAACTCAAAAGCAAATCGAAGACGGGATTGCATCATTAGATAGTGTTGAGGGTAGAATGAATATCATTAATGAGGGTCAGAAATTTAAAGTTTTAATCGATTTTGCTTCAACTCCTGATGCTTTTGAGAGGTTTTTTAATACGATTAGACCGACTGTTAAGGGCAAGTTGATTGCGGTTTTTGGCTCGGCTGGTCGTCGTGATGAGTCAAAACGTGCAATTCAGGGTCAAATAGCCGGTAAATATGCTGACGAAGTTGTTTTGACTGAAGAAGATGACAGAGATGTTAATGGTAAAGAAATATTAGATCAGATTGCTGAAGGATCTAAAAACGCGGGCAAAATTTTAGATAAAAATTTATTTTTAATACCTAAACGAGAAGATGCTATTGAATTTGCTTTAAAGCGAGCTAAATATCGCGATGATATGGTTGTATTTTTGGGTAAAGGACATGAAAAAACAATCGAAAGGGCCGACGGCGTTCATCCGTGGAATGAAACTGAAACTGTTCGGAAGGCCTTGCAAAAAATACTAAAATAATTTGTGAGTCCTGCCGCTCGGTCCACTCCAATTTTCGTTTACAAACTAAACTCAAATTGGGCGTTACCCCGCCTCGCGCCACCCCGCTATCATTAAACATCTACCATCTACCAATCTCAATCAAGTGTTAGTGCCATGCAACGTATAAAACCGCCGCCCTTTGAAATTTCATTCAGAGCTATAGTTTGTACGCGTAAGCCGTGATTTTTTAATTCTTTGGTTAGTAACGGTGCATTTGCGCTCATAGTTACAGTGTCACCAGTCGATATTAAATTAGTCGCAAATCCGTTCTTTGCTTCTTGAATGGTGACTAAAATTTTATCTAAATCTTTTAAATTATTTAAAATATTTTGACTCTCTGGTATGAAGGCTTCCTGACAGTAGGCGATTAGGCCTCGTCTTTTATCAGTTGGTGTTCTAATAATCGCTAGTGCTAAATCAATATCATAAAAATAACTTTCATTCCAGCCAGTCGAAGAATTTATTACTGGCCTATGATTTTGATCTAATAGAGGAATGGTTTTTAATTGAATTCTTTGATATCCAAGCGCTTCGGCTGCTATTTTTTGGGCTTCTTCATCACTTCTATAACCATTGCCGCAGAATAATAAATCGCCACAAGGTAGGGCATCGCCCTGTCCGCTAAATTTTAAATTTTTTGGAATTCGAATAATTTCTTTGCCCAAGTCTGATAAAATTTTTTCTGCATAAATTTCTTCATGTTTTCTAGCGTCAGGCAAATTAGCTATGACCGCCTTATTATTTCTTACCAAAGCCCAGTTGGCCGTATACACTCCGTCCTGACAACCCAAAGGAGATGGAACTTGAATAATATTTATACCTGCTTCGATTAATAGATTTTGGAGCTGTTGATGTTCACGTTCGGCCCGAAAGCTATTTACTTCAGAAGCGATGTAATATGGATTAATAGCTTCATTAACATCAAAATTATACGCGTCAGATGTTAGTACAGTTGAATTAAACTGTGGTTTTTTGTTCATTTATATTTTTGATTTTATCATATATAGAATTAGGCGGGGGACCGTGAAGAGGTGACACTTATTAAGTTACCTGATCAAATGCTACAATTAGTATATGCGATTTTGTCACCTAACTGATGATGAGTATGATAAATTTGTTTTACATCATCCCCAAAATAATTTAAATCAATCTATTCACATAGTACGCTTTCAGAGGAATCGCGGAATAGATGTTGAATTGGTAGGTGTTAAGC
>JBASLU010000020.1:0-30373 GCA_049656505.1 Saccharimonadales bacterium (SeqCode) | reverse complement strand
CTCATCAGGTGTATATGTGTGTTGAAAGACGATAGGGTCTTCTTGGGCTACTTTAGGGAATGACAGATGTCTCATAAATTCAAAACTGGTTAGTTCCCGCCCCTTGGTATTGTGAAGAGAGATCTTTATAGACACGCCGTCTTGATAAAGACCCGAACGGTTCAGGCGAGTTAAGAACTCTATTATTTCAGTGATGTACATTGTTAGTGAGCCTACAAAATTAAGATATTTGCCTGGTTCTAATTCGTTGGGATTGCGCCTGGTTGTGCTAGTTTCGGGAGTAAGCCAATCCTCCTGAACTGCACTGTAGTGTAAGAACTGACCACTTTGGTACATACGCCAAAACTCTTTAAATTCACCAGCATCAATCCAACCGCCAACATAATTGTTGTAGTTGCTAATACCGTGGTTATCAGCAGAGCCATGTCCGTAAAATGGATAATACCAACCGCGCAGCCTAACACTATTTTTATCTACCAGTTCCTCGCATTCTTTAAGGCTAAGATTTGCGGGTTTGCCAGTAGGCTGAAAGTTGATACGCCAATAGCCGCGGCTTTTAATCGTATCAATAAAATCATCTTTCATAATCCACCTAGCTCCTCATCGTAATAATTCTTCTGTTCAGCTGTCTCTGCTGTGTAGCCCTGCGATTTACGCTTAGCCATAATTTTAACGGTTGCACGGTCCAAGATGTCTCTCATATCAAATGAATTTGAAACTGCCTCGCTTTCCGGACGCCGCCGCCGACTGCGGTAGTAAACTTTTCCTTGGTGAATGTCTGCTGTGTCTGCTTTGCATACAATCGGCACTTCTGGAAATTCAACTACCCTTATGATAATAAAGATCAGTCCTTTCTCATCAACTACCTTGTGAGATGAGAAAGTGACAAATGGATCGGCGTATTTAGTCATTTGGTCCTGCATGGTCTCTTGTTCAAATGTAGCCGCTTGCTCTCCAGTGATGCCTACACGCTTAAAAGTCTTATCATCAAAACCTATCACTATGTAGCCGCCGTCTTGGATATTAGAAAACGCCAGTATATCCTTAGCGAGGCTTTTGACATCCCAAGAACATGGTCCTTTGAAATCAAGCGACTGACTTTCCTCGCTGCCCTCAACTAATCTCTCAAAATCTGCTAAATCCATACTTATATTGTAACTCCTAGGATGCAGAATAGCCGTATAATTAGTTCATGGCTAAGAAAAAGGTTTACGGAAAATGCAGGATTTGTGGCGAGGAAAAGCAACTTACACAAGAGCATTATATACCGCGTGCAGCCGGTGGTGGTGCAAAGGTAACACTTTATGGTGGCGATGAGTTGATAAAGACGCTACATAAAGATGAGAACGGTAACGAATATAAACCACGCGGCAGAATTAAACAAAATGGACTTTCTGACTATTCCTTATGTAAGGAGTGCAATGAACTGTCAGGTATTCTATACGATAAAGACTTCGCCGAGTTTTACAAACGCATTCACTATGTGATAACCTCGTCAACCGAAATCCCCAAGGGGCAGACTATAGATGAATATCTTGATAAAAAAATTGCAACTATAGTATTGAAAGATATTAAGCCGCTTAATATCGCTAAGCGTATGCTGGTATCCTTTTGTACTATTGAACACGCTGGGCTTACTGACCGACAGCTAGAGATTAGAAAGGCTATATTAGACAAAGACCACCAACCAAATACCGATGACTTTGCCCTATACATGAGCTTACATCTAGGTAATAGCGCCTTTTATGGCACGGTTGCCGCATTAAAGAATATAGGTGACAGACATATCTCTCAGGTTTATGCAGGGATTGAGAATGAGCTGGTAGCGTTCTATTATTCCGCCGACAAAGAAACAAAAGCCGTGGGGTTAGATAATTGTACCGATATTACGCCGTGGCTTACGCGATATAAATATAACCAGACGGCAACTATAAAACTTGAATTAATGTTCAATAAATCACTGATGATACGATTTCCCGTTCCATTGCAGACCGATAAATAGGGCTATTGCTCCACATATGGTGGTTTATACGAGCCAACTCTACGATTACTCCAACCGCCCATTACTTCTTGAAAACTACCGTAGATATTCTTATTGAAAGTGACTATATTAGGGTCTACTTTGTGGTAGTCTTTGCCGATAGCTTCAAACTCGGCATCGCTGAGATGGTGGATGACGTAGTTAAACTTGGCGTAGTCTGGTGGTCCATTGAATATATACCAAAAATAACTATACCGCTCTCTTATCTCATCTATGATTGTGTGTATATCGCCAGAACCACTACTTTTATAATTTTCTGTTGGCGCATTGTCCAAGATATTGGCGAGCTCATCCAAGTAACCTATAGCATTATGTATTGTGTACGCGTATGCCATTAAAACAGCACTGCGCTCATACGGGTATTCACCCCCAATTATGGTGCGTTCCGAATGGTAATTACTACGCTCCCTTAAGCTGCGAAACGCTTCGTGTGTTGGGTGCAAGAACCTGCCAAGATACGTATAGTGAGCTTGTATGCGATGTATTGTTGCTTCGTCTGCAATCTCGTTTATGTGCAAACAATTAAGCAGACCATCGTAAGACATATAATGCCGATACATAAAGTTCTGTTCCTTTTTGTACTGCAAATCCCTAGCACGTACCGTGTCATCGGCGTCATAGTATGTGAAATAATTGTCATCATCAAGTCGCATACTCTCTGGGTCAAACTCCTTTATACTAAAAAAGTGGTAAGGTATAAAACTGTTGTCATTTGATGATTTTATGCCATCAAAGATGTACATTAGGTGTCGCTTGAGTGTAGGGTGCTCCTCAACTGCAACAAGCGAGTCTGTGCCTATTTTTTTGCGTTCTTGCTCAAGTATTTTGTCTAATTTATCGCTTCTTTTGAGTATGCGAATACGGAAGTATTTTTTGCCCCTGCACATTAGTATGTAAAGTAAATAGTTTTCTAGTAATGCACGGTTAAGTCCAAGAGCATCAGATACGCGCTCATTTTCCAGTAGTATCCTGCACGAATCAACAGTCTCCATGCGCTCGTTTACAAACTCGGTCAAATCGTGATACAGACTATATGATACTTCTCCGTGTTCAAATTTATGCCACCAATTACTGTAGGTTTCTAGAATAATAGCAATGTCTTTTGCGGCTTGTTTTATAGCGTCGTCCATATTTGTATTATATTGAATTATTGAGCATTAATACATGAGTGAAGGGGCGGGGTATACTCCTCACCTCTGTTAAAATGCCACTCCGCTGTACATATACTCAATTTGTGGGAACAAAATGACCACGCTTTTTTTGTAAAAAACGAGGAGTGCCGAATTTTTGTCTCTCATGTTGAAAACGCATTTATTTGTATTGGAATTATATATAACCAATCCCATTCTGGCATCTGGCGATTATCTGAGTGAAGCTATATAATAGGAATTGTCTAAAACCAGTATCAACAATCGTATTATTGCGAGTTTGCGCTTATAAATGGGCAACTCGCATAAAAAGTATTTAGCGTAAGCTGGTACTGGTTTTAGACAACCTGCGGGTTGTCCTTTTTTATTGGACCTCGCTAACAATAAAGTAAAAGGAGGTCCAAATCATGAAAGATAAAAAAATATTAAAAAAGTGGTGGTTTTGGGTAATTGTCGCACTTGTTGTTCTTGGAGCGATTGGCTCATTAGGTCAAACAAAGAATAATACTGACAATGCTGGTAAATCTAATTCGCAGGAAACAAGCAATAGTGGCACTGCCACATTACCGAAGTTGAATGCAGACGATTACATAGACAAAGAGGGACTAGTAGTTTATAAAGACCTGCAAAATACAGGTTATAAGGTTGATGCTGAATTTGAAAAACAAGCACTGACCGAAATGAACGGCAAGGCATCAGTTCTTTTTGAGTCACTAGATCAAAATAAATCTGATGATAAGCTATCGGTTGATGCATATGTAGTTGGTGATTTAACGCAGGATGGCGATAACGTAAAACTAACCATAGTCTTATCACCAAAGAGTTAATAAGGTTTAATTTATGAAAGATCGTAAAACATACAAGACGCTAACTATAATTGGAGCTTGCTTCCTCTTTTGTGGCATACCTATTAATCGTTTCTATCTAGGGTTAACTAAAGGTATTTTTCTCAGGACTATTACTCTAAATTATTTCTTAATCGGTGCTTGGATAGATCTATTCTTTATGGATAAAACATTTGACGAGGCTATGGCAAAACGAGGCTTTGTAAACTCTAATATTCGTAACGAACAAGGAAAATAGCAAAGGCTTGACGGTTGCATTAAGACAGTGCGATACTAAAATACATATTAACAATCTATGTATTTCATGTTGCTGACTAGTGGATACGAAGCCACTTAAAAAACGGAGCGGCGCACAAGACATGAAATGTAAGTAATACGAGATACGGACTCGGTAAAAAACGGGCTTACTTGCGTACTAACGATGTCATAGAGCATTCAGTGCTCATGGCTTGGGAGTTCAACCGTGAGTACCGTTTCTCAGAGTTCAGTAAATTTAACTGGTAGTTTTGTAAAATTAATTGAAATTTTGCAACAAATTGACATCTCGTCACCTAATGCGAAATTAAATGAAGAGTCAATTGATGACAATAATGGTGGGCGCATTATCTTATAAATGACGCTATAATGGCATTATGTATGATGAAGATGGAGTTGATCTTAAGACACTTAGATATGTGATGTATCTGCGTAAATCTACTGAGGATGATGGGCGTCAAATTAGGTCCATTAAAGATCAAGAGCGAGATTGTAGAGATCTTGCTCAACGTCTAGGTTTAAATATTGTTGCAGTTATTTCTGAACAAAAATCGGCTAAAAAACCAAATAATCGCCCAAAATTTACTGACATGATAAAGCGTATTAGGCACAAAGAATTTGACGCTATTATGGCATGGCATCCTGACCGTTTAGCGCGCAATATGATTGAAGCTGGCAAAATCATTCATATGTTAGATACGGATGTAGTAAAAGATATTCGTTTCGTTTCTCACCAATTTTCAAATGATGCCAATGGTAAGATGCTTTTAGGTATGTTGTTTGTTTTTAGCAAACATTATTCGGATGATTTATCAAGCAAAGTAAAGCGTGGTGTTGATGGTAATCTTCGTGATTATAAATCTGGTGGCACTCCAAAACATGGCTATGTCCGTGATAGTGAGGGCGTTTATCGTAAAGATGGCGATAATTTCGCAATTATTCAGAAGGCTTGGTATATGCGTGCTGAAGGCAAAAACCAACAAGTGATTTGCGACTATATAAACTCACAAGGCTATCAGAAATATATTGCTAAACGTGGTGGTCACGTCACTTTTTTAATGAATGACAGTACCCTAAGTAATGTTTTTAAAGACACTTTTTATTTTGGAGAATTAAATCAGTCCGGTCAAACTGTTGACTTGGTAGCCGCTCCAGTTCCCTTTGATCCGATGATTGATCGTGATTTATTTTTTGTGGTCCAAGACTTGAGCAGGACAAGACGGCGCACTAGCAAGAAGAGTCGTAAACCATTTCTGCCACTTCGCTATAGTATTTATTGTGATGTTTGTGGTTTTGAAAAACCTATGCAAGTTGGTCGGTCCAGGGGTAGAGATGGCATTTCTCGCTTAAATTATCGCTGTCTAAATAAAAGTTGTTCACGACCATTAGGTTCAAGGAGTATTCGTGGAAAGTTAGTTTTTAGTGAAATTGACGGAATTGTTAATGAGAAACTTATTAATCTACCTGATAGTGCATACGATAAATATTTGAAAGAAATTAAGTCATATAGTGACAGCGAAAAGACTAGATTGAGAAGTGAATTAAACAGGGCGATAACAACAAAAGCTGGATATGAAAAGAGGGTTGCGGAACTTTCTTCGGGTTTATCGGCAATTAATAATGATAAAGCTAGGAAGGTGATTGGCGACCAGATTAGCGAGGCTGCGGAGTTTATGCAACAACAGGAACAGTTGATTGCTGAATATCGGCGCAGTATTGACCGGAGCACATTGCCGGCGATTGATAAAGATGAGTTCAGATGCACTATCAAAGAGATGGCTGAGAAATTGAAAGCTGCTGACGTGTTTCAAAAGGACATTATCGTGAGTAATTTGTTTTTGAAACTCTATTTTGATGATCAAAAAATGACGCGTTACCTCCTAAAAGAGCCATTTGCGTCATTAATTGAATTGAATGAATTCCAATCTGGTGGGGGCGGTTGGAATCGAACCAACTACCAAGGCGTTATGCTTATTACTATTGCTTGCGCAACATCTTTCGATTTTGTAATCTGGACTATCTCTTCATCCCTCACCACTCTCCTGATTGAGTGGTGAGGGATGTCTGCCGTTTAGTCTCTACACCTTTCCCGCCGAGGCGGGACTTGGCTCGGGATTGCCAATTCATATAAATGAGCTAAGGTTTCCCCGAATTTGACAGATTTTCACCTAACGATTACTTGTTAGGTAGCCCTGCAAGAACATTCGTGTCATGTTTATAGTTATGAATAAAAACATAACTTGTGAAAAATGCGGGAAAATCCTAAAAGGAAGACAGACCAAGTTCTGTTCAACTGTTTGCAAAAATGATTATTATCAATCATATATTACACAGCAAGCCAGAGGCTTGAAAAGAAAACTTGCCCTTATCCAGCAATTAGGTGGCCAGTGTGTAGTTTGTGGCTACAAGAAAAATTCATCTGCGCTAGACCTCCATCATGTAAAGCCTCAGGACAAATGTATTCTTCTATGTAGAAACTGCCATTCTGAGCTACATAATCCACAACATAATTTAGAATGAACTTCTTGAGCACCCTGCTCTAACCGATGAGCTACGCCCCCAGACTAAATAATTATATCTTAACGGATTAAAATAAGCTATAATTATTTTTGAGCATCATGAAAAAAATAAACATTCGAAAAATTTACTACCATTTTGTTCACGATTATTTGACTATTAATAATGCAGTTATAGTCATTGCTTTAATCATTGCAATTAGTTGGGTATGGGGATCTTTGCAAATGATGCAACGAAACTATTCATTGCAAAAAGAACTAGACGACAAAAAAAGACAGCTTATTATTGCTCAACTTGATACTGAAAATGCCAAATTAGAACAGCGTTACTACAAGACTAAGGAGTATCAAGAATTAGCCGTTCGCGAAAAGTTGGGCTTAGTCTCTCCTGGGGAAAGGGTATTAATTTTACCAGATAATTCTAAGGCTGAAGATAAAATAAATAATACAGATAATTTTAATAATGAACAAAAAAATATCGAGCACGATATAGAATCATCGAGTAATTTTAGTCAATGGATGAATTTTTTATTCGGCGACAAGCATAACGATTTAATAAAGTGACCTGTTGATTTTTTAATTCGTATCTGTTACTATTTTATGTGCGCCGCGGGGTGGAGCAGTCTGGTTAGCTCGGATGGCTCATAACCATCAGGTCGCAGGTTCAAATCCTGCCCCCGCAACCATATAAACAATCCGTCTATGACGGGTTTTTTATTTGGCTATGTTAGATTTTGCTAGCAGCGACACGTACCACTTCACTCCAACTTAAGAAATGATGAGGCGTGCTGGCGATATCTTTTACAGTTAAACCACATTTTATAGCTAAAGCTAATTCGTGAATCATTTCACCAGCATGAGGAGCGACAATTGTGGCACCAATCAACACACCTTTCTTATTCGTGATAATTTTTACAAATCCATCATCAAAATCTGACGTATTGCTTCGAGCTACCATGCAAAGGGAAGCGGTTGACTTATTTATAGGTATTTTTTGTTTTTGACATTCAGACTCCGTCATACCAACTACAGCCACGCCTGGATTTGTAAAAACTATTTCAGGATTAACGGAATAGTTAGGAGTTAATTTGGTCTTTTCTAAAATATTATGAACTGCAGATTGCCCTTCCATAATCAAAGTTTGAGTAGTTTTGTTTGGTCCAACAACGTCGCCAGCTGCAAAAATATGTTTGACACTTGTTTGTAACCACTCATTGACAATAATGCCGTTTTTATCATATTTAACACCAGCGTTTTCTAGGCCAATATCAGTATTTGGTGTTTTATTTTTGGCAACTAATATTTCATCAACTTTTATAGTGCTCTTAGCGTTTCCTCTTGAAATCAAAACTCGTTTTAGTAAACCTTCTTTTTCAACGGATAGCACTTTCGCTTTAGTTAAAATCGACACACCCTTTTGTTCTGATAAGACCTTTTTGATAATATTTCCAACTTCTTCATCGTAGCGGGGAAGCAAACGTCCATGCGCTTCCACTATATAAACCTTAGTGCCAAACGTTGCCATTAGTTGAGCAATTTCGACAGCTATGTTATCTCCACCCATAATTAATAAACTTTTTGGGGGTCTTAGCGCTTCAAGAATATTTTTTGGTGTCCAATATTTAACATCACTTAAGCCAGTAATCTTGGGCAGGCTCCATTCCGATCCAGTTGCAATTAAGAATTCCTTAGCAGAAATATGTCGTCTATTCACGCTAATTTCATTAGGGGATAAAAAGTGGGCCCAACCCCTTAATGTCGTGATACCTTGATTTTCGTAATATTTTTTACTATCATTTATACCCGCTCTTTTAACGACTAAATCTCGCCAAGTTCTAAGTGCCGGATAATTATAGCCTAAGGTTGATGATCTCAAGCCAAATTTGGCACCGTGTTTAGCCTCGTCATATAAGTTGGCAGCGTGCAATAATGCTTTGGTAGGTATTTCACCATAATTAACTGAGTTGCCACCTAATTTATCGGCTTCTACTATGGCAACGCTCATACCAGCATTAACAGCAACAGTCGCAGCTGTACTACCACTTGCGCCACTACCTATAACGACTAGGTCATAATCAAATGTATGTTTCTTCATAATTAATTGTTTATCCCCCTATAAAATTATTCTATGTTGTTCGTATAAATAAGCTGCTTCTGGATGATAGCTCCTTAGGCTTTTTGAAGCGATGAGTCTTAAATCTTGACTAGTTACCTCTTGCCTTTTTTCTAGCCACTCTTCAACTGTATCGCAGACGTTTTTTGCAATGTCCTCGGCATAACCTTCGGGTGTTCTTGTACTTAAGCAAACCGCAACAATACTAGCGTGCAACTTTTCGCGTTTAAACTGTTCAGTTGGGCGTTTGCCAGCTCTTTTAACTACGTCGACAGATAGTGAAGACTTCATGATACTACCATATTAAATCTTCCGATTATCTCATTGGCATAAACAAAGAAACTAGCTATGATTAACCCAAGTCCAGCAATAAATTGTAAGAAGTATTTATTTTTTTCTCGCCATTTTTGGATTTTGCTTAGACTATAACCACCACCCACTAAAGACAGCACAATTAAAAGTGGCGCAACTGATATAAGTGTATATATCAAGACGCCCGCAACTTGCATAGGACCCGATAACTTTGTTAAAGCTAAGACAGCTATCATTAAAGGTCCAATGATAAATAATATTTCACCTAAAACGCTACTTACACCTAACCCGAAGGCTTCGGCTATGGTTTTTGTGGATTTAGTGCGATTAGTTAAATATTCAGCGAAATCTCTCGGTATCCACAGTGAAGTACCTTTTTCTCTACGGTAATAAAATAACCAAACTGCGATAGCTAACCCCAGTAAAATACCGCAAACGATTGACCAAAGATATTCTGGGATTACTCCTTGAAAAATTTGCATAAAAACCCAAGATAAAGACGATAACAAAAGAAATATCATTAAAATTACTCCTAAAATAAAACTAGAAGCTAGACTTAAAGCTCTTTTGTTAGAGTATTTTGCGCTTAATGAGTGACCGCTAATCAAAGTTAAAACACTTACGCTTAACTGAAAACTAGCGTGTATCAAAGCTGCTAGAAATATTATTGATAATGATTGAAGACCACTCATGTTTATTTTGTGTTTATCCCAACCTATTTATAACATAACCATCACCTAAACGTCAAAAGGGGTATAACAGTTTATAAAAATAGGTATTGATTTTTTAACGTTTTTATGCTTAAATAAATATATAAAGCAATAAAAATACAAAAAAGGAAATACAATGGAAACAGACGCAACTCAGATGGGTATTGAACAGGTTACCAAGAGCGAACTTCTTGGACTTGATTCGTGGAATAGGCCTCGCACCTCAGAGCAACTACTTGGCTTTATTGCTAGACGTGAGGCGATGGTTACTGAGTTAGATGATGAAGATGACGATGACGATGACGAGTAGCTCTATTGACAGATAGGCTCTTATATATTACAATTCTTTTTCGGTGTTTGTTGTGGGGGCGTAGCTCAGCGGAAGAGCACGGTTGCCTGGTCATACGACTTTTAGAATGGGGCGTTGTATGGCTGATAAGGGTGCCGGGGTCAAGGGTTCGAATCCCTTCGCTCTCACCAAAAACTACTCTCGGCCTAGTTATGGCTGATTGAGCTTGTTTTGCCAACTTTACCCCCGAGTTCGCAAGACAAGATCCCTAACTGTTGGTTAGGGTGCGGCATCGGTAACGCGGGTTGCACTCCGTTCAAAGAGTGTCACTTACGAAGCGTTTCGCTCCCCGTAGCCCGATGCCTACACACAATCCGAGCCTTGGTCTCTAGCGGACCAAGGCTCTAATCTTTTTGAATAAACCTAAATTAATTATCTTGTCTTAGGACTGGCGGGTTTTTGGGCTATGTAGATACGGGGGAAGTTTTAAATTAGAAGTCTCCCTGTGGGCAGGTACTATGTTTATGGCGTTATCGAAGAATTCAACAATCAACGAAAAGCATATTACAATGAATATATAGAATGTACGCATATCTCACCAAATGATTGTGAAAGTAAGGATAAGACTAAAAAGATAGTTGAGGTAACGGAAGGCAAAACTACTCCTCAGATAGTTATAGGCGATTGGTATCACATGAGTGACTAGTAAGCAAATTTTGGTTTTACTACATTGCGCGACCTTGTAACTATTTTTACTTTGCAAAAAGTCCCAATTTCAATCCTAATATGATTAGAAATAAAATAGCCCCATCTACCGATGGGGTGATTTTATTGGTAGCAGCGACAAGAATTGAACTTGTGACCTCAGGCTTATGAGTCCTGCGCTCTAACCAACTGAGCTACGCTGCCACGTCGAAATGTACTAAAGACATTTCGACACTATTGTAAACAATAACGTCTGCCATGTCATCGTCATTTCTCCTTTAAATAAAATAAACAGATAAATCTTGGTTTATTTTATTTTTAAAGTACAAAACGTAATAACGAATCGCCTAGTGATTGTAGCAAAAATATGATGTTTTTTCTAGAGAGGATGTTTAGAGTTGTATAATCATTATATGATTAAAGTCAATTTACCAGCTGGTAAGTACGTCGTTGCTGTTAGCGGTGGTGTTGATTCGACCGTACTTTTGGATGTTTTGTCGAAATTACCTAATTTAGAATTAATTGTTGCGCATTTTGATCACGGCATTAGACAAGAATCGTCTGATGATGAAATTTTTGTATCCAATTTAGCGGATAAATATGGTCTTCAATATGAGAGTAGACGAGAAAACCTAGGTGAAAAAGCAAGTGAAGATTTAGCTAGAAAAAGACGCTATCTTTTTTTAAACGAAATTGCTGATAAATATCAAGCAAAATTAATTACTGCTCACCATGGCGATGATGTAATAGAGACTATTGCGATAAATGTTATTCGAGGAACTGGCTGGCGGGGATTAGCGGTCATGGACTTGGATATTATTAGGCCTATGACTCATATAATGAAATCTGAAATCATTAACTATGCGAAATGTAATAATTTGGATTGGCGAGAAGATATTACAAATAACAGCGATGATTATCTAAGAAATAAAATCAGACGTCGGACAATGCCACTAGATTTAGACACAAAATTACAGATATTAATGTTATGGGAGGAGCAAAAAATAGTTAAAAAAGAAATTGACAGAGAAGTTAATAATATTAATAAAGATAATAGTCAAAGCAGATATTTTTTCATTAATATTAATCCTGATATCGCTCTTGAGCTATTAAGAGGAATAACCAAAGGGACATTAACAAGACCTCAACTTATAAATTTATTACACGCAATAAAAACTTTTGATCAAAATAAAACTTACGATGCTGGCAATGGTATAAAAATACATTTCAGTTCTCGTAATTTTACGGTTGAACTGTTAAAATAGACGGTGATAATCTGATGAAGCAAATCTGAAAGGAATATGTAATTTTCTATGGCAATTAAACTTCCAAATAACAATAAAAAACCAACTAACGCAATTCGCTTAACTTTATTTTGGGCGGTTGTTATATTTATATTTTTGATTGGTGTAGCCTATCTTTCACCGACAGCCAGCCTAAAAGATGTACCAATCTCTGACGTTATTAAAAGAGCTAATGATGGTCAAATTTCAAAAATCACTATTCAAGGTGACGATATAACTGTTACGCCGAAAGGTAGTGATAAACCTACCGAAAAATCAGTCAAGCAGGGTGACAGCAGTATTCAAGACCAGGGTTTAAAGGCTGATGCACCTGTTGACATAGAAATTATTCCGCCGTCAAATACCAGTGACATTGTTTGGAGTTTAGCTAGTATTATCATTCCAGTGATATTGATTGGAGCAGTGTTTATGTTCATGATGCGTCAAGCTCAAGGACAGAATAATCAGGCAATGAGTTTTGGGCGATCCAAAGCTAAACTCTATGGCTCCGATAAGGAAAAAGTTGTTTTCAGCGATATTGCTGGTAATGATTCGGCGAAACAGGATTTACAAGAAGTTGTAGACTTCTTAAAGCACCCTAAGAAATACGAAGCCTTAGGAGCAAAAATACCGAGAGGTGTTTTATTAGTTGGCAATCCTGGTACTGGTAAAACTATGCTGGCTCGAGCTGTAGCTGGAGAAGCCAACGTGCCGTTTTTCTCGATATCTGGCTCAGAATTTGTAGAAATGTTTGTTGGAGTCGGAGCTAGTCGAGTGAGGGATTTATTTACTAAGGCTAAGAAAAATGCTCCTTCTATTATCTTTATCGATGAAATTGATGCTGTCGGTCGTCGTCGTGGTAGTGGTATGGGCGGTGGTCATGATGAAAGAGAACAAACTTTAAATCAAATATTAGTAGAAATGGATGGTTTTGAAACTGGATCAAATGTAATTGTTCTAGCAGCAACTAATCGGGCGGATGTGTTGGATCCTGCGCTGCTTCGTCCTGGAAGGTTTGATCGACAAACTAATATAGTGCTCCCCGAAAGAGTTGATAGAGAAGCCATATTGAAAATTCACTTCAAAAACAAGCCAGTCGATGAAACGGTTAACCTCAAGGCTTTAGCTGCTAAAACGGCCGGATCCTCTGGCGCCGATTTAGCAAATATTGCGAATGAAGCAGCAATCGTCGCTGCGGGAAGAAATTCTAAAAAAATTAGCAACTCTGATATTACAGAAGCTTTCGAGAAAATCGCCATCGGTCCCGAAAGAAAAACTAAAATAATGAGTGATAAAGAAAAAGAAATGACTGCCTATCACGAAGCTGGTCACGCTATTGTTGGACACGTTTTGCCAGACAGCGATCCGGTTCATAAAGTTACAATTATTCCTCGTGGCGCTACTGGCGGAGTAACTTGGTTTTTACCTCCAGAAGATAAAAATTACACTTCCATAATAGAATTTAAAGATATTTTGGCAAGAGCTCTTGGCGGACGTGTTACCGAAAAAATTATTTATGGCGAAGATAGAGTGACAACTGGCGCAGGTTCTGATTTAAGACATGCTACTGAAATTGCTCGCGATATGGTGATAGAACAAGGTATGGGGACTAAACTACGCAACCAAGTCTTTCATGAGGATAATGGTGGTATGATGTTTGATCGCATGACCCACGAAAGGCCGTATAGTGACGAAACTGCTAAAGAAATTGATAGAGAGGTTGCCGAATTAATTAAAGAAGCGGCCAAAAGAGCCGAAATAGTCATAAATCATAATCGCGAAAGTCTAGATAAATTAGCCAAAAAGTTACTAGAAAAAGAAACTATTGAAGAGGAAGAAGTCGCAAAAATATTAAAGAATGCTACTTTACCAGAAGGCGCTAGATTGTACTAAGGGCAGAATTACGATATGGGAAGATTAAAAAGTACTGTCGCACTAGCTAACGTTAAATTACCGCTTAAATTAGCTGCTATTCTACTTGCTGGGTCGTCTCTACTATCTAGCGTATTAGGACTTTTTAGGGATCGTATTTTGAATGGGCTTTATTATAGTACCTATCCTCAGGGGATTGACGCTTATACAGTCGCTTTTACAGTTCCAGATTTTATGTTTTTCATTCTCGTTTCAGGTGCTTTAAGCGTTACTTTCATACCAGTTTTTAATCAAAGATTAGCTGACGGTAATAAGAAATCTGCCTGGGAGTTATCGGCTAGTCTGTTGAATTTAATGGCAATTGTAACTTTTATAGCTAGCGTCCTAATTATAATTTTTGCTGAGCCTTTGGTTCGTTATGTTGTCGGCCCTGGTTTAGACGAATCAAGTCGAGCGTTGGCTGTTAGTATGATGAGAGTAATAGCAGTTAATCCGTTTTTGTTTTCTATTGCAACAGTTGTTTCAAGTATGCAACAGGCTATCGGACGTTTTGTGTTCTTTGCATTAGCGCCGACTATCTATAACATAGGGATTATTATTGGTGCTTTAGTTTTCACAAACGGAATTAATCTATTTGGTTGGCAGATATTCGATGGAGGCATAATGGGTGTAGCGCTCGGTGTGGTTTTGGGATCGATTATGCAATTACTAGTCAGCTGTATCGGACTTTTTGGTATGGGATTTGATTATAAATTTAAGATATTTTGGCGCAACTTAGGTCTTAAAAAAGTTCTTTCTATTTTGCCAGCTAGGTCTTTAGATCAAGGGATTGATTATATAAATGGTATGGTTGAGACGAATATGGCTTCAAGAATGGCGGCCGGATCAATTCGTGCTTATCAACAGGCAACTGCTCTGTCTAATGTACCAGTTAGTTTAATTGGCGTGGCGATAAGCACTGCAGCTTTTCCTAAATTAACCGAAAGATTAGGTCAAAATCGTCCTGACTTATTTAAAAAAGAATTGCAGACTGTCCTTAGGGTTATTATATGGTTATCATTGCCAGTTGCGGTGGTGACATTTTTTGCGCGAGGCTATTTGATAAACTTTATTAAAAACGGTGGTGATATTGTTATGGCTAACATCCTTGGTATTTTAGCTATAGCGATAATATTTAAATCAATTTACCATATTGCTGCCAGAAGTTTTTATGCTCAACAGGACACAAAGACTCCACTTTATATATCATTTTTTGCCATAGGTTTAAATATTTTCTTGTCAATATGGTTCACACTAAAACTTAATTTGGGAACCGTCGGCTTGGCCAGCGCCGTCGCCATCGTTTCATTTATAGAAGTTTGTATATTATTTGTCGCAATGTCAATTCGCCTAAAGGGTATTTTTGATAAAGTCTTTATCCATGCTGTTGCCAGGATGACAAGCGCGGCTGGTTTTATGTCTTTAATTACATATTTGTCTGTTGTTTTTATGCCGCTTAATGCTAGCGACCAAAGTTTCTTATCAAGCTTTCCTAAATTTTGCCTGATTGTAATAATTAGTTTAGTTACCTATGTATTCTTAAGTTGGATTTTGAAATTAGAAGAAGCGGACCTTATCGTTGAAAAAACTAAGAGAATATTGTTTGGCGGATTTAAACAAGCATGACGATAAGTCAAATAAGAAATTTTTGTATTATCGCGCATATTGATCATGGCAAGTCGACACTAGCCGATCGTATGCTTGAGATGACGGGTACTGTTGAGAAACGGGAAATGAAATCTCAACTACTCGATAGCATGGATTTGGAACGAGAGAAGGGCATAACTATTAAATTAGCGCCTGTTAGGATGAACTATAAAGGTTTTGAATTAAATTTAATTGATACACCTGGGCATGTTGATTTTAGTTATGAAGTGAGTCGTTCTTTGCAAGCTTGTGAGGGCGCTGTTTTGGTTGTTGATGCTAGTCAGGGAATTCAAGCCCAGACTTTAGCTAATGTTTATTTAGCGCTAAGTGCTAATCTGATAATTATACCGGTCTTAAATAAGATTGATTTGCCAGCGGCGAATGTCAGCAGGGTTAGTGCAGAAATTATTAATCTTTTAGGTTGTGACGAATCTGACATTATTAAAATTAGCGCTAAAACTGGTGAAGGCGTTAAGGATGTACTTGAGGCGATTGTGCATCACATTCCTTCGCCTAGTGGTGCTGAAGAAAATGCCACTAGAGCGCTAATATTTGATAGCTATTACGACGATTACAGAGGAGTAGTTCTATACATAAGAGTAGTTGATGGTCAGATTCAAAAAGGTGATTCAATTGAGATGATAGCAACTTCGGCTAATGGTATTGCTCTTGAAGTTGGTTCATTACAACCAAAAATGATGCCGAGTGAGAAGCTTTCAACTGGTGAAATAGGTTATATTGTTACTAACTTAAGAACAACTCGCGAGGCTCGAGTCGGCGATACAGTTACAACGAAGCGTAATTTTACAAAACGTCAGTTACCAGGATATAAACTTGTGAAACCTTTTGTGTATGCTGGATTTTTCCCAGTTAGTAATGACGATTACAATAATCTAAAGGACGCGATCGAGAAATTAAGTTTAAGTGATTCGGCTTTACAATTTGAGCCTGAAAATTCACCTGTTTTAGGCTTTGGGGTTAGGATTGGGTTTTTGGGATTACTCCATATGGATATTATTCGCGAAAGACTTGAGCGTGAATATGATTTAGATCTTATCGTTACTAATCCATCGACTGATTATCAAGTTATTTTAGTTAATGGCGAGAGACTAGATATTAAAAGCGCCAGTGATTTACCTGATGTTACAAAAATTAAAGAAATTAAAGAGCCATGGATTAATGGTGAAATTGTTGTACCAAAGGATTTTATAGGTCCAGTTTTGCAGTTAATTAACTCTAAAAGAGGACTTCAGACGAACTTAAGTTATATAGATGAGAGGGCATTAATTAGTTTCAAGGCACCTCTAGCTAATTTATTAACCGATTTTTATGATCAACTAAAATCAGTTACTAGCGGCTATGGGTCTTTTAATTACGAGCTTGATGAATACAAGACCGAAGATTTAGTGAGAGTTGATTTTTATGTGGCTGGCAATATGGTTAATTCATTGAGCGTAATGACGCATCGTAGCGAAGCTAATAAATTAGGACGAGAGATTGTTGAAAAATTAAAGTTAGTAATTCCTCGTCAAAATTTTCAAGTTGCTCTGCAGGCAGCTATAGGTGGCAAATTTATAGCTCGAGCTGATTTATCGGCTTATCGGAAGGATGTTACAACTGGACTTTACGGTGGTGATGTTTCGCGAAAAAAGAAAGTTTTAGCAAAGCAAGCTAAGGGTAAAAAAAGAATGAAACGCTTCGGTAAAGTTGATATTCCTAGCGAAGCTTTTGCTGTTATGCTGAAGCGCGATTAACCATTTTTCTCAATTTCTTCAATATATCAGCCGTTACTTCATTTCTAGTTTTTGTCCCGTCGACCTCTATCAATAAGCCTGTTTTTTTATAGTGGTTGATAACTGGAATTGTTTTTGATTTGTATTCATTAAGACGAATTTTTAAAATTTATTCTGTATCATAGTATCTTTCGCCGCTATCGTTATATATATCCCTATTTTGCCATCTTTTGTATGATTCTTGTTCTGATATCTCAAGGTGAATAACAGCTTTTAATTCATGACCAGAATCTCTAAGCGATTTTATGACCATTTCTTCTTCACCATGCCATCTGCCAACAGAACTTAGAATTAACGGTTTGTCTTTGAATATACTTTGTTTAAAGTATGGTAAAACAATTTGCCGGTACTTATCGGTCGGTATCAGTTTACCTGTTCTCATTAATATCTTGATATCATTGGGCATGTGTTTACTTCGCAGGATATCACCTCCACCAATTAAATTACCGCCGATTATTTCTATTAGTTTATTTGCTTGATTATCTTTTCCAGCAAATGGTCTCCCGAATATATTAATAGAGCCATTACCAAGCCATTTTTTGATAATTTCTATATCTTTATTTTCAGACATCATTACAGCTAAGTATATCTGAAAATCAAATCCTCGGCAAACCTAACTGGCACTCATTGACATAGAGTGCCAAGAGAAGATATAATGCCATTATGACAGAGCGTCAAATTCAAATTTTAGCGGCCATAATTGAGCAACATGCCGAGATTGCCGCCCCAGTCGGTAGCGTTTTGCTAGCGAAATTATTTGGTGTTTCAAGCGCCACAATACGAAGTGAGATGTCTAAATTAGAAGAGCTTGGTCTTATTAGCCAACCTCACACTAGCGCTGGTCGAATCCCTACTGACGCTGGCTATCGATTTTATGTCAATATGATAAATGAAACTTTTGATAATAATCTTATTTCAGAGCCTGATAGGGGAATTAAAGCAATTGATGCTAGAGTAAACACTCAAAAAAGCCATGCTGATCGTGCTATCCGTAGCGCTGTCGATAGTTTAGTTGATTTAACACATAACCTTGGTTTGGCTACGATTGGCGATGAGCTTTATATGAGCGGAATTGGAAACCTTTTTGCCCAGCCAGAATTTGCTAGGGAAAATCACTATCAAGCCGTAGCTAGATTATTAGATAATATAGAGCCATGGTTAAGAGAAGCCGCCCCTAATGAACCGCTCAATGTCTATATAGGTGCTGAAAATCCGATTGGTAAAAACACTGGAGTCAGCTTAATTATCAGTAGGTTTTGTTCGCCTTATAGTGACAGAAGTTATATTGGAGTACTGGGGCCGACTAGGCAAAGTTATGCCAAAGTTATGAAATTAGTTAGACATGCTGGAGCCATGTTGGAAGAGATATTATAAATACTAGATAGTAATTGGTAGGTAGTATATGGCAGAAAAAACGAAGAAGAGCAAAAAACAAATTGAATACGAACAAAAAATCAGTGAATTAACCGCTGATTTACAGCGAACTAGGGCTGATTTTGAAAATTACAGAAAAAGAATAGATATCGAGAAAGGAATGGCCAAAGACGCTGGTCGAATAGATGCGATCTTAAAACTCCTACCAATTATCGACGATATTGATAGAGCCTTAAAACATATTCCAGAAGATATAAAAACTCACCAGTGGGTTGTTGGTTTGATTAATTTGTCCAAAAATATTGAAAGAATGTTAAATGAACTAGACATTAAACGTATTAAAGCTGAACCGGGAACGGCTTTCAATCCCGAGATTCATGATGCTGTTCAATTTGAGGGCGAATCAGAAGGTGAACACGAAGTAATTGCCGAAGAACTAAGAGCTGGCTATTCACTAGCTGGCGTGCCAGTAAGGCATGCTATGGTCAAAGTAACTCGTCAATAAAACAGTCCCTACTTTTAGATAAAAGTAGCAAAATACTTTTTCTTTTAAAAAAGAAAATGAATGTCAATTTTTGACCGCAAAAATTGACGAAAAACTCTTGGGGCTAGATTTACAAACGCGATGTTCATAAAACACTAATTCATTGTTTGCTTGCGTAACTCATCTCGCTTATAGCGAGATTCAAACATACTCGCAAAGTCAATAATTACTAATTTTATTCTCTTCGGTTTTGAAGCCACCCCCGAGATTTTGTCTACTTTTGTCGCAAAAGTAGGGACTATTTAAATTGCTTTGAAAAAGAAAAATGTTTGCATACTTTTGATTAAATGAGTATGTATCAAAATTATGCTATTATATTCTTAGATATATGGCGGGCAAATCTTATATATTCGTAGTTAATCCTGGTAGCGCTAGTCGAAAGTACGCTCTTTTTTTAAATGGAACTAAGACTGCCAGTATTCATTTTGAATTAGTTGACAACAAAGTTGTAGGAAATATTGAAAGTCCAAACGGTAATTATTCAATTAAGTATAGTGATGGCAATCTATCTAATGCGCCTCACCGATTGTTGCCTCTAATGGAAAAGTACGGATTAGTTGATAAAGACGATAAAATTATCGGGATTGGAGTTAGGATTGTTGCGCCCAGTAAACAATTTATAAATGATCAAATAATAAATCACAAAGTCTTAAACGACCTAGAAAACCTAAGGCAGGAGGCGCCCCTCCATGTTAAAACAGTTGTATTAGAAATAAGACATTTAATGAAGCGTTTTCCTGACGTTCCTATTGTTGGCGTTTCTGATAGTAAGTTTCATGCCAATAAGCCTAATTATGCTAAATATTATCCAATTGATCTAAAGATTGCCGAAAAATTTGAGATTCTAAGATATGGATTTCATGGTATTTCAGTCGGTTCGGTTATAGAAAAATTTAAGTCAAACGATAATTTAATTTCAAAAACAGTCGTTTGTCATCTTGGCAGTGGATGTAGTGTAACGGCAGTTTTGGATGGTAAAAGTGTTGAAACTACAATGGGCTATTCACCATTAGAGGGCTTAATGATGTCGACTAGAAGCGGTAGTATGGACGCAACCGCTGCTATCGTATTACAAGAGAATCTTAAATTAACAAATATTCGCTTGGAACAATATCTCGATAAAGAGGCTGGTCTTTTGGGAGTTAGCGGTAGTTCTGATGATATTAGAAGACTGGTCGCCAGTGAAAAAAATGGCGACGACAGAGCTAAATTGGCTTTAGATATGTTCGTTTATAAAATACAACAAGCTATTGGACAGATGGCTTCGGCTATGAACGGGATAGGCTGTATTGTATTCACTGGAACAGTGGGGGAACGTTCTAGTATTATTCGAAAAAGAGTTGTTAAAAACTTAAGCTACCTTAATTTCGTAATTGATAATGACTTAAATAAACAGGCCTATGAGCCAAAAGATACATTTAATGTAGCCAGTATTGAGAGCAAACCCATTTTAGTCGTATCTACAGATGAAGCTAATGAAATAGCCAAAAGGACTGAAACTTTTTTTAAAAAATAGACAGTTTCCTCTTAATTAGCACTCTTGACATGTGAGTGCTAATTTATTTATAATAACTGTATTAGCAGTCGTATAATTAGAGTGCTAGAATAGTTTAAAGAAAGAAATAATAAATAATAATTACATTTAAAATCGAAGAGGAGATTTAGGATGAGTAAAATTATAGGAATTGATTTGGGAACAACTAATAGCGCAGTCGCCTATATGGCTGCTGGTAAGGCTGAAGTAATAGCCAACTCTGAGGGTAATAGAACTACCCCTAGTGTTGTTGCAATTAATAAAAAAGGTGAAAGGTTAGTTGGACAAGTCGCTCAGCGTCAACGTGTCACTAACGCTAAAAACACTATTTACGGTGTAAAACGTTTAATTGGTCGTAAATTTAGTGATAAAGAGATTCAAAAAGATATAGATATTATGCCTTATGAGATAGTCAAAAAAGGCGATGGTGTTGCTGTAAAAATGAATGACAAAGACTATTCTCCAGAGGAGATTTCGGCTATGATTTTATCTAAATTGAAGGCCGATGCTGAAGCCTTCTTGGGTGAAAAAGTTACCGAAGCCGTTATTACTGTTCCAGCTTACTTTAATGATTCACAACGTCAGGCAACTAAAGATGCTGGCAAGATTGCCGGTTTAGAAGTTAAGCGTATTATCAATGAGCCAACCGCAGCCGCTTTGGCTTATGGTCTTGAAAATAAAAAAGATGAACAAATCGTGGTTTTCGATTTAGGTGGCGGTACTTTTGATGTGTCTGTGCTTGAATTAGGTGAAGGAGTTTTTGAAGTTAAATCTACTAACGGAGATACTCACTTGGGCGGTGAAGATTTTGATAACCGTATAGTCAATCATTTCTTAGAGGTGTTTAAGAACAATGAAGGTATCGATCTTAAAGATGACAAAGCTGCTATGCAAAGGCTTAAGGATGAGGCCGAGAAGGCTAAAAAGGAACTATCTTCAACTAAGGAGACTGAGATTAACTTACCATTCTTGACAGCTGATGCTGATGGTCCAAAACACTTTGAATACAAATTGACTCGATCTAAATTAGAAGAAATTGTCTCTGACTTAATCGATCGCCTATCTGAACCAGTAGAAAAAGCACTCAAAGACGCAAAACTGAAAGTTAAAGATATTGACGAAATCGTTTTAGTTGGTGGTATGACTCGTATGCCAGCAGTAGTTGAAAAAGTTAAAGCCATTTTTGGAAAAGAGCCACTTAAAGGCGTAAACCCCGATGAAGTTGTCGCTTTAGGCGCAGCTATTCAGGGTGGTGTCTTGGCTGGTGATGTTAAAGACGTTCTTTTGTTAGATGTTACCCCGCTTTCATTAGGTATTGAAACTATGGGTGGTGTCGCAACCAAGTTAATTGAACGCAATACTACAATCCCAACGTCAAAATCGGAAATCTTTTCTACGGCAGCTGATGGTCAGCCACAGGTCGAAATTCATGTCACCCAAGGTGAGCGTGAAATGGCGGCCGATAATAAGTCGTTAGGTCGTTTCACTCTAGATGGAATTGCTCCAGCTCCTCGAGGTGTGCCACAAATTGAAGTTACGTTCAATATCGACGCTAATGGTATATTAAACGTCTCTGCTAAAGATAAGGGTACCGGTAAAGAACAAAGTATTACAATATCTAATAGCGGTAACTTAAGTAAGGATGATATTGCTAAGGCTCAACAGGAAGCTGAAGCCCATGCTGAAGAAGACAAAAAGAAACGTGAGTTAGTCGATATTAGAAATGCCTTAGAAAGCGCGATTTACCAAGCTGAAAAAATGAAAGATGAATATAAAGATAAGATTAGCAAAGACGATGAAAAGGCTTTAAATGAAGCCGTCGAAGAAGCTAAAAAACATCAATCCAGTGAAGATAAAGAAGAGCTTGAGTCTGCTACAAAAGCATTAAACGATGCGATTATGCCAATTGGCGCTAAGATGTATGAATCAGCGTCGAAAGAAAAATCAACTGGATCTGACAAATCCGCCGATAGCGGAGAGCCAGTTGAGGGCGAAGTTGTAGATGAAAATAAGAAATAAGATATAGCTTCAAATGAAAAGGCCACCGTGGAGTGGCCTTTTCAAGATAAGATTATTAGCACTCTTGAATTAAGAGTGCTAATTTAATACAATAATATAACAAATGACTAAAAAAGATTATTACGAAATTTTAGGTGTTTCTAAAAATGCTTCTAACGATGAGATTAAAAAAGCTTATCGTAGATTAGCTGTTAAATATCATCCTGATAAAGAAGGCGGTGATGAGGCTAAATTTAAAGAGCTTAGTGAAGCTTACGAAGTTCTAAAAGATAGTCAAAAAAGACAGCGCTATGATCAATTCGGTCATGCTGGCGTGGGTGGTAATACATCTGGTCCAAGTGAAAATCCGTTTTCCGGTGGCTTTGGCGGATTTTCTAATCAGGATATTCATTTTGATTTTGGCGATAGTGGCTTTGGCGATATATTTGGTCAGTTTTTTGGTGGTAATAGCTCTCGTCAAGGTCCAAAACGTGGACGCGATGTTGAGGCGACCTTACAATTATCGTTTGAAGAAGCAGTTTTTGGCGTAGAAGAAAAAATAAAAATCGAAATGAATGATGAATGTTCTCATTGTCATGGTACAACCTTAGAGCCGGGATATGAAATGAAAACTTGCCCAACCTGTAAGGGGGCTGGTCAGGTTAATCGAATTATGAATACTATTTTTGGCCCTATTCAACAAAGTGTAACCTGTGAAACTTGTGATGGGCGAGGTAAGATTCCCGAAAAAGTATGTAGTGTGTGTAGGGGCAAGGGAGTTGAGCGTCGAGAAAAAACTATTAATCTAAAAATTCCGGCTGGTATTGATGATGGTGCGACAATTCGCTTAAGAGGATACGGTGAGGCTATAGGTAACGGTTCAAAGGGTGACTTATACGTACATATAAGGGTCAGGGCTCATAAAAAGTTCACTCGAGAAGGCGATATTATCTTATCTGAACAACATATTGATATGACTGAAGCTGCATTAGGCGCTGAAGTTGATGTCGAAACGGTTGATGGCAAGATTCGTATGAAAATTCCAGCTGGTACTCAGTCTGGTACTGATTTTAAACTATCTGGTCATGGTGTACCACATCCTAACAGTGATCGTCGTGGACCACATATAGTAAGTATAATTGTAGATATTCCAACTAAATTAAATAAAAAACAAAGAGAAATTCTAGAAAATTTTAATAAATTGGGCCACGGAATATTCAATTAAGTAAGACATTACAACCCGAATCACGAAACCACCCCCATCTGGTAACCAAGTAATGTCCGCAAGTAATGAACGAAATAACCCTTGACACTTCTTGGGAACGAAGTGACCAAGAAGTGTTGTTCTTTGAGTTTGCCGAAAGTCGCTTCAATCTTTGGTCGCATATGCAACAGTAGGATTTGCCACCTAGCGGCCAGTTTCTTTTTCTGTTTGTAGTGTGGTGGGGCTATGATGATGGTCTTATGTTTTTTCCAGATACGTCGACGCATCACGTCAGCTCCGTAATGACTGTCACCAACTAGTATCCTGGTGTGGTCGTTAACCAGCTTTTCAATCTCCTGAGCATCATGTACGTTAGCCGGACTGAAGACTATGGCAGTTAATCTGTTGTTGTGGTCAATAGCGGCATGAAGCTTAAAGCCATAATGCCAACCTTGCCAGTTTTTACCAAACCGGGCTACGTCTTTAGCTACTTTGTGTCGGTCGGCTCGAATTGGCTTACAAACTGGTAGCATCGTCGAGTCGGCGAAAACTAGAGGAGCACCACTTACAAGAAATAACTGAAGTAACCAGACGAGTTCTGGCAGTAAACGATGACAGTGAGCTACAAAGTTTTGGTATTTGGGTAGTTTAGGAAAATAGTCACTGTATTCTCTGGCGATCCAGGTGTAAACAGCTGACAGGTTCTTGTGTGGCTCATTGAGACCGTCCCAGATTAGGATGGTAAGCAGTTCACTGTCCCTAAGGACAGATGGACGACCACCGAGCGAGTGCCCGTCTGCTAATAGTATGTCATCTACCCAAACGTAGACATCTACGATATTATGTTTTTGTAATACGCGCATTTTGTTGTTCTCCTTTTTGTTTTACCACTAAAAGAGTAACAGATGCGCGTTTTATTTAGCTAGAGGGTTTGGGAGTTTCGTGATTCGGGTGTTACATTATTGACTAAATCAACAAAAAATGATACAATAATGCGGTGTTGTATTTATACAGCACATTTTTAATATTGTTATTATTAATATAAAGGTTATATTGGAACTATGTCGGACTTTGATGAAGCAAAGACTCGAAACATGATTCTTTTTGTCGGATCTTATTTAGACGTCCAAAAGAATGCTTTGAAAAATCTAGAAAAGTTGATGGATAAGCAATTAACCGCTTGTGTGTTGATTGATAATAATAGTACTAATGAAAAACTAGTCAATACCAAAAAAGTTAAAGTGGTAAGGTGCGATTTTTCGTCACCGCTAAAAATTCAAAAAGCCATTTCTCCTTATAAATCTCGATTTTTAGCGGTCACTTGTCGAGCTGAGAAAAATATACCGCTCTTAAGAAAAGTCATACCTCATATACCTTATATCAATACACCGACCGAGTCATCGCTCGATTGGACAACCGACAAAGTGCGCATGAGGCAACTTCTTAGGGATTATGATAAATCTATCTCTCCCAAGTTTCTTGTTGTTCACGACGCATCTCAAGAGACTCTAGACAAAATTGAAAAGAAAGTTGGCTTCCCTTTAATGATTAAGCCTGCGGGTTTGGCGGCTAGTCTTTTAGTTACCCTGTGCTATCACCGCGAAGAGTTAGAATCTAATTTAAAAAACACAGTTCGTAAGATTAATCGTATTTATAAAGAGAGAAAAGGCAGAGGTGAGCCTCAAATTTTGGTTGAAGAATTTATGGATGGTGCTATGTTTTCTGTTGATACATACGTTAACCAAAGGGGAGTTACTTATCACACACCTTTAGTCCACGTTAAAACTGGTAGAGCTGTTGGTTTTGAAGACTTTTTTGGATATATGCGAATCACACCTGTCATATTAAAGCCTTACAAGATAGAAGCGGCTCGTAATGTAGCCGATAAAGCTATCGAAGCTCTAAATCTCAGAAGTACCACTTGTCATATTGAGCTAATGAAGACTGAAGACGGTTGGAAAGTGATTGAACTTGGCCCTAGAATAGGTGGATTCCGTCATGAGATGTATGAATTATCTTATGGATTTGACCATTCGCTTAACGATATTTTGATTAGAATTCCTCGTAAACCAATTATATCTAAAAAGATTAAGGGGTTTACGTCTGTTATGCAATTTTACGCTAAAGAAAAGGGCAAACTTGTTAATATTAATGGTGTAAATAAAGTACGTAAACTAGAATCCTTCAAGAGAATAGAAATTATTAAAAAGCACGGCGATATGTGTAATTTTGCGCGCAATGGCGACAGCCCTGTCTTTACAATAGTGTTATTCAACAAGAATAGATCTAAATTACTAGCTGATATACGTCGTCTTGAACAGTCTATTAAAATAAATATAGCTTCACCCAAACGTCAAAAATAACAGTTAACTAGTTCGTTTAAACTGATATACTGTAAATATGTCATTTAAGCGTTACTATTTTTATGTCTAAATACAAAACTCGCGGTGCGGTCTTTATAGTTAGTGGATTTATACTAGTTATCTTTTCATTTTTTGCGCTATATGTTGTTCCGAAAATGTTTGCTCCACCTACGAAAATATTTATAGGAAATGGAGCTTTTGACGCTAAACTAGCTCTCGATACACCATCTCGAGAAAAGGGGCTAGCTGGAGTGAATCAATTAGATTCAGGCGAGGCATTATTGATGGTTTTTGAATATGAAAGTGATTGGGGCATATGGATGAAAAATATGAAATTTCCAATTGACATAGTCTGGCTAGACGAAGCTAAAAAAGTGGTTCATATAGTCAAAAATGCTTCTCCTGAATATTCTACCGATAAAACCTTTAAACCTAACAAGCCCGCCAAATATGTCCTAGAACTACCAGCTGGAACCGTCGATAGTAATACGATTAATTTAAATAGCTTAGCAATTTTTCAGTTGGAAGAGGGGGTTGAGTAGATGGATGTTGTGCTAATTTATTCAGGTATAACAATCGCCTTGTTTATTTCGGCCTTAATAACAAAAAGACGGTTTGGATTACTGGGCCTAGCTTTAGCCAGTGGGTCAATATTAAGTGATATTTGGGGACTTAAATTTGATAAGCTACTTATTTATAACGGGTTTCCATCGAGTCCATTAACATCTTCGATTGCAATGTCCTTAATAATTTTAGCGCCCGCAATATTTTTACTTTTCCATGGTTATGCCTACAAAACTTTTTTTGGTCGATTAATTGGTGCTAGCTTTTTCACCTTGCTTGCGATGGCTTTTCTAATAGAGTCATTGGGGCGTGTCTTTATGTTAGAAGGTTATGGCAAGCAAGTTTATGATTTACTGTTGAATAACCAGACAACCATTATTGGTATTTGTCTAATAATAGCAGTTGTTGATTTATTTTTTACAAAACCGGCGGGTCTAGCTAGATCTAAAAAATAATAAAAAGTTGACAAATTACCTCTAAAAGTGTTACATTTTCTAGATGTAAGCTAAGGTTTTGGGACCATAGCTCAGCCGGTTAGAGCACCTGCCTTTTAAGCAGGGTGTCGTGGGTTCAAGTCCCACTGGTCCCTCCAATATAAATAACCTACGTCTGTAGGTTTTTTATATTGGAAAGATGTGTGCTTGAACCTACGACGCCCGTAAGGTGGAATGGGTGAGACCCGCCACGTCGGCGGGTCGCAAGGAAATAAACTCTTGAAAACTTGTTTTCAAAGATGTTTTTTCGGGGTCGCCAAAGGTGACCAAGTCCCACTGGTCCCTCCAATTAAGTCGCCGACTGTTTAGTCGGTTTTTTGTTTAGATTGAAGATTGTACTTTTAAGTTTTAAGCAAAATTTAAGCTTTTGATATAATAAATCTAATGAACTGGTGGCTTTTAAAAAGAAAACTTCATACAGTCTGGTATCTAGTTTTTGCGTGTTTTGGATTTCTTTTAGGAAGTTTGTTAATTAATTTTTACAAATTTTCTGTTGATTTATTAACAATTCTGTCTTTATTATCATTTTTAATATTGATTATATATTTACCTAAAAGATTTATTTACATTATTCCAATTATTGTTGTTTGTGGAACTATTATTGGTTTATCTCGCAGTTTAAGTTTTCATAATCAGTTAACATGCGCTGATTCACTTACGGGCCAAAGAGTTTTTGTCAAAGCTAGAGTGAAGGAAAATTTTTCAAACTCAGATAATTATTTTAAAGCTGAAAGTCTAACAATAAACAATAATAAATGTCTTATTAATTTATTTATTAACTTTCATAACGATAATTTAGAGGGATCTGAGGGCGATTTTATTGTTTTTCAAGGGGTACTGTCTAATGGTTTTGGCAATTTTAAAGCAATTATCAATAACTTAAGTAACTTTAGGATAATTAATAAGCATGGTGATAATATTATTTTAGATTTTAAAAATAAATTTTCTGAAAATATAAAAAGATTTTTGCCCGAGCCCCATTCTAGTATGGGCTTAGGTTATTTAATTGGGCAACAAACTGATTTACCAATTAATCTTGCTTTTTCCCTACAAACAGTTGGTCTAACCCACATAATAGTTGCTAGCGGCTATAATCTATCTATTATCGTGAGATTAAGCAGGCGATTATTTGAAAAGATATCTAAGTATCTATCTTTCTTTGTCTCCATTATCTTTATTATTAGTTTTATTATTATGGCCGGTCTTACACCTAGTGTTTTTAGAGCCAGTCTAGTTTCTATGATGAGTCTAGCGGCTTGGTACTATGGTCGTCGATTTCATCCGATTTCATTAATAATTTTTACTATGGCTATAACAGTATTTATAAACCCTGATTTTATAATTAGTGACATCGGCTGGCAATTATCTTTTTTGGCATTCATGGGAGTCATGGTATTGGCGCCATTTTTAGGCAAATATTTATTTGGTGAGCAAAAAATTAATACTATCTTTCAAATTTTAATTGAAACATTTTCTGCTCAAATTATGACCTTGCCGATTATATTAATAAATTTTGGACAAGTTTCTTATATCGCAATTATTGCTAATTTGTTAATCCTTCCCTTAATACCAGTGATTATGATTTTTGTATTTTTGTTAGGAATAATGACGTATTTTAATTCTGTATTTGGGATAATATTAGCCGTACCGACAAAATTATTAATTGATTATGTAATAAAAGTAGCCGAAGCTTTAGCAGAATTACCATGGGCCTCGCAGTCTATATCTATTTCAATAAAACATTTAATTATTTTTTATTTATTTATAACAATTATTATTATTTACTTATGGCGAGTGACTAAATATAAACTTCGAGACGTAAATTTAGTAGAGTAATCTGTTATAATTAGCTACAGGTTATTAATCAAAGTTGGAGTTGATTCTATGTCTGGACACAGTAAATGGTCGACTATTAAGCGTGAAAAAGGTGCTAAAGACGCGAAAAGGGGTGCAATTTTTACCAAGTTAGGTAATCAAATAGCTATCGCGGCAAGATCTGGAATAGACCCTATGATGAATTCTAGTTTAGCTTTGGCGATAGAAAAAGCTAAACAAGCTAATATGCCAGCCGCTAACATACAAAGAGCCATAGACAGAGTTTCGGATAAAACCGCAGCTATTTTAGAAGAAGTTGCCTATGAGGCGATAGGCCCTTCTGGAGTATCTTTGATAATTGAAACGGCGACTGACAATAAAAATAGAACCTTCCCAGAACTAAAAAACACTTTAACTAAAAATGGCGGTCGTATTGCTGATGCTGGTAGTGTGATGTTTCAATTTACTCGTAAGGGTGTCATAAATGTAGCTAGTGTCGGTGAAGATGCGCTTATGACAATTTTAGAGTGTGGCGCCGAAGACGCTGTCGAGGAGGATGGGGAAATTATTGTTTATACCAAGCAAAAAGATCTAGCAAGTGTCAGAAATGCAATTATTGACGCTGGACTAAAAGTGCAAGATGCTGGTTTACAGTATGTGCCTAATCATGAGATAGAAATTAATGACATGGAATCGGCTCGAAAGATTATTAAACTACTTGATGCTATTGATGACTTAGATGATGTAGTTAATGTTTATCATAATGCTAATATTACTGTAGACATAGAAAATTAATAAAAGCTTGTAATAACCTTAAAATTAACGTATTATTTTAATATGTTAAAGCTTAAAAAATTTATTACAGTTTTTCTATTGATTATTTTATTAATTCAACCTACGCAAAATGTTTCGGCG
>JBASLU010000019.1:0-7423 GCA_049656505.1 Saccharimonadales bacterium (SeqCode) | reverse complement strand
AGACCTCTCCCCAGTTGAAGCTAATAAAACGACTGAAAAACCTGTGTGATGCTTGTCCGTATAACTTACATATGAAGTCCCCACATTTTCTTTATCCAAATCATTGATAACAGCATCGCCAGCTGGATCATGAGAAATAGTACCCATAAACTCAACGTCTAGCCCTTGTCTGGCAAAAGTGACGGCAGCATTAGTGGCTCCACCACCGGTACTAAAATTGATATTATTAACATCGTTCTTAGAGCCTAATTCTATCTTCAAAAAAAGTTCATCGGCAGTTTTATCCGACACGGGTTTTAGTTCAGAACTGTGACTCAAAAAGACGTCCTGAACAGCTGCACCAATTGTTAACATTTTTACCATTAGTTGGCTTTCCCTGCGCTACCAAAGGCATTTATTTTTTCCTCGACAATCGCTTGAACTGCATCACAAACTTCCGGCATAAGCTTGACGACAGCGTATTCATCAGGATTTTCAGCCAAAACTTTATCTAATGTAGTTCGAAAAGTATAACGTAAGTCGCTGTTGATATTAATTTTACTGACCCCAATTTTCGCAGCGCCTTGAAAATAATGTAACGGTGTACCACTTCCACCATGAAGGCTAATTAATGATTCTTCACCGATTGCATCGCGAATTCTTTGTAACAAATCTAAATCTAATATTTTCGGAACAGGATATTTACCATGCAGATTGCCTATTGCAGCTGCATAAGTATCGATTCCTGTCTGCTCAATAAACCATTTAGCGCCCTCGGGAGTTGAAAAAGTTTTTTTAATCTCTTCATAATCAATCGCTTCTTTAAACACGTTAGAAGAACCACCAAAATAGTGCGGCTCGCTTTCTACTAAGGCGCCAGTAAATTTAGCGTAGTCAACAACTTGCTTGGTGATTGTTATAATTTCCTCTTCTGTAGCGTTATGTCTTTCTTGACTAACATCTATATGTATAAACTCATAGCCTGCGTCAATTGCCGCTTTGCAATCTTCGAGAGTCGGACTATGATCTAAATTTATATACATTTCGATGCCATACTCTTTTTTATAATTATCTACGAGATCACGGACATTATATAGACCAATAGAAGAAACTTCGTTCTTACTTAATTCAACCATGACAGGTGAATTAAGCTTTTGAGCAGCTTTAGATATTGCAATTAAGGTTTCTTGGTTATCAATGTTAAAAGCACCAATTGCAAAATTCTCTTTAATAGTGCGTCGCATTAATTCGCGAGCCTTGGTGGTATTAGTTCTTATTTGTTCAATTGTTAAAGTCATAATTAAACTCCCAATAAATTAATAATCTCTATGATATTGAGCTGTATTTCTAACAAAATTTGCCACTTTTTGAGCAATACTATCACCGTTAAAGCCAAAATGTTCAAATAATTGGTCTGGCTCGCCGCTCTCACCGTATCTGTCTTGAACTCCAATCCTCATTAAAGGCGTCGGTAGTTCTTCGCTTAAAAGCTCGGCTATAGCTCCGCCCAATCCGCCAATTATTTGGGCTTCTTCGGCAGAGACGACCCTACCAGTC
Organism: Saccharimonadales bacterium (SeqCode); assembly: GCA_049656505.1. GTDB lineage: Bacteria > Patescibacteriota > Saccharimonadia > Saccharimonadales > Saccharimonadaceae > UBA1547. The sequence goes on along the minus strand of JBASLU010000019.1, from coordinate 5,887 downwards.
TTCTTGGCGCTATCGAGTATCGTCGAATTGTCTAGTGGCTTAATAGTCGGAACGTGTATGACCTCGGCTTCTATGCCTAAACTAGATAAAATTTTAGCAGCCACCAATAATTGATACGTTAAAGATCCAGTTCCAAATAAACTAACATCGATTCCATCTCTTAATATGTACGCCTTGCCTATTTCAAATGGCGAATCTTGAGTACTAAATATAGGAACTTTAGGTCTGTTTAGACGTATATAGGTTGGCTTATTATTTTTAGCAACTGAAAGCGCAACCTTTTCTGCCTCTATAGAATCGCCTGGTACAATAACAATCATGTTCGGCATTGATCTCATTAAAGATATATCTTCAAGCATCTGATGGGTTGCGCCATCGGGACCAACGCTTACTCCAGCATGGCCACCAACAATTTTAACTGGTTGGTCATTCAGAGCTATGGTGGTTTTTATTTGCTCCCAATTTCGACCTGGGTTAAAAGCCGCGTAGCTGCTAGCAAAGGGAATTTTTCCAGCTATAGTCATACCGCTGGCGACAGTTACTAAGTTTTGCTCGGCTATACCAATTTCTATGAAGCGGTCTGGAAAAGAATTTTTGAATGGTTCAATCTGTGTACTTTCTGTCAAATCAGCGCACAAAGCAACAACTCTGTCGTCCTCTTCACCGGCGCGCTTTAAGCCACGGCCAAACCCATTTCTAATTGGCTCTCGTTCTACATCATCATCGAAAAGTTTTGGATTGAGTTGATATTCACTCATAATCAGTCACTCTCCTTGACGAAATTATCTAGTTGAGAAAGAGCTTCTTCGGCCTGCTCGTCGTTTGGCGCAACTCCATGCCATTTATAATCATATTCCATAAACTTAACGCCCTTACTAGCTATTGTATAAGCGATAATTACACAGGGTTTATTAGTAACTGCCTTAGCCATATTAACCGCATCAATAATACTTCGCATATTATGACCGTCTATCTCAATAACAAACCAACCAAAAGACTCCCATTTGCCCTTAAGACTCTCGAGTGGCATGACTTCTTCGGTAGTGCCGTCAATTTGAATATTATTTCTATCTACAAAAGCAATCAATTGCGATAGTTTATTCTTGCCAGCAAACATAGCTGCTTCCCAAATATTACCTTCATCAAGTTCGCCATCACCCATGATAGTGTAAACAAAACGATGTTTATTCTTATCTAAATACTGAATAGCATAAGCAGCGCCAGCCGCTTGAGACAGCCCACTACCTAATGGCCCGCTTGTGTTTTCTAAACCTGGTAATTTTAACCTCTCTGGATGACCTTGTAATCTACTACCTAATTTCCTCAAGGTATTAAGTTCACTTTTATCAAAAAATCCAGCCTCTGCCATGGCGGCATACTGCACGGGTACAGTATGTCCATTACTTAATATAAATATATCTCTCTCATCCCAATTGGGATTTTGAGGGTCAAATTTTAAAATATTAAAATATAAAGCAGCAAAAATATCAGCTAAATCCAAAGAACCAGCTGTGTGACCACTGCCAGCGGAATTTAACATACTAATAACATCTTTTCGAAGTTCATTAGCTTTTTGATTTAATTCATCTATTGAAAGCCGTTTGCCCATACGACTAAATAATTCCTTGTTTGTTGATTTCTTGTACTAGTTTATCATAAACACTAGCAGGATCGTCAGCCTTATTGATTGCTCCACCAGAGTTTAGAACATCAACTCCACCTTGAGATAGGGTGAAGGCATTGTCTATACTAACGCCACCGTCCCAACCAATTTCAAGATTAGGATTGATAGCTTTTATTAATCTGACTTTTTCTAATTGCATTAAGCTTGCATTGCCACCATAATGCCCTAAATCACCAGAAAAAATTAACACGTGGTCAACCGTTCTAATTAAGTCGGTGGCTGTTGAAGGCACCGTAGTTTTTAGTAAAGCTAAACCAGTTTTAATACCATATTTTTTTATTTTTTCAAAAATTGGCTTCAAATCAGTTTGAACTTCAGCGTGAAATATAATCAAATGTGGCTTTAACCCAATCAGCCGATCAACATATTCCTCAGGTCTCATAACCATAGCATGAATATCAGCTATGACACCTTGAGGCCACCAAACTTTCTCTGGTGGAACCATAAAAACTGGTACAAATTCGCCATCGCTAATATCAATCTGTATTCTTTGAGCGAAAGGTTGAATTTTGTCCATAGCTGATTTATAAAACTCATCAGTCTCTACTGTGATACATGGAACTATTACACTCATTTATATCTCGTCAATCTGTGCATTGCGACGCTTAAATCTAGCAGCCCCTGCAAAAGGAGTATTTAACCAAGTTTCGACTATACCCTCCCATGCATTATCATCATCTTGTAAAATTCGAGCAGGTAAACATAAAACATTACTATCATTATCATTACGAGTCATTTTAGCTTCAAAGGCGTCCCAAATAACGCTTGCTCTAATCCCCTTAAATCTGTTAGCTGCCATTGCCATACCCTGGCCGCCACCACAGATTAATATACCCCTTGGGTCTTTATCGTCACTGCCAATAATTTTTATAGCCGCGGCTTGAGCAAATTCTGGAAAATCATCGTTGGGATCTAGAGTTTGTCCACCAACATCTTCAACTTCATAACCGTGTTTAACTAAATATGCAAATAATTTTTCTTTTAAATGGAACCCCTGATGATCGCTACCGATATATATCTTCATAGTTAAAGTATAAGCTTTATGGGGTTTATTATGCAAGAATGCAATTGAGTTATACTATGTATATGGTTAAGAAAAATGATCTTATTAGCTATGCTAAAGAACACTACCTGGAAAATCAAGTAGAGTTATTAAGTAAAGCGATTGATTTTGCCACTCAAGCTCATGCTGGCCAAAAAAGAGCTAGTGGTGAACCATATATCTCTCACCCTCTGACGGTTGCTAATACTCTAATTGAATGGGGCATGGATATTGATAGTGTTGTCGCTGGAGTTTTACACGACACCGTAGAGGACGCTGATGTGACTCTAGATGAAATCAAAAACTCATTTAACGAAGACATTGCCTCATTAGTCGATGGCACTACAAAAGTGTCTCAGGCTAGATCTGGCATGAAAGATTTATCAAACTATCTACCCCAGACAAAGGACAACTTATCAAAACTATTGATTGCCCTAGGAAAAGATATTAGGGTTCTCATCATTAAACTGGCTGATAGGTTGCATAATCTTAATACACTCCAATATCTATCTAACGAAAAGCAAATTAAAGTAGCTCGAGAGTCATTAGAGGTTTTTGCCCCAATGGCTGATAGATTAGGTATGGGACAAGTTAGAATGCAAATAGAAGAAAAAGCATTTAGCTACTTAAATCCGAAAGAATTCAAAAAATTAAAAATATTAATGAAAAAAAGATTAGGAAAAAGCACTCGCAAATTAGGTAAAATTCGTGATGAAGTATCAGATACCTTAAAAAAACATAATATTAATCACGAAATTAATGGTCGAATCAAAAGCATTTATAGTTTATACAAAAAATTGGCCAAAGTTGATGACAATATCGACGACATTTATGACTTGATGGCGCTTCGAATTATAGTTGATAAAAAAGAGGAGTGTTATTTAGTTTTAAGTATATTGCACACTCTATATAAGCCAATGATTGGCAGAATCAAAGACTATATATCAACACCAAAGCCTAATGGTTATCAAAGTCTGCACACTACTGTTATAACTCCAGAAAATCAAATAGTTGAATTTCAAATTAGAACTCACGAAATGCATGAGTTTGCTGAACGAGGTTTAGCAGCTAGTTTCCATTACAATGAGCAAAAGACGTCAAAAGATTACAAAAAAGGTAAAAAATTACCAGAATTACCTGAAAATCTAAGGTGGATTAATCAATTACAAGAAGTTGCCTCAAAATTAGGTGATAATGAAGACGTATCACGCGATCAATTAAATATAGACCTCTTTAGCAATAGGATTTTCGTTTATTCACCTAAGGGCGATATCTATAATTTACCAGAAGGCGCTTTGCCGCTAGACTTTGCCTACATGGTCCATAGCGACATCGCTAAACATGCCCAAAGTTTCAAAGTTAACGGTCATATTCATCCTTTTGATAAACCACTCGAAAACGGCGATATTGTCGAAGTGATGACAAGCAAATTGTCTCAGCCAAAACAAAGTTGGAAAAATCTCGTCATAACCTCTCACGCTCGTAGTAAATTACAAGGACAATTAAGAAAAATAGGGATGGTAGAGTTAATCACCAAAGCCACTAATATAGTAAAAAGAAATCGAAAAGATAAATAATTTTATTTTGCTAAAGACGCCACAAACCGCCATGATTTTCAATGACAACTTCAGAACCGTCTTTATCCTTAAAAACTATCGGTTCAGGTTTTTCTAAAATTGCTTTTGTCACGAAATCAGCTACTTTTTGAATTCTCTTAGTAACAGAGTTAGGCGCTTCTAAATTCTCAGAAGCACTAGATTCGGCTATTTCTATTGGATGAATATTTTTTTCAATCATACCTGTATTATATCATAAAAGTATATTAAGGTCAAGCTTATTGATTATTCCAACGCTGAATTGACTCATGAATAATTTTTTTAGCTTCATCAGCGTCACCCAAGCCTTTTACGACAGTACTGTTGGGCTTCTTTAAGTCCTTATAGTGAGTAAAGTGATGTATAATTTGGTCCATTTTTTGTTTAGGAATATCATTAAGAGATTCGATTGCGTCGCCAGTATTTCGATCATCAACAGGCACAACGATTATCTTATCGTCAATTTCTCCGTCATCTTCAAATTTTAATACGCCGATAATCTTAGCTTCTAAAAATATTCCCATTGGCAGAGGTTCATTCGTAAAGACTAAAGCGTCTAATTCATCACCATCTTCGTCAATTGTCTTAGGAATAAAACCGTAGTTAATGGGTTTTGCAAATATCATTGGCTCAACTCTATCAAGTTGAAAACAAGCTTTTTCGCGATTCCATTCAATTTTATTATTACTTCCAGTTGGAATTTCAATTACAACATTAACTGTTCCGTCATCAACATTGCCTGAAGTGAGAATTTTATTAAAATCTACCACTCTTAAAATCTCCTATTTATTGCTTAATCGTATTATATCACGCACTAGTTAATCTGTTTTTGAAAGATATTCCCTAATACTAATTGCCGCCGTGACGCCATCACCGACCGCGCTAGCAATCTGCATAGTGGCGCCGTCTCTAACATCACCACAAACAAATACTCCCGGAATCGATGTTCGCATAGCTTCATCAGACTCAATAAACTCTCTATCACTGAGTTTTATGCCACTATCCCTCAAGAATTCGGTATTTGGATGAAGCCCAGTAAAAACAAAAACAGCGCTGGCTTGTATTGGGAACTCCTTAGAATCTTTAACTGCAACGATTGAATTGACTTTGCCATCAATTCCTAAAATTTCTTTAACAGTCGTTTCTAAATGGACAGTTATTTTACCAGCTTTAACATATTTGTCCAATTCATGTTGCAAAATTTTATTAGCTTTAATAGTACTTCTAACCAATATGTCTATATGACTAGCAAATCTAGTAAGATAAATAGACTCTTGAATTGCGGAGTTAGCTCCACCAACTACAATAATATTTTTCCCGTTATAAAATGCCCCATCACAAGTTGCGCAGTAATGAACACCTTTGCCAAAAAATTCCTTTTCGCCACTAACGCCAATATCACCATAACGACGCCCGGTAGCTATTAAAACGGCTTTGGTTTTAATATCTTGACCATCAATAGTGACAATCTTGTAACTACCTTTATCGACTAATTTCGTAGCTTCTCCAAATTCGATTTTAGCTCCAAAACGTTTTGCTTGATTTGAAAGCTGATCAGCCAGATCC
>JBASLU010000018.1:0-17366 GCA_049656505.1 Saccharimonadales bacterium (SeqCode) | reverse complement strand
GGACTACACTCCACGGAATAAATGTCTTTGAATCAACTAATGTTAGCTTAGATTCTGTTACTCTAAAAAATAACGACGGGTATGGTTTAGTAGTTAACAATTCTATCGTTAACGCTAACGATATTACAACAGAGAACAACAGTTGGGGTGGCATTAATGTAGATAAGGGTTCGCCTATATTAAACATCACGGGCACAAGTAACCAAAATGAACTTGGCGCTATTGTCGTGGAAGGTACTTCGTCGACAGTAAACTTTGAAGCTGGTAAATATACAGCAATTGCTCCGGGAGTTTATCGATTAACCCTCGAAGCACCAACCAATTTATTACCAGCTGAAGGTACTGTAACAAATGATAACGATTTTATTATGTCCTGGTCTTCGGTTCCTGGAGCAACAAAATATGAGTACCAAACGGCAAACACATTAAGTAATCCAACGACGCTTGGTGCAATTATCTACACTGACGATAGCTTGTCGTCCGGCAATTATACACTAGGCACTGTGGTTACACGCAGCAACAACAACGCACCTGACAATAATTACTATTGGCAAGTTCGTGCAGGCGATAATTTCGGCACTTGGAGTCCATGGAGTGTGATTAATAAAGTCACCGTTGATAGCACTGCTCCGGTTGTTGCAATTAGCACACCTAGTGATGGCGATACCGTAAAGGGTATAGTTACGATTAGTGGTAGCGTGACAGATAACAACCCAGACCACTACTATTTAGTAGTAAAGAATTCGCATGGTACTGTTGTCGCTGGTCCAAAGACTGTAAGTAAAGCAGATGTAGATGATTGGAGTTGGGACACAACTAAATTAGCTGATGGTGCATATATTATTGACCTAGAGGCTCGTGATGCCGCAAATAACAAGGACTCTAATTCGACCAAAACAATTACCGTAACGGTTGATAACACAGCACCAGTCGGTGGCTCACTTACGATGAAAACTAAACTATTTCCATCAGGACTTACAGTTGCGTCTCCAACAGATGGTGTTTATACGCTCCCAGATCTATCTATGGATGGGGTAGATGTATTTGATTCACTAAGTGTTGCTGTCACAGATGATAATCTAGACACTACTACTAAACCTGCTGTTAGTGTTGATGGAACTGTAAACGGGTATATGGAGTACAACACTTCAACTAATGTTTGGGACTATGCTGGACAAACAAGTGTACCAACTTTCGCTTCAGGGACTCATGATCTTGTTACCACATTCTCAGACACAGCCGGTAATACCACAACCCTAACGGCTAGATTTACGACCGATAATACACCACCAACTGCTACGATTAGTTACGATATAACAGACTGGACGAACGGCTCAGTAATCGCCACGCTGAATCCAAGTGAATTAGTCAATGTGACGAATAATTCAGGTGCGACTTCGTACACATTTACTAATAATGGAACTTTCACATTTGAGTTCTCTGATACTGCTGGAAATACCAATACAGCATTGGCAACAGTAAGCAAGATTGATAAAGTAGCTCCGACTGCTACCTATAGACACTACATTGATGGTATTGAATTTACTGGCTCAATTGCTTATGTTAATAATATTAATAGGCTGAGCTTTACTGGTGAGTATGCGGATGCTACTCCATCGTCAGGTTTACTAAAAGATTCTTATGTCATCTTCGATGCTCAGACTGACCATAGTTTTAAATTTTCTCAAAATGGAGCTAAATCTTATTGCTCTTGGAGAACAGAACCAAATTTAGTTGATTTATCGGGAAATCCATTTTCACTAACAACTAAAGAATCTTTTGCAAACTGTGTGAGCACTTTGGGCGAAGGTGAGTATTATATGGCTCATCAAGTTTATGACAATGCTATAAGGAATGATATTCCTAGCATCACTCAATTTAGAGATGTGCTTGGGCTCCATTTCGTGATTGATAATACTGATCCAGTAGCTGTATTAGACCCGATCACATCTCCTAACGGTGGATTGACTGACTCAGTTAATATATCCGGATCAGTTAGTGATATTGTAGGTGTTACAGGTTACGAAATTACTATCAATGGTGTTGTAGTTGACAGCGGAACAAATACGGTTGCCCCCCCATATGCTTGGGACATATCATCACTTGCAAGTGGAACATATACTGTGATTTTGACTGCAACTGACGCTGCGGGTAATACAAACTCAGCAACACAGGACGTTGATATTGATAATACTGCTCCGGTAATTACATATACTGACACAATTCAGGATGATAATATATTTACACCTATATTTACAGTGGATGGCTATAGTACATTCAATTGGATTGAGAGTTCTAAAAATCCTATAGGTGCTACATTTAATGGTAGTTTACTGACACCAGTTTTTAGTGTTATGAACGATGGTACCTACGTATTTACACTATATGCATATGATGAGTTTAAAAATGAAAGCAGTTATGATTTCACTTTCACTTATAAAGCTCCAGTTGTTGCACCATTATTAACACCAGCCACAGTAGCTCCAGATGTTGTATATACGCCACCAACTGATGACGGAGAAGTTCTTGGGGATGCGGATATAAAAGATGAAAATAGTCCAGAAGAGAGAGGCGATCAGGATGGTGAGATTAAAGGCGAGTCAGATGTTAAAGAAGACGACGAGCAGAATGGTTTCTTAGGTCTAGAGTGGTACTGGTGGTTATTGCTCTTTGCTATTCTAGGTGGTGGCGGCTGGTGGTTCATTGCTGGCTGGAAGAAGCGTAAAGAAGCAGAGTAGAGATATCTGGCTTTTATTAGGCTATATGTTATATTAGTAATATCGTGAAAGCGAAAACAAAAAAAGTTTTAAAACATCAAAAAAGGTCTAAAAAAATCAAGAATTTGATTAGGTTAGCTGTTGTTCCGCACAAAAAGAATCAATATCGCCCTCATCTTATTAGGCACTACGGTTTAGCGGCAATATTGATCTTAGTGTTTGGAATGCAATTTGGTTATAATTTTGTCAAGACAGGTCAGGTGTTAGGCAGAGAATCGGATATAACCATTACGTCACTTTATGAAAGCACCAATTATGAAAGATCAGCTGCTGGAGTAAAAAACCTAGAGTTAAGTGAAAAATTAAATCAAGCAGCTTATCTTAAAGCGCAAGATATGCTTGATAAACAATATTGGTCTCACGATTCCCCAGATGGAACGGAACCTTGGAAATGGCTTGGTGATGTTGACTACAATTATAATAAGGCTGGTGAAAATCTAGCCAAAAACTTCAGCACGACCAGAGGTGTCATGACCGCTTGGCTTAATTCTTTAGAACATAGAAAAAATGTTCTAAATCCCGATTATGAGGATGTAGGTTTTGCGGTGGTCAATGGCAGTATGAACGGTGAGCCAGTATCTTTGGTTGTTGCTCTCTATGGTATGCCCGCCGAAAAAGCGGTTGCTGGTGTTTCAAATAATTTTATTAAATCACCAGTCAATCAAGGGTCTAGTATCGTGACTCAATTTGCTGTTGCAATTCAATCATTAACGCCCGCAGTTATGCTAGGTTTATTTTTAATAGCAGTTACTATTGTTATTGCTTCTTCGGCTCATGCTAATCGCCATAAGCTTCCAAGAGCTTTACGTAAATCATGGTATAGGCATCACGGTTTATATAAAGTTATTAGCTTAACTTTTATCGGTCTAGCTATTATTTTGCTATACAGCAACGGTCAAATATAAAATTAACAGTCGGTGTGTGACAGGTAGTAACATATTTAATATTTCTATTTATCATTTACTATCTATTGTGTATCTGTTATAATCATCAGTTGATTAATAAAATAAAGAGGAATTATAAATGACAAAAGCAGTCGTTAAGATCGGCGGAAAACAATATATAGTCGCCGAAAAAGAGACCCTCATGGTGGACCTCCTCCCTGAAGGCACGAAAGAGCTCAATCTTGATGCACTGTTGGTAATCGATGGCGATAAAACCCGAGTCGGAAAACCAACTGTCAAAGATGTGGTGGTCAAGGCTAAAGTCACGGAAGATTTAGTGAAAGGCGACAAAGTGCGGGTTATTCGTTATAAAGCAAAAAAACGAGTACACAAAGAAACTGGACATCGTCAGAAGTATAGTAAGATTGAGATTGTTTCAATTAAGTAACAAAAACCCCGCTAAATGTGCGGGGTTTTTGTTATGCTCATGCTATAATTATTTTAAGAGAAATAGGGAAATCTATTTTAAAAAAGCAGGGAAATCAACACGTGGCAATTACTATATCTGTGACTAATCAAAAGGGTGGAGTCGGTAAAACTACTACTGCAGTTAACCTAGCTTATTATTTAGCAAAAAATAACCAACGGACTCTTCTTATTGACTTTGATCCACAAGGAAATGCGACCAGTGGAATGGGGATTGATAAACAAGATTTACGTTTGACTATGGCCGATGTGGTGATGGGTCACGCCACATTAAACCAAATTACACAACAAACTGCTTATAAAAATTTTGCTATCGCTCCTGCGACACCATACTTGGCCGATACTGAGGTTCAGTTGGGTCAGGTAGAAAAAAGATTTTCAAGGCTTAAGTCTGCGATAGAAGAAGTTGATGGTGATTTTGATGTAATTATTGTCGATAATCCGCCTAGTCTAAGTCTTTTAACTATAAATGGCTTAGTCGCGGCTAGATACGTTCTTTTACCAGTTCAAGCCGAGTTTTATGCGCTTGAAGGTTTGGGTCAGCTTTTAGAAACAATGAAATTAGTTAGAAAAGCTATGAACCCTACTTTAGATCTTTTAGGAGTTTTAACTACTATGATGGATTCACGAACTACACTTTGTAGTCAGGTTCACGAAGAAATTAAAAAACATTTTCCAGGTAAAGTTTTTAATACAGTTATTCCAAGAAACATAAGATTAGCTGAAGCGCCAAGTCACGGTTTGCCAATAGGCGCTTATGATAGATTTTCTAAGGGGGCGAGAGCTTACAAGGCTTTTGCCAAGGAGGTAATAGGTCGTGTCGGTATCTAATAGTAAAAAAAGAGGACTTGGTAGAAGCTTTGAATCTTTGATTCCAACTGATTTACTAGATGAATCATTTGATCCAACTGCTACGCAGGATCATAGGGTAAGTGATTTGCGTCAAATTAAGCTTGATCAAATTATTACGGATCCAAATCAACCTAGAAAAGATTTTAATGAGACAAACTTACAGGATTTAGCAGAATCTATCTCCGAGCACGGTGTTTTACAGCCGATTATTGTTATACCGAAAAATGGTGGCTATCAAATAGTAGCCGGTGAGCGTCGTTTTCATGCTTCTAAACTCGCCGGTTTAACAAAAATACCAGCTCTTGTCAGGACATTATCAGACCAACATCGACTAGAAGTGTCATTGATTGAAAATTTACAACGTCAAGATTTAAATGTTGTTGAAACAGCAACGGCATACTTGAAACTTCGCGATCAGTTTAATCTAACATTAGAGCAAATAGGCAAAAAAATCGGTAATTCCTCTGTGAGTGCCGTCAGTAATCGGCTCAGATTACTAAAATTACCGAAGTTTGTCCTCGATGCATTAATCGTAGCTGAGTTAACGGAGGGCCAGGCCAGGCCATTAATTGGGTTAGACGAGTCAATTATTAAAAAAGTTTTGCCTAAAATTATCAAAGAAGACTGGAGCGCTAGACGGATCGAACAGTTCATAGTTAATCTCAAAAAGAATAGTAAATCATTGGATGAGAAAGTTAAAAAAGATATACTAAATCAACCGTATAAAAAGCAACTCAAGCAACTAAAAGCCTATTTAAAAACTGATGTTGTTATTAGCACAACTTCTCGCGGATCTGGAAGAATAACTATAAAGTTTAAAAACGAAGAAGAACTCGAGAGAATTCAGAAGCTATTGTCTTAATTAAAACAGTCTTATTTTATTAAAGGGATATATTCGTATAGATACAGGACCTATTATTTCGTAAATAGGTATTGTGCCTAAACCGTTTCGAGAGTCTAGTGAATAGGTTTCTTGTCTGTGATCTCCAGAAACAAATATTTCATTTTTAGACACAATAATATCGACAGATCCACTCGTCGGATACACGATACCATTCTTTTCTTTTAATATTTTGTCAGGATTTAGACCATCTGGGTTATCATTGTTATAAATGGTAAATTCGCCATTTTCTAAAACGACTCTTTCTCCGGGTAGGGCAATTACCCTTTTTACTATATATTCATCACCAACACCGCTTGGAAATCTTGGATTCTTAAAAACAATGACTTCACCCCTTTGAGGCAAGTAACTAGTATTTTTAATATTAGCAAGAGTTACTGGTATTTTATTAACGATTAATCTATCGCCAGTATACAGAGTTGTTTCCATACTTGGCCCGACTACGCTGAAACTTCTAAATACAAAAGTATTAATTGTTACGGCTCCGATTGTTACCAGCAAAACAAATATAGATACACTAATGGCGTCTTTGAAAAAAGGATGTCGTGTCAAAAATGAAGCTTTCATACCTTAACTACTATAGCATTTTATTTTTGGTTTAGCTCAAGCTTTTGGGGTTTAAATATGATACATAATTTTGTATAGTAATATGAGTATTTATGAAAGACAATAAATCCAATGTTGAAGGTTTTATTCTTAGAAGACCCGGCGATAAGCTAGGGGACTTGCATTTTAGAACTGATTCAAATACGAGAGAGTCTTTAAATAAACCAATTTCTGCGGGAGTTAGCGATAGTAAAAGAACAATAGGTGGAGAGCAGCCTTCTAGAGCGGTTGGTAGAGCTGAAATCGATGAGTCATTGAGTCAGATTGACGAACAACCCGCTAAAGCTAATAAGAAACTGACCCGTAAACAGCGTAAGTTGTTACGTAAGATGTCAAAAAAACAACAAACTAAGAAGCGAAAAATCGCTAAATGGTTATCAATTGTATTTGTTGTAATTCTACTTTTCATAGGTGGATATATTGCGTATAGATTAATTAGTGCTGGCGGAAATATATTTCAAGGAAACATACTAAACATTTTCCAAAACAAGCCACTCAAGCAGGATGAGAATGGTAGAAGTAATTTTCTTATATTAGGGACTTCTGAAGATGATCCTGGCCACGGGGGAGGTGATTTAACAGATTCGATATTAGTAGTCAGTCTAGACCAAAATAAAAAGAATATTTATATATTTAATGTGCCGAGAGATCTATACGTAGAATATGGTGAAGCATGTTTAGCTGGTTATTCTGGCAAAATCAATGCTTACTTTAGCTGTTCAGATTCGGGTACGACTGCAAAAGCTGAACAAAATCGTCTAAAAAAGACCCAAAAATTTATTGGTGATATATTTGGTTTAGATATACAATATGGCGTTCATGTCAATCATACGGTTATAAAAGAAGTTGTTGATGCGATTGGCGGTATTGATGTAGATATTCAGGGCAGCAACGGTGACCCTGGTATTTTGGATAGAAATTTTGATTGGCGATGTAATTACACTTGTTATCTAGTTAAATATGATAACGGAGTGCACCATTTGGACGGTGAACATGCCCTATATCTAGCCCAAGCTAGAGGTGACATAGCGCCAACCTACGGTTTGGGAAATTCTAATTTTGATAGAGAGAAGAACCAACAAAAAATATTAGTTGCCGTGAAAGATAAAGCTACCAGTACGGGCACATTAACTAATCTCAGCGCAGTCTCTAAGTTAATTGACGCATTAGGCAACAACTTAAGATCTAATATCAGTACTGATGAAATTAGAACCATAATGAATGTTTTAAACGATACTGATCAGAAAAATATTCATACGATAAGTTTAGTAACCGAGGGGGAATCAGTTGTTAAAACTGGTGTCTATGGCGGCGCAAGTGTTGTAATGCCGGCTGCGGGCATATACAACTACCAAGCTATTCAGACATATATAAAAAAGAAGATATCAAGCGACGAAGCGATATTAGAGGCTGCTCCAATCGCAGTTTTAAATGGTAGCGGTCAAGCCGGTGTGGCTCAATCTGAGGCCGATAGACTGTCTAAACTTGGACTAACTATATCTTTTATTGGCAATGTACCAGAGGGTGATTATAGTGGTATAACAATATATCAGGTTGGCAGCGGTTATACGGCAACGGTTAGTAAACTCCAAAGCCTATACAATATCTCGATTAGCAAAGAGACTCCGCCAGTAAACTTAGCCAGCGATATAAAATTTATCATAATCATTGGGTCTAATTATTAGAGCCTTTGAATCATGATATACTTTTAATGGATTATGGAATTTTTAAAAATTATCAAGAGGCGTTCTTTTCTTCATGAAGTTGTCTATATTATTTTGAATGTAGTTTTAGCTTTATCTGCAATGGTTTTAATTAGAGTAACTGGAGTCTATTGGCCGTCTCTTGTTCTTGTGCTTGTTAGTAAATGGCGTATCTTAGCCGTTAGGCCTAGGTTTTGGTTGGCTAATATCCAAGCTAATCTAGTAAGTATAATTGTCAGTGTAAGTTATGTAATATTCCTGTATCTTGCACAGAGTTTAGATAGTTTGACCTACAATCAAACTTTAATAGTTCACATTATTTTAACTTCATTTTATATTTTATGGTTGCTATTTATAAAACCCAAGTCAAAACGTATATTTATAGTTTTACAGGCTGCCATAGCTTTAATTGGTGGTGTAACGGCTGTTTTTGCAACTATTTACTCTTGGTCGGTCATTTTTACAGTTGCCTTGACTTTACTAATTGCTTATAGTTCTACAAAACATATTTTAGGTAGTTATGATGAGGAGAAGCATATCCGATTAATTAGCTTATTCGTAAGTTTTGTTATGGCCGAAATTAGCTGGCTATCTTATCATTGGTTAATCGCTTATAATTTGCCGTTTGTGAGCGGGATTCTCATACCACAAGCTACGATTATTATTTTTTGTTTAGCATTTTTATTTTATAAATCATACGATTCATTTTATAAGAATCAGTTTATAAAAATTAATGATATAATTTTGCCATTAATTTTTACTATTAGTTTGACTGCGGTTTTAATCTTATTTTTCAATGATATATACGTTAATAATTTTTAATTCTTTGTAAACACCGTTATATAGTCTATCGATTCTACGTAATTGAATCCTATGTGTTTTGCATACTCAATAATCATTGGGAGTTGTGCGGGTTCGAATTCTAATATTAAATAACCGTTTTGTTTAATAACATCGAAGGATTGTTTAATTAATTTTTTTATTAAATTTGTTCCTTTATCTTTGGCAAATAGGGCTTCGTGGGGTTCGTATTGTGTTTCTAGTGATCTAGGCCAGTTTTTATCGAGATATGGCAGATTAGCGATTACTATATTTATACTATTAGATTTTTGTTTTGATAGTAAATTACTATGTACGAATTCTACTTTTGATTTTAGATTTAAGGCATTTTGTTTGGCAATTTTTATAGCTTTTTTGCTGTTGTCAATTAATAAAACTTGAGCTTGCGGGATTTCTAATTTGGCGGTAATCCCCAAACAACCACTACCGCAACCGACGTCGATAATTTTCAAGTTTTTATTAGTGAGACTTTCAGTTTTTCTTTTTAATGTGTCTATTATTCCCTCTGATTCTGGACGTGGTATCAAAACGTTTTTATTGACTATAAAATCTCTGCCGTAAAATTCTTTTTTTCCTGAAATGTAGGCTAGGGGATATCTCTGAAGTCGTTTTTTGAGCATTTTATTGACTTTTTTAAGTTCATTTTTGGACAATTCATAATCACCATGAGCATGAAGATAAGATCTATTTTTATTAAATATAGACGATAATATTAACTCCGCATCAAGTTTGGAAGATTCAATCCCGACGTTATTTAATGATTGAACAGCCCGCTTTAGCCAGTTGTCAATTGATAGTTTCGCTGGAGATTTTACGTTCATAAGCCTGTAAACTTTCGATTAAATCGTCTATATCGCCATTCATAGCCCCAAGAATATTACTTCTAGAGTAATTAATTCTGTGATCGGTGATTCTATCTTGAGGAAAGTTATATGTTCTAATTTTTTCAGATCTATCTCCAGAACCGATTAAACTTTTTCTATGGGCGGTTTGTTTCGCTTGTTGGGTTTCAATTTTTTGTTGTAAAAGCCTACTTCTTAATACACTCATGGCTTTTTCTTTATTTTTTAGTTGAGATTTTTCGTCCTGATTAGTCACAACCATTCCACTTGGTAGGTGGGTGATGCGGACTGCGCTGTCGGTTGTATTAACACTTTGTCCACCATGACCACTAGCTCTAAAAATGTCAATCCTTAAGTCATTTGGGTCAATAACAATATCTGTTTCTTCGGCTTCGGGTAGGACCGCTACGGTTACAGTACTGGTATGTATTCTACCTGCTGACTCGGTGACTGGTATTCTTTGAACTCTGTGAACACCAGATTCGAATTTTAATTTTGAATATGGAGAATCGCCTTTAACACTGAAAATAACCTCTTTATATCCTCCCGTATCATTATCACTTTCACTCAAAACTTCAGTTTTTAAATTATGAACTTCGCAGTATCTAAGGTACATCCTGTATAATTCAGCTGCAAAAAGACTTGCCTCATCACCGCCGGCACCGGCTCTAATTTCAACAATTACATTCTTTTCGTCATTCGGATCTTGAGGTACCAACATTTTAAATAGTTCATCGTCTATTTTGTTTATTTGTTCTTTTAAATTTATAGTTTCTTGCTCGGCCATTTCGGATAACTCATCATTATTCGCAACTAATTCCTCAGCTTCGGTTAGTTGTTTTTGTAATTTTTCACACTGATTAAGTTTTTCTAAAATTTCTTTTATTTTACTGAGCCTTTTATTTTTAGTTGAAAAATCAGTACTTGCATAGGCTGATGGGGAAGACAAAAACTGAGTTAGTTCTTTTAATTCCCGGTTCAGGTCATTTTTATCGACATTAATTTTTAACATTTTTTCCTTCTTTAATTATTATTGTAACAAAAAAAGACTATCTAATTAGTATTTGATAGTCTCTTTATATAATTTAGCTATTCTTTTTCTACTTTTTTAGCCTTTTTAGCCTTAGCTTTCTTAGCTTTATTTGCGAGAGCTGATCTACGCGCTTCTGCGGCGGCGAATTTAGCCTTGTACCTATCAACGCGTCCTTCAGTGTCAATAATTTTTTCTTCACCAGTAAAGAAAGGATGAGAGGCAGAAGATATATGAACTTTTACTAATGGATATTCATTACCATCTTCCCATTTTATTGTTTCGTTAGTCTGTGCTGTAGATTGAGTTAAAAACTTGAATCCAGCAACCTCGTCGCTAAATACGACTGGCCTATAATCACTTGGATGTATATTTTTTTTCATAATCCGTAGAATTATACCTATTTTTGTATCAATTGTCAAAGGCTAAAGTGCCCATTAGGCCATTGATTTTTAGGCTAATAAAGGGTACAATTAGCTAGTTAATAATTTAAAGAATCAACCTAGTATCTTCTACATCGATATCCTTATAAAAAATCGATGCAGGTATTTAAAAAAATACTAGGTGAAGTAAAAGGAGTTAAATATATATGACTACGGTAGTAGACATGAAGGCTTTATTTGAAGCCGGTGTTCATTTTGGGCATAAAGCAAGTCATTGGAATCCCAAGATGTCCAAGTATATCCACAGTAAAAGACAAGATGGTCATATTATTGATCTAGCTAAAACAGTTGAGGCATTAAATATAGCCCTACCATTTTTGTCAAAAGTATCAAGTAGTGGCAAAAAGATTTTATTTGTAAGTACAAAAAAACCTACAAAAAATTTAGTTCGTATTGCTGCAGAAACCACTAATCAACCCTATATGGTTGAAAGATGGCTAGGCGGTACCTTGACCAACGTTGCAACTGTTACTCAACAGATTAAAAAATTAAAAGACCTAGAAAAAAGAATGTCTTCTGGCGATTTAGAGAAGCGCTATTCAAAATTAGAAGTGCAACGTTTTCAAGAAGAAATCGACAGCCTAAATATTAAATATGGTGGCATAAAAGATCTAAATGGGGTGCCTGGAGCTATTTTTGTCACAGACGCAATAGGTGATATCAATGCAATTAAAGAAGCGAAGAAAATGGGCGTACCAGTAGTTGCTATTGTCGATACTAATGCCGATCCTAGTCTTGTAGATTATGTTATTCCGGGTAACGACGATGCTATTAAGGGTGTTGCCTTAATTTTGGATTATGTTAAATCTGCAATTAACGAAGGTGTTAATGCTTCGAAAAAAGCAGTTGAAAAAAGTGACAAAAAAGAAGGTGGTGAAAAATAAAGATGGCAGTCTCAATTGAAGATATTAAAAAACTAAAAGAATTAAGTGGCATTGGCTTGACTGATGCCAAGTTAGCTCTCACAGAAGCCAATGGTGACTTTGATAAAGCGCTTGAGACACTAAGAAAAAAAGGCGTTACTAAAGCTGAAAAAAAAGGCGACCGTGAAGCGCGAGAAGGTTTAATCGAAGGCTATGTCCATAATGGCCGTATTGGTGTTATTGTCGAAGTCAATTGTGAAACAGATTTTGTAGCTCGAACTGATAATTTCAAAACATTTGCTCATAACATTGCATTACAAATTGCTTCAATGGCACCTACTTATATTAATGAAGCTGATATCCCTAAACTAGAAATCGAGCGGGTTAGAAAAGAATCCAAAGAACGAGTCCTTACTGAAGGTAAATCAGCCGACATATCTGAGAAGATTGTGGAAGGACAAGTTAATAAGTATTTTGAGGATAAGGTCTTGATGTCTCAAAAATATATTATGAACGATTCCCAGACTGTTGCTGAATATGTTAAGGAAAATATTTCAATAACAGGTGAGAATTTAATCATTCGTCAATTTAAGCGACTCGAACTTGGAATTAGCGAGTAATTTATCAAAAAAATTGAATAATCACGTAGAGATTGTGTTGTTATTTTGCTACAATATACACACTATGTTTGACACAAAACCATATGAAGAAAAGTTAATACAGGCTATTAACAGATTTGAAGAAGAGATAAAAAAAATTAGAACAGGCCGTGCTCATCCAGGTCAACTCGATAGTATAAAGGTCGAGGTTTATGGGACTTTATTGCCACTTAATCAAGTTGCTAATATTACAGCACCAGAAGCTCAGATGTTATTAGTTTCACCATTTGACCCTAGTAATATTTCGGCTATTTCTTCGGCTATTAGATCAGATCAAAGTTTAGGTTTTAATCCTAGTGATGATGGGCGAGTTATTCGGGTGTCAGTACCTTCATTGACTGAGGAGCGTCGTCGTTATTTAGTCAAGCAAACCGCCGAAAAACTAGAAGAGACAAGAATTGCTTTTCGTAGCATTAGACAAGATGCCTTTAAGGAGATAAAACATCGTAAAGATAATAAAGAGCTTTCCGAAGATGAAGCAAAGCGTCTTGAAAAAGCTATAGACGATGAAATTACAAAGTCTAATCTAAAAATAGACGAAATCTTCAAGCTTAAAGAGAAAGAAATACTTACAATATAATGAACGAATTAAAAGTACCCAAGCACATTGGTTTTATTATTGATGGCAATAGAAGGTGGGCAAGGAAGCACGGCCTTCCTCCTTATGAAGGCCATCTAGCTGGTTATGAAAAAGTTAAAGACATTGTGATTGAATCTGTTAATCGGGGCGTCAATTATGTATCTGCTTATATTTTTAGTACAGAAAATTGGAAACGTAGTAAGGATGAAGTTAGCAAACTGATGGGTTTGGTTCTAAAACTATTAACTTCAGATTTACCGATTTTAGATAAAAACAATATTAAATTATTAGTACTTGGCTCGAGAGATAATCTAGATAAAAAAATCATTAATGCGATTGACGAAGCCGAATTAAAAACTGCAAAAAACACCGCCGGCACGCTGGTTCTTTGTTTTAATTACGGTGGGCGATTAGAAATAGTTGATGCTGTAAGAAAAATTGTTGATTCCGAAATTAAATTAAAAGACATTAATGAAGAGATGATTGAGCAAAATTTGTATTCACCGGAAGTACCTTCAATTGATATCATTGTCAGAACTAGCGGTGAACAACGAATCTCTAACTTTATGCTATGGCGATCAGCTTACAGTGAAATGATGTTTATAGATAAAAATTGGCCAGATATGACAACAAAAGATGTTGGTTTAATTATAAAAGAATATAATAAAAGATCTAGAAGGTTTGGCGGTAACTAATGCTTGCAGGGATTTTAGTCGGTTTATTGATATTAACTATACTGGTGGTCGTCCACGAGTTTGGACACGCTATTGTTGCGATTAGAAATGGCGTAATCGTAGAAGAATTTGGTATTGGTTTTCCACCTACAATTTTTAGAAAAAAATTGAAAAATGGGATAAACTTCTCTATTAACTTATTGCCAATCGGTGGGTTTGTTAAGTTACAAGGCGAGAACGATTCAGCAAATAAGAAAGGTGATTATGGAGCAGCAACCTTCGCTCAAAAAACCAAAATATTATTTGCAGGTGTATTTGCTAATTGGTTAATTGCTGTTGTTTTATTAACTAGCTTATCGCTATTTGGGCTTCCAAAAATATTACCAAATCAATTTTTTGTTCCTTCAGACACAGTTGAGATGATTCAACCTGTAGAAATTATTGATTTAAATGAAAATTATCCCGCCCAAAAGGCTGGATTAAAAGTCGGCGATAAAATCGTAAGATTTGCGGGTCAAGAAGTGCCATCTGTAGAGCGCTTAATGGAAATTTCCAAACAAAATCAAGGTGAATTAATAGATGTCATTTATACTAGAGACGGGTCAGAGGATCGTGTTGAGGTTCAACTTCTTGATGATGATCAAGGGGCACTTTTTGGAGCTACTCTTGGTCAAGGTGTTTTGATGAAATCAACTTGGTCTTCCCCGATAGTCGGTTTAGTAACATCGGTCCAGTTTACTCAAGCGACCACTCAGGGTATTTATGAGTCGCTTTCAAATTTGGTCAGTGGGTTGATTATGCAATTAAGCTTTGATGCAAATATTAGAGCACAGGCTAATGATAATCTAAAATTAGCAGGGGATAGCGTGGCTGGTCCAATCGGTATTCTAGGAACTATTTTCCCTTCCGCTCAAAAATCCGGATTAACTCAACTGACTCTACTAGTGGCTATAATTTCAATTTCCTTAGCAGTTTTTAATATCTTGCCGATACCTGCTTTAGACGGTGGTCGTTGGTTTTTGAGTTTAATTTTTAAATTATCTAAGAAAAAATTAACTAAAGAAATTGAAGAAAAAACTCAAGCAATAGGTTTTTCTATACTGGTTGGGCTAATTCTTTTGGTAACTATCGTTGATGTCACAAGAATATTATAATAACGACGAAAATAATGCCGATTTAGGCGAAACAAAAAATAAATATATTTTTTTAAACTTATTAGCTAATTCCGCCTGGGTAGTATTTTGTTTCTTTATAGCGCAAATATTTGTTTTTTTAATTGGGCAACTATTTAATGTTTTTAATATTTCTTTGATTTCGACTAATGAGGCTGTTTTAAATTCAGTTGTTCTTTCAGCAGTCTATCTAATAACTATATTTTTAGTCCTTTTTCTGCCAAGAATATTCGAAAAATTAAAACATTATCATTTAGAAAATGTTGATATTGGTTGGCATAGACTACCAAGATGGAGCGATATATTATTAACTCCTGCTAGTCTTGTTATATATTTCATTTTATCTGCTTTAACAATTTTTGTTATTTCGAAAGTTTTTTCTAATTTTGATATTAACCAAGCTCAAAATATAGGTTTTGACAATTTAAATACTCAAATTGATTATATATTAGCGTTTGTTAGCTTGGTTATTATTGCGCCGATAGCAGAAGAAACTCTTTTCAGGGGGTACCTTTACGGTAAATTAAGACAGCACGTTCCTATTTGGTTAGCGGTAGTGGTTGTAAGCGTAACATTTGGCGCCCTTCACGGCTCTTGGAACGTAGCAATTGATACCTTTGTATTAAGTATTATTTTATGTATATTGCGTGAAATGACAGGTGGGCTATGGGCGCCTCTACTCTTGCATATGACTAAAAATGGTATAGCTTTTTATTTCCTCTTTATTAATCCAACATTATTGACTAAACTAGGAGGGTAATGTCTATGCGTTTTTCACAATCATTTATAAAAACTCTTAATAACGCTCCAGCCGATGAGGTTGCAAAGAATGCCCAATTACTAATTAGGGCTGGTTTTGTATATAAAGTCATGGCGGGTGTCTATGCTTATACTCCTTTTGGGCTAAAAGTTTTAGAGAAAATTAAACAAATCGTTCGTGAAGAAATGGACGCTATAGGTGCTCAAGAATTAATTATGAGTACTTTGCAAAAAAAAGAGACGTGGGATGCGACAGGCCGTTGGGACGATAAAGTTGTTGATATATGGTTTAAATCTAGCCTCAAAGATGGAACTGAAGTTGGTTTTGGCTGGTCACATGAAGAAGCGGTTATAGAAATGTTAAAAAATTATTTAAATAGTTACAAAGACTTACCAATAAATATATATCAATTTCAAACAAAAATGCGAAACGAGTTACGTTCCAAAAGCGGTATTATGAGAGGTCGTGAATTTGTTATGAAGGACATGTACTCGTGTAGTCTAGATAAGAATCAGCATGAAGCTTTCTATAATAATACTATTGAAGCATATAATAAAATATTTGATCGTTTAGGTATTGGTCAGGATACATATATCACTTTTGCCAGTGGTGGAGCATTTACGGAATTTAGTCATGAATTTCAAACAGTCTGCGAGGCTGGCGAGGACTTGATATATTTAAACGAAACTAAAAACTTAGCTATCAATCAAGAAGTGATGAATGATGAAAATCTAGCTAAATTAGGTATTGAAAAAAATGAGCTAAAGCTAGTAAAAAGTGCAGAAGTTGGTAATATTTTTAATTTTGGTATTAAAAAAAGTGAAGAAACAGATTTTTATTATACAGATCAAAATGATAAAAAGTGTTTTGTATATTTGGGTTCCTATGGTATTGGCATAACTAGATTAATGGGGGTAATTGTCGAGAAATTTAGTGATGAGAAAGGTATAATTTGGCCGGAATCAATCTCGCCATTTAAGGTATATTTATTAAAAATTAATAGCGACAACCCTGATGTAGATAAAAAAGCGGATGAAATTTATAACCAACTAACATCTAATGATATAGAGGTTCTTTACGACGATAGGGCAATAAGTGCGGGTAGAAAATTTGCCGACAGTGAGTTAATAGGCGTGCCACATAGAATTACTATAGGTGAGCGTAATATAAGGGACAATAACTACGAATTATTTGATAGAAAAAATGGTCAATCTAATATGTTGACATACGAACAATTGCTTGCTAAACTGGGCTAACCATAGAAAATTTTTATTGAATACGCTATATGTAGCGT
>JBASLU010000017.1:0-6939 GCA_049656505.1 Saccharimonadales bacterium (SeqCode) | reverse complement strand
CGTTAGTGCGGCTGTGTAAGCCGTATTGAGCGGTACCAGTTGCGCATGTAACGACAGAAGCAGTAGCTAGAACGTTAGGAGAGCTTAGAGCAACAGTGACGGTTGGAGTTGGTGGAGGAGAGACAATCACAGCAGGACAAGCACCTTCTTGTGCGTTAATACTTGAAGAGTTTATATAGAACATCAAGTCACTATAAGCTTCATTAGAAGCTTGAACGCAGTAAGTTTTGCCACCGTCACTACTACCACCAGATAATGTGACCCCCTCGCTAGGTTTTATATTTTCTGGAATCGAACTTGGATAAATATTATTAAAATTGCGATAATTTTCCATCACAACAGAAACATTACTTAAATCACTCTTCAATTGAGCAGAAATTGTGGATCTTTTCCAAGAACCATAGCTTAAGGTTACAATAGCGGATAATATGCCGATTACGACGACTACAACAACAAGTTCGACAATAGTGAAACCTTTTGTTCCATTAAGACTTAATCGATTTAATCTGAATTTATTAGGCATATGCTTATTCTGAATTATATGACTTAAGATGACTTAAAACAAGCTCAGTCTTATGAGGGCCAATTGTTTTCTTGATATCTGAAGGATTGGCTTTTTTTAATTCTGCGACACTGCCGAATCGCTTAAGTAATTTCTTTTTTGTTTTGGGCCCAACTCCATCAATTTCATCTAAAATACTTCGTTTTTGCGACTTAGATTTAATAGTTGAATGATAGCTAATTGCAAAACGATGAGATTCATCTCTAATTCTTTGTAGTAATTTAATAATATGACTATTTTGTGGCAACTTTATCTCCCAAAAATCTCCCGTTTGGATAACTGTTCCGCCATATTTTTGCAAGGTTAAACCTTGCAAAGAATTAGGAATAATTAATGTTTCATCTTTTTTGGCTAAACCGATAAATGGTATAGCAAAATATCCCAACTCATCTCTAATTTTAATAGCAGATGAGAGTTGGCCCTTGCCACCATCAATTAACACTAAATCAGGTAAACCCCAAGTTTTTACATTATTTTGACCGAATCGACGTTTAATAATTTCTGCTATATTATAAAAATCATCATTTAAATCGTTCTTAGTTTTGAATTTACGATAGTCTTTTCTTGAGCTAACACCGTTTTTAAATACAACCATACTACCGACAACATCTTTACCAGACATATGAGATATATCGAAGCCCTCTATTCGTTTGGGTGCGTTTTTAAGTTGTAAAATATCCATCAACTCATTAATGGCTTGATCCTTACTGATATCGAGGAATTCTTTATCGCCAAACATAATTTGATTTTTGAGTGATTTTAATAAGTATATTTTATTTCTAATCGCCGCCGCTTTTTCAAATTCGTGTCTTTTGGCATAACTGTCCATCTCAATTTTTAATTGTGACAAAAGTGGTTTTTGTTTACCTTGAATATATTTAATTAATTTATTTAAACTATTTTTATATTCCGAGCTAGATAAACCGACGGGCGAAAGGCCTATTTGATCATATAAGTCATTTCTTTGTTTTCTTGTCATGTTTGAATTAATCGGTTTTGAATAATATGGAAAAATTCGCCGCAAAAGACGCATGGCTTTTTTAATTTCAACACTATTATAATAAGGACCAAAATAGCTCGAGCCATCATCTATCGGATTGCGAATAAAGCTGACGTAAGGCCAATCATCGTTTAGATTAATCCTTATATAAATTAATGATTTATCATCACGAAGTAAAATATTGTAACGAGGCATGTAACGCTTAACCATTTCAGCCTCTAAAAACAAAGCATCTATTTCACTGTCAGTTTCAATCCATTCAACATCGTAAATTTCTTTTATTAGCGCCTTGGTTTTAGCATCAAAAAATTTAGATTTTTGAAAATATTGTTTTACCCGATTTTTAAGAACGGCAGCTTTACCAATATAAATAATTTCACCAGATTTATCTTTATGGAAATAGACACCCGAACTAACGGGTAAATTTTTTAATTTTTTCTCGAATTTAATAGAAGTCATATTTCTATTCGATTATACAGGATAATCATTTGAGCCGAACTGGCTTATTTATGTTATAATATATTCATAATGCAAGATCGTAGCGAATCATTATTCTATAAGCAAAAAGATGCCGTCGAAGAACAGTTTGCGGCCATGGCAGTTAGTCATCTTTCCGACTGGGATAATTTATCACAAACACCACTAGTTGATGAAGAAAAGTTTACTAATGACGAACACAACTTAATAACTATTGAAAAGGCCCGAACTCTTAATATGAACGAAATTGATGACGACAAATATATTGGCCGTCAAGTACTTGAATTCAAAGGAGAACAAATTATCTTTTCAAAGTGGATAGAGTTGCTAGATATGATTAAACTTCAAAAATCTGAAAAAACAAGATTTAACATTTTAATAACAGGTTTGCCAATAAGTGGAAAAGCTACGGCACGGCGTGCACTCACTAAGGGGCTGCACGAGCATGGATGTGAAGCTTTAGGATTGGATCGTGATTATATAAAACAGCCTATGAAATACTTGCTCGGTGAAGGAATAAATATCATAGAAGACATGCATGGAATAGATCAAGAAAGTTCCCATATTAATGATTTAGGTAATTACGATATGGTTATTTATACTATCCCAAACGAGCTCGAACACATTAGAATGATTCACGATAGAGGTGAAATTTGGCGAGAGAGTGTAGAAAAAGTCGATCTGACCGATGGAACTGGAACTGCGGATGACGATCGTTGGACTCGTTTATTTCAATCCATGCGAAGTGAATCTAGAGCACAACAAGCTCGAGAAAACTGGCTCGAGATAGACGAAACAACACTATACAGTATAAGCGAAAAAATACCTGTGATTAAGCTTAATCCAGTTGAAATAATTGCCGATTCTTATCAATCGAATTAGCCGTATTTAATAATTCCTTAGCATATTGATAATAACTTGAATCGTCGGAAAGTATGCTTCTTAGTGCAAATGAAAGCGATCTTTCTAGGAACGCAAATATTATTGCTTTTGGTAAGTATTCTATTTCTTCGAGCAGTAATTTTCTTTCTGTCTGGTAACTTCTTATTAATAAAATATACTTTTCTCGATTAAACGAACCATTAAAACACCAACCTCGAACAGCCTGTCCAAGATCAAAAATTAGATAACCATAATAACAACGATCAAAATCGATAATTGCTTTGATTTTATTATCAGACCACAAAACATGTCTTTTTCCCAAGTCTTCGTGAATCATTCCTTTTGGCAATTTTTTTAAGTCTACGATTTTTCGTAAAGCTTGAAATAATTCGTTATAAAATTCACCTCCTCCAACTAAACCATTACATAATAAATCCCGATCTTTTGCTAAATTTTCTTTTGTTGTTTCAAGATCCCAAATATGTTCTCGGTTGTGACTTGTCATATATCCTTCAGAGATACGATGAATCTGGCCTAGTGTTTTCCCAAAGGATATTATTTGAGATAAATTTGGATTTTCGATGTAATTTGCTTGATAATAACGCCTCAAATAACCATTGTGTCCGTCAATCGAGATAACATTTCCCATCGGCTTTGGAACTGGTAATTTATTTTCATTTAAATATTTCACAAATTCTACTTCAGCGAGTATTTCACTTCTTGTTCGCCCTCTCACCTCATCATCAGGTGACAATTTAAGAAAGTATGCCTGGTCTTTGGTGCCAATTTTATAAACTAAATTACCTGAGGTAGCCAAGGCAACAATATTATTGATTCCTGCAATTTTATTCTTCAATAGTTCGTATATTTGCTGTTTGTCCATGTTGGATAATCCTAGGTTTAATATTATAACAATACGACTAATTATTACACGCGCCAAGCAATTGAATATTAGTGGGATATTATTGTACTTAATATGCGCAATCTATTTATTTTATTGAGAATTAGAATATCCGCCAAGATATGGCGGATATTCTAATTTAATATTCTTTTTGTTTTTTATCTTCTTCGAGTTTTTCTGATTCAGTATCTTCAGATCCAGCCTGTACTTCACCATTTTCGGCAGGAACCTCTGTTTCTTCTTCAGCATCTCCTCCAGCAGCTTCATTGGCAGCTTGAAGAGCACTAGGCTCATAAACGTTAGCAATAACTAATTCTAAATCCTGTTCAGCATCAGCAAATTCTACATCTTCAGGAAGTTTAATATCGCCAACGGTTATTTTATCGTCGGTACTAGTAAGTCCCAATATAGAAACCTCCAAAGATTCTGGTAAATTAGCAGGTTTAGCCTTAACTTCTATATTTTCAATAGCTTGTAAAACAACTAATCCAGCTCGTTCAGCAGCGCTTTCACCCTCGCCGACCAAGACAATTGGGACTTCGGTTGTAATAACATCATCGCGCTTAATAACATGGAAAGCGACATGCCTTAACTTATGTTTAACAGGATCTACATCGATGCTTTTAATGATAGCCATTTTCTTTTTGCCATCAATAGTTAAATTTACTGGTGTGTGTTTACCGGCCGCCCTAACAATTTTAAGCGTATCAACATCAATCGATTGCGTAGCAATAGGTTCATCTTGACCACCATATACCACACTTGGTATAAAACCACTTTCGCGTAATTTAATATTTTTTTTCCCACTAGAGTCGCGTTTTTCTAACTTCAATGAAATATCGTGCATTGTATTCTACCTCAGTAACTATTATTTGTAATTCAGTTTATATTATAACATCTAAGCAGCACACATGCTAAAATAATTTAAAGCAATGACAATAAATAATAAAAAAATAAGATCAATCGCTTTTATATACTTATTTTTAGGCATAATAATTTTCGCTTTAGCTTATATTAGTATAATCCAAAAACAATATTTATATGACTTTAACAAGCCAATCTTGGATTGGTTTTTAAGCGTCAGACAGCCAATAATTAGTAGTATGGCTAAATTATTGACCAATCTCGCAAGTGCGACTTCTTTGACGTTAATCACTATAATTATCACACTGATGATGATTTTTTATAAAAAAGAGTTTTTGCGACCATTACTGTTACTCGGAACAATGACAACCGCAGTCCTTGTATCGACTTTGATGAAAGTCATTATAATGAATTCAAGACCATTACAACAAAATATGGTCCCATCATATCAGTTAGATTACTCGTTTCCCTCTGGGCATACGTTAGGCATATGGATTTTTTTGCTCACAATCGGATATTTATTTTATTCGAGAAAATTTTCATTTAAAAAATATATTTGTTGGAATTTATTTGCAGTATTGCTTACTAGCATTATAGCCATTACCCGACTTTACTTAGGTTATCATTGGCTAACAGATATAGTCGCTTCAGTCGGATTAGGTTTAATTATTTTTTCAGCAATGATTTTTATGGATAAATTTATAACATCTTCTTTAAATACTGACCAGTAAACGAATCTTTAATTTTTGCGACTTCTTCAGGGGTGCCAGTGGCTATGATGTTTCCGCCATTTAGACCGCCCTCTGGTCCCATATCAATTATATAATCAGCAGTTTTAATAACATCTAAATTATGTTCAATTATAATCATCGAGTTACCACCGTCAACTAATTTTTGTAAGATTTTTAATAGCTTCTTGACATCGTCACTATGGAGTCCAGTGGTTGGCTCGTCTAATATATAAAGAGTTTTACCAGTTGAACGTCTAGACAATTCAGTCGCTAATTTGATACGTTGAGCTTCACCGCCACTGAAGGTCGTAGCTGGTTGACCAAGTTTAATATAACCTAAGCCAACGTCAACTAAAGTATTCAATTTATTCGCAATAGATGGAATATTTTCAAAAAACTCGGCAGCTTGAGCGACGGTCATTTCAAGAACATCGCTAATCGTTGCGCCTTTATATTTAATTTCTAGAGCTTCACGATTATATCTTTTACCCTTACAAACTTCACAAGTCACATAGACATCGGGTAGAAAATGCATTTCAATTTTTTTAACACCATCGCCCTGACAGTTTTCACATCTTCCGCCTTTAACATTAAAACTAAAACGGCCAGCTTTATAACCTCTAATATTTGACTCGCTAGTTGAGGCAAATAATTCTCGAATCTGAGTAAAAACTCCCGTGTATGTTGCCGGATTAGATCTTGGCGTTCTACCAATTGCTGATTGATCAATAACTATAGCTTTATCTAAATGTTCTATTCCTAAAATTTTGTCGTGCTTACCCGCAATTGCATGAGAACGATGTAGTCTAGCAGAAAGTTCTTTAGCTAAAATATCATTAACCAGTGTAGATTTTCCGCTTCCGCTAACACCGCTTACAACCGTTATTAGGCCTAAAGGAAAGATTACGTCTATATTTTTCAAATTATTTTCAATAGCACCGATAACTTGAATCGCTTTATCTTTAATTTGCGGGCGTCTTTTTTTAGGAATATCAATTTTTTTAATACCAGCTAGATATTGACCAGTTAAGCTGTTAGGATTTTTTGAAATATCTTCGGGAGTCCCAAAGGCCACTACTTCGCCACCAGCCACCCCAGCACCTGGACCAATATCTAATAAATAATCAGCATGGCGAATCGTATCTTCATCATGTTCAACTACGATTACTGTGTTCCCTAAATCTCTTAATCTTTTTAAAGTCTCAATTAAATGATGATTATCTCTTTGATGTAAGCCAATAGAAGGTTCATCGAGTACGTATAAAACGCCCTGAAGACCTGAGCCAATCTGAGTCGCCAGTCTTATTCTTTGTGCTTCACCACCTGAAAGAGTATTAGCAGCTCGTCCTAATTCTAAATAATTAAGACCAACCCTTTGCATAAATTCTAAACGCGCAATAATCTCTTTAATAATCTGCTCGCCAATTAATTGTTCTTGTTTATTTAGCTTAAGGTTGTTAATAATCATATCGAGCGCATTATCGACATCTAGGTTACAGATATCAATGATATTTAAAAAGTG
>JBASLU010000016.1:0-17860 GCA_049656505.1 Saccharimonadales bacterium (SeqCode) | reverse complement strand
AACAAGTTCTTGTTGAAGTTCGATAAAATTTTGATTGGCTTTTAAGTCTGGGTAAGCTTCGGCAACTGCGAACAAACTTTTCAAAGCGCCCTCAAATTGATTCTCCGCTGCGGCAGTTTCTTTTACGCCCTTAGCTTGCATAGCACTGGTACGAGCTTTTGTAACTTCTTCAAAAACACCCTTCTCATGCTTGGCATAGCCTTTCACGGTTTCAACTAGATTGGGTATTAAGTCTAAGCGTCTTTTCAATTGGACTGTGATGTCACTCCAAGCCTCATCAACCCTCAATTTTAATGTGATTAAAGCGTTATAAGTAGCCCATAGAAAAATAACTAAAACCACCACTACTGCTAAAATTATCCAGACGACTTCCATATATCCTCCTTAAAGATTATGTCTTATCTTGCTTATTATTATAGCAAATTTTTAGATAAAATAGTTATAATTTCATACTATCTTAAACTAATAAAAAGACCTCATGTAGAGATCTTTTTATCTTGGTACGAGGAGTGGGACTCGAACCCACAAGGCCGCTTTGGCCAAGAGATTTTAAGTCTCTCGTGTATACCATTCCACCATCCTCGCATATTGGTAATAATGTTTCGCTCTAGCGATTTCGTAAACCAAGCTTCAGTCGTTTACAAAAACGAGAGGAGAAATGATAACGACAGAATCATAAACAAAAAGTTGTGTCTTTGTTTGTGATTAAGCCAGAATCAATTCCAACATGGAGGCACGTATGGGAGTTGCACCCATCTAAGCGGTTTTGCAGACCGCTGCGTAACTGCTCCGCCAACGCGCCACCGCTAACGGTTATTATATCAAAGATGTTGATAACCGTGTCAAATATTATACTACGAAACTTTAGATATCATGTTCAAAAGATTTGCTTTTGAGGTAGCGCCTATGTTTGAATCGACGACTTTACCATCTTTGAACAATAAAAAGGTCGGCAAAGCGCTAACATTCAACAATTGTGCTAGTTCTGGCTCGTCTTGGGCATCCAATTTTACAACGTCGGCCTTATCTTTAACTTCTTCACTTAACTCTTCAATTAGTGGCATCATACTACGACAAGGTGGGCACCAAGGCGCCCAAACATCAACCAAAACAACTTTTTTCGATTCTAAGACTTCTTTATTAAAATTTTCTTTTGTTATTACTTTCATAAAACACCCTTTCTAAACAAATAGGAACATATTATATTCTAACATTTATTTAACAAAAAACATGAATGTAATAATAACAATTATTGTTGACATACACAATATATAGCGCTTATACTACATTTTATACACAACATATGGGGGATGTGAGAAAAAATGAAAGAAACAAAGCAATCAGTTTTAGGGTTGGAAGAATCAAAAAAATTACAAGAAATCTATCAGTTAGGACAAAAAATTCCAAAACCTCCCGTCAAATTGGCTGAGCCAAAATTAAGTGAAAATTCATGGTATATCGGTAAAACTCGCTATGCTAAAAGAGATAAATCGGGAAATCCAATCGAAACTCCAAAAGAATTATTTTGGCGCGTAGCTTATAATATTGCCACAGCCGACAGATTATATGGTGCAGATGATAAACTACATATTAAAATTGCTTCTAATTTTTATAGGATGATGTCTTCTCGCAAATTTTTACCTGGCACGCCGACTCTATTAAATGCTGGAAAACCGAAACAGCAACTATCGTCATGTTTTGTTTTACCTGTTCCAGACAGCCTTGATGGAATATTACAATCTGCCTCAGATATGGCGCTAATTCATAAATCTGGTGGTGGCACGGGATTTTCATTTTCAAGGCTTAGACCAAAAAACGATATATTGTCTACTTCTGGTGGAACTACCACTGGACCGATATCTTTTATGCAGATGTACAATGATATTACGTCCTCAGTAAGACAAGGTGGTGTAAGACGTGGTGCCAATATGGGAATATTACACTACAATCATCCTGATATTTTACTGTTTGTTATTTATAAATTAGACGAATTTTCTTTGACTAATTTTAATATATCAGTTACGGCGGATAAGTTATTCTTTGATCAAATAAAAATTGATGAAAAATTGCTAGAAAAAGATTATGAAGAAAAATTTGATTTTGACGCATTAGTAGCTGAAGTTCGTGAAGCGCATCAATCAAGGGACATAGATTTAAAATTAGTAAAACTTGATGCAGCTGTATCTAAATTGCACGAATGGTGCGATGAAAAAACTCCTGGATATGGTTACCCATTAATCAACCCTAGAAACGGTGAAGAAGTTGGAAGGTTAAACGCTAAAAAAGTTTTTGACCTCATAACAAGATTTGCCTGGCAATATGGTGATCCTGGAATGATTTTTACAGATAAGATAAATAATTCCCGAGCCAACCCTACTCCACAGCTAGGACAAATTGAGGCGACTAACCCCTGTGGTGAACAGCCATTGTTACCGTATGACGCTTGTACTCTTGGAAGTATTAATTTAGCATTATTCGTCGATAATGGTGATTTTGATTGGGACTCTCTGCGTGAAATCGTTCACGAGTCGGTTCACTTTTTAGATAACGTTCTGGATATGAACGAATATCCAATTGAAAAAGTAAAAAATATGACTCGACAAATCAGACGCATCGGGCTGGGGGTTATGGGCTTTGCCGATGCGTTATTGGCAATGAACATTGGCTATAATACCGATGAGGGCGTTAAAACCGCTGAACAAGTTATGAAATTCATTCAACGAGAAGCTGATGTTGCTTCAGAAAAACTAGCTGAATCTAGAGGAGTATTCCCTGCTTTTGAAGGCTCTATCTATGACAAACCTGGGGAGATAAAACCTAGAAACGGCGCACGCACTACGATAGCACCAACTGGTACTATCGCTATGTTAGCTGATACGTCTAGTGGTTGTGAACCACTCTTTGCCCTTACTTATGCTAAAAATACGATTGAAGGCAAAAGAATATTTCAAACTAGCCCATACTTTGTTAAAGCATTAAAAGATAATGGCATCTATTCAGAAGAATTGTTAGATAAAATACAATCGGGCGGTGGATCAATTCAAAAAATAGATTCAATCCCCGATAAATTAAAGAAAGTTTTCGTTGTCGCAGGTGATATCACACCTGAATGGCACTTAAAAATTCAAGCAGCTTTCCAAAAATATGTTGACAATGCGATATCAAAAACTATTAATTTTTCTAATAATGCTACGGTAGAAGATGTCCGAAGAACCTATATTAAAGCTTTCGAAACAAATTGTCGCGGTATAACGATTTACCGAGATGGTAGCCGAGAAAAACAAGTACTTGAAGTTAAAAAAGAATCCTCATATTATGACAAACTAGATGCCACAAAATCTT
Source organism: Saccharimonadales bacterium (SeqCode) (assembly GCA_049656505.1). Taxonomy (GTDB): domain Bacteria; phylum Patescibacteriota; class Saccharimonadia; order Saccharimonadales; family Saccharimonadaceae; genus UBA1547. The sequence goes on along the minus strand of JBASLU010000016.1, from coordinate 14,518 downwards.
CGTTAAAAACTGAAAATAAACCAGAAATTACTCCAGAAACGCCATTAAAACTCAGACCCAGACCAGATGTATTAAATGGTAAAACTCATAGAATAGAAACTCCGCTAGGTAGAGCATTCATATCTATCAATGAAGACAATGAGGGCAATATATTCGAAGTTTTCATAAATGTTGGACGAGCCGGTTCTGACGTAACAGCCGATGCAGAGGCATTAGGCAGACTAATCTCATTAACACTTAGAATTCCATCAGATTATTCGCCAAATCAAGTAACTCAAAAAGTAATATCTCAACTGAGAGGTATTGGCGGATCAAGCTCGACTGGTTTTGGCACTAATCGTGTAAGATCTTTAGCTGATGCTGTTGCAAAGACTATAGAAAAACACCAAGCTTCTAAAATAGAGACTCCTATTGATAATACCGAAGAATCAAATACCGAAAAAATCACAGAGGCTCAAGCTACGATGCCATTATTTGAAACTACTACCAAAAAAGGAATGGCAGATATGTGTCCCGAATGTGGTTCTGCTAGTTTGAGATTCGTAGAAGGCTGTCAAAAATGCGAACTTTGCGGTTTTAGTAAATGTTAAAATGTTATAATCATAAACATAAGTAAAATGAGGAGTTATATATGAATAAAAAGGTTTTATTAGTAGTTTTAGCTGTTTTATTAATTGGTGGAGCTACGGCTGGTACAATTTTTTTGCTGAAAAACAATTCCGAAGACAAAAACTCTACATCCCAGACTATTGAGACGAATAAAAAAGATACTAAAATCGAACATACTGGAAAGAATGGTCGAACAGCACTACAAACTCTAAAAGATTTCGTTGGCAAAGAAAATGTTAAAAACACCGGGTCTGGCGGAATGACTAGTGGCAACCAAGAACCTGTGGTTATTCAAAGTATCAATAACATAACAGTTGATGAAACAAAAGAATATTGGTCATTTAGTATAAATGGATTCTTGATTGAAGAAGATCCAGGTACATATATGACTAAGGATGGTGACGTGATAGTTTGGGAAATTAAAAATAAAAGCTAATAGTCAATTCCTTTATTAGCTAAATACTTATCGTCATAATGATGTTTAATTTTGGTCATTTCAGTAACTATATCGGCATACTTAATTAAGTTTTTAGGAAAATATCGCCCAGTAAGGCATAGGCTAGTTTTTTTATGCTTAGCTTTAATTAATTCTTCTATATCTTTAAAATTAATTAAACCTTCTTTGGCGGCATTATTAATCTCGTCACATATAACCAAATCATAATCTCCTGAACTCACCCCTTTCATTGCAATATTATAGGCGTCTTTAGCTTTTTGAAAATGTTCTATGTCTTTTGAATTAGAGCTTAAGTCACCAGCCTTATAAAAACCAGCGCCAGATTGATAAAAAGTTAATTGATTCTCATATATTTTTGATATCTTATTGATAAATTTATGTTCACCGACTTCCCAATCTTTAATGAATTGCACAAACAAAACGCTGAAATCTCCCCCTAGCGCCCTCATCATTAAACCCAAACCAGCACTGGTCTTCCCCTTACCATCACCCGTGAAAACAACGATGACGCTGTCTTTTTGCTTATAATACTCATATACCATATCTATAGTATATGTCATCAACAATAAAATTGATGATTTATTATAATAAGGTGCTACAGTTATAATTAGCATCAGAGGATTATATGTCCGAAACACAAAAACCAATATGTGAATCAAATGTTAATTATAAACGATACGCCGATTGGTATGCTGGCAACACATCTGTTGAACTAGATGATTTGCAGAAGAATTTATACTCCGAACTTAGAAAAATTGAATTTGATCCTATATATTATTCCAAATATGGACCCGGATTATGGTTATATGTTATTATTTATCTTCGTAAAATCTAACGTTTTATCTTTTGTGAAGTAATCATTCAACTCGACGTTTAATGGATATGAAAAGCCAGATTCTGATAGTAATATTAACTATTTCCCCGGTCTGGTATCGCTTGAAGATTTGGACACTTATTTTTTCAGGTGTTTGTGGATAGTAGGAGAAATTCCATTTGCAGTAATAGAACAAGATCGCAAGCCTGTCGACACTTGTCATGACATAAGATAGTCGGATGGGTGCTAGCTCCATAGTTACTTGGTATTCATGCGACCTTCAAGTTTTGAAACCAAGTCATTGCAATAAGTTCTACTGGTCATATTCAATGTACCGTCTGTATATAAAAAGAGCAGTTTCTTCTATCAGATTGTCTTCTGAAACGACTTCGAGATTGAAAGGCTCGACATCTCGCACTGATTGATATGCCTTCAGCTCTTGATATGCCGATTGCAGGCGATGTCCGGCTGGGTCTCTTCCGTCCTTGGCCAATCGCCATCCTAAGGATTCGGTCGACGGTGGAAGGACATAGACAATGAACAGTTGCCCTGGGAAGGCCCGCCGCATTACACCTATCTGGCTAAGCGGCCAATCCAAGATGGGAAACCTGTTGTTGCGAAGTGCTCTTACAATGGGCAACCATGGCGTGGCGTAACGCACACCGTAGAGTTCATTGACGGCTAGAAACTCACCATCATCCCGTCTTCGATTCATTTCCTCGTCGATAATGGGGAGCTTGTCTCTCTCATCTTTGCGAAGCGCTCGCGTCATGAAAGGTGAGATGTAAGTGAAACGAGCATCGAGTCTCAGCAATTCCTGAATGATTGAGCTCTTTCCAACTCCAGAAACGCCAAGCAACAAGAGGAACTTACTCATGGACCTTTTGCGGCATTTAAGGCGTCTTTAAGTGTTATCGCCGCCTGTTCAATCGCCAAGCGCCACGGTTGCTCACTCGACGGGTAGAGAATGCCTCGTGAGGAATTCACGAATACGCCGATCCCTTGAGAGTTCAGTAGGTTATGAAGATTAGTGTAGTTGCCACCTTGGGCACCGATCCCTGCAAGTAGAATCGGCATCGTGTCCGGAATATGTGTCCGGATATTAGCCATATCAAGATTAGATGTGGACGACAGAACCGGCACCAGATTACCGCTGTGATTCCAACGATCTACGACAAGATCAAGCACGTGCTCCCAGAGCTTCTCGCCACCGCTGAGAATCACGTCTTGCACAATACCGCCCGATGGGTTACTGGTCTTGACTAGTACCACAATCATCTTGTCGCTCCACTTCGCAAGTGGCTCAAACACGTCGTCTCCCATGTAGGGGTTGACGACCACGCCATCGGCATTAAGCGAAGTGAACAGATTCTCGGTATAGCTCGACATTGTATTGCCGATGTCGCCGATCTTACAGTCCACAATCACCGGTATCCCGGGATGGGACACATGAATGTAGGCGACGATGTCTTTGAGCACGTCATGCCCGCCGGGCAACTTGTCGAAAAAGGCCTTCTGCGCTTTGAAGGCACAGACATACGGTGCAGTAAGATCAACTACTTCCTGCAAGAATTCGCACACTCTATCTTCGTCGCATGCGTATCTTGCCAGAACCTCGACTGGTAATCTGCCCACATCGGGATCCAGACCACAACACAGCAGCGTATTCTCGGACTTCATGCGCGCCGAGAGCTGCTCGATAGCCTTCACTCCGCTCACCGATCGTCCTTCACGAGGTCTTTGTGCCCGAGATACTTCTGTTTCGCTTTTAGGTTCTCAACGGTGTATCTATTCGGACAGATGACGATGGGGATGTAGTCACAAACCTCATAGCCGTTCTGTGGGAATATCTGTGCCTTTCGGGGGTTGTTGGTCGCAAGACTAATCTTGCAGTTTTCGGGGATATCGAAAAACTTCATAATACAAATAACGCCAGAATAGGTTCTGACGTCAATAGATTTGTTCTCTGAGAGTAACCGCGCTGATTCAACGGTGTCCAAGCCCAGTCCATCTTGAAGCCACAAAGTGGCCAGCTTGAACGCCAGTCCTTTTCCACGACCGTCTTGATCGGGAATATGAATGATCATTCCTTCGCCGTTCTGGGCTATTGTTTTCATCGCTAAATGCAACTGCTCCCGGCATTCGCACGTCAAATCCCCGAAGATCTGAACTGTTTCACAGCCGGAATCGATTCGCAGTACCAGGTGGCCTTTATCCTTGAACACGGGATTGAGAGTTGTATTATCGATTTGAGCTTTGACGAAAACAGAATACTTCTGCCACGTGTCATTGATCACGAAGGCATAGTGCCAAAACTTACCATACCTCGTCTTGATTATGCCAAGACCTCTTCTTTCAATGACGAAGGGCTGAGTGGAGCCATCCTCGATGACAGAAAATCGCCTTGAGAATGGCTCCAGGGAACGCCTGACCAAGTCTAAAAACGCGGCTTTGTTAGCCTGCCTTTCCTTAAGTGATGTTCTCTGTGCCTTCATGATGATGCTGCGACTTTTGCGCACTGTTCTTACTCTTTGCGGCAAGCCTACCGCGAATCAATCGAAACGCAAGCCGCCCTTCTGACGGGTAGACCATCGGCGTGCCTAGAAGAGTTTGGCACCTCGGACACTTGAGATCCGGCATGTCGACCCGACGGCTGACTTTTTCTTGCAGAATCGCCAACTCTGATGGCTCGAAGATCCGATCGAGATAGAGCCTTAACAGCCTACCGATTCCGTCTTTCTGATAAAGAGCAATGAATTGATTGCAGTTGCTGCAGGAGAGACAGAGAAAATGTGAATTTCCGCCTCTGGCCTTTGAATACTTGTCTTTCTTGAAGGCATAGTGAACTGCATTTGGTGTCGCCATACTCTCGTCTCCTTTCGCACTTGTAAAAAAGTGCCTTGGCAACTATATAATAACATGTAGTATGTATTTATAAAATAATCTATACTATACCGATGCATCTAGTTATCTATTACAAATAATCTGTATAATATGTGTAGTGCTTAATTTTAACATTGAACATGATACCGATAAGGATCTTCAAAACTACGAACTCAATTACATACATCGTGGTTTTCCAAGTTATGGATGCGAGAACTTCGACACCACACCATCAAGTAAGCTTGAATATTTGGGGCTAATTAGATACAACGCAAATCCCGAGGGTATAGGCTGATCGTCTACTGGTGCTACAGCTTGGATACTAATTAACTTCGCCTATGAATTTATTGAGTTTATAGAAAAAGCACCCGAAAACGTCTAATTCTTAGCGTCAAACAACTCTTCTAGAGCTAAAGTATTTACCCAATAAGTCGTTAAGAGTGGTTTTGTGTATCAGTTCTAACTACGTATCACTTTCAACTAAATCGGCATGTCTGTTAAGAAGATCTTGAGGGCTAGACACTAAACTTAGATAGTACTTAAGTGTTTAGTATAGTCCATTAACAATAATCTGGCAGCCATGTTCTTGCTCAATCTCAAAGATTAGCTGATTTATTTCGTCTATATCTGACAATTCAGGCTCAACACCAGATAGGATATAGTGCCTAGACACACTGAACTTGTTTATTTTTTCATAAGCAACATGCACCATATGAGCCACAGCTGGTTTATCCAACTTAACTTCTACAGCTTCAAAGATCTTATCGTCTTTTGCTACTAATCTATGTCACCAGCCTTATAAAAACCAGCGCCAGATTGATAAAAAGTTAATTGATTCTCGTATATTTTTAATATCTTATTGATAAATTTATGTTCACCGACTTCCCAATCTTTAATGAATTGCACAAACAAAACGCTGAAACCTCCCCCTAGCGCCCTCATCATTAAACCCAAACCAGCACTGGTCTTCCCCTTACCGTCACCCGTGAAAACAACCACTACGCTATCCTTGTGTTTAAAATCATCAAAAGCCATATAATAATTATAATCTAAATTACACAATTACCGATGCGGTCGCTATTAAAAAAATTCCCACTGTATTTAATAGGAAAGACAAAGCAATAAATTGATAATTTTTAATTTTCGATAGACCCATCATACTAATACCTAATTCATCAGGTAGAGGTGATGCAACTACGATAGCCCCAAAAACCGGCATAGTCCATGCAAAATAAGGCTTAGAAAATATTTTAGTTAATTTCCTTTTGAAAATCTTTCTAGCATAAGGTCGAAGTTCTTCAAAAAGTTTATCTTTAAAGAATCTCAACATAATGAAATCGCCCACCATGGCCCCTAAACCGGCTAAAACTGCTACTTCTAAAGGATGGAGAATTCCGGCAATATGAAATAAAACTGCCATTGCAGGGGCAACGGTAAAAGTAGATACAAAGAATACTCCAGTTATGAATGCTCCGATATAACCCAAATCACCAATATACGTTAGTACCTTATCAACCAGCGGTGAACCTGCAAGAATTGAAAATATTATTAAACTAATAGTCAGAGCGATTGTATTTTTCAAGCGCCACCATTCACTTTTATATAAATAATGTTTTATTTTTTTTGTTAATGTATTTATTTTCATTTTTTTCTAAACAATATTATACCATAATAATACTTGCTAAAAATAACGGTAGTGCTATTATATGCTTAGAGTCATTATGATTGAAACAGAAATAAACAGTTTTCCACAAATAGAAAAACAGCTTGAATGTTGTAAACATCAAGCTAGATTTTACGCTAGACTTGCAGATATTGCCCTAGACCAAGTTACTCTTGATACATATGCTGAAGCTAGACTATCGCCAAGTTCAGACGATAACCCCCTACTATCTGACCAACAATTACTTTTTTCAATATTAAATCCAGAACAAAAATCAGTCTTTAAAAACGCCTTTAAACACATTGATTTCGATAACTAATTAGATGGCAATTTCTAGGTTATCGTGAGGTATAAATAGATGGCTTTGAAAAGTTTCACCATCATCAATAAATGAATAGTTATCACCAAAAACTTTTTGAATAGCTGCTCTACCGAAACCGTTATGATGGAATCTTGAAGGACTATTATCTATTTTATAAATGTATCAATTACCAACCCGCCCATCTCATGATATATCCTAATAAGCCTTGGGCTGTTTGCATCTCCGTGTGTTTCAACATCTTTGACAATTTCTCCAATAGCGAAATCTATATCACAGGAATCCTCGCGCTCACCTATGACGGAGTCTACAATATTGTTAATTGCCAATCGAGCAAGACGAGTCGGGCAGTCAGTTTCGCGAGATAACTCATTAAGGTCATATACTATTTCTTCGGATTTATCTTGCTCAGTTATCATTATGTTTTTTATGTCACTTAAGCTTTATATTTTACTCCTTTTGTAAAAAATAAGTCAAATATTATAAAACAAAATGGTCCAGAAATAATCTGGGCAATTTTATTGGTGCGGGTACGGAGACTCTAACTCCGGACCTCTTCCTTGGCAAGGAAGCGCTCTAACAACTGAGCTACACCCGCGTGTAAGGATTTGGTGGCTCCTCCCAGACTTGAACTGGGGACACAAGGCTCTTCAGGCCTCTGCTCTACCAACTGAGCTAAAGAGCCATGTTGGTATATATTAACTATCGATGCTTGACCGATATTGAAGAAATCGGCCTGTGGCCTCCGCCCTACTATTATTCACTTACGCCCGCTTGCGCAGACGATGAGCTAAAGAGCCACGCCTGTTTATTGTAGGTGAAAATTAACTACTTTTCAAGGTATAATGAAATATATGCAACGAGTGCCTCTAGCCGAAAGAATGCGACCTAAAAATTTGAATGATGTCATAGGTCAGACTCACCTTTTAGGAGAAAAAGGTGTACTTCGTCAAATTGTTACAAATAAAGAACCTGTCAGTCTTATATTATGGGGGCCTCCAGGTAGTGGCAAAACTACTTTAGCGCGTATAATTGCCAATGAAGTTGATGCTGAATTTGTCGAATTATCAGCAGTTACTAGTGGTAAAAAAGATATTAATAAGATTATTGAACACGCCAAACAAAATTGGAATCTAAAAATAAGGACAATTTTATTTGTTGATGAAATTCATCGTTTTAATAAAGCCCAGCAAGATGCTTTTTTGCCACATGTCGAATCGGGACTAATAACTTTAATCGGAGCAACTACCGAGAATCCTAGTTTTGAAATTATTAATCCGCTTTTGTCGCGTACTCGCGTTTTGATTTTAGAACCTCTGAGCGAAGAAGATATTATTAAAATTCTTAAAAAGGCTATCAAACTTGAAAAAATAACGAAACGAATTACGCCAAAAGCTATTGAATTCATCGCTAAATTATCAAATGGCGATGCCAGAATTGCTCTAAGTGACTTAGAATTAGCTCTATCATTAAATGAAAAAGTAACACCAGAAATTGTTAAAAAAGCAATTGAAAAACATTTACCTAGTTATGATAAAAAAGGCGACATTCACTATAACATTATTAGCGCCTTTATTAAGAGTATGAGAGGCGGAGATGTCGATGCTGCACTTTATTATTTGGAGAGAATGGTTGAAGCTGGAGAAGATCCAAAATTTATTGCCCGTCGCATGGTTATATTTGCAAGCGAAGATATCGGCCTAGCTGGCAATGGTGCCTTAGGATTAGCATTGAATGCTTTTCAAGCCATCGAACGTGTCGGTATGCCAGAATCAAATATAATTTTAGCCCATGTTGTTACAGCTTTAACTAAATCACAAAAATCTAGACAAACTACAAATGCAATGTACCGAGCCCAAGACTTAGCACGGAAATATCCAAATCTAAATGTGCCCATTCACTTACGTAATGCCTCCACGAAATTAATGAAAGATATTGGCTATGGTGAGAATTATAAATGGCAAGCTGGCTTTAAGCACGAAAAGGGATTTTTACCAGAAGAAATTAAAGACGAAAAAATATTCTAATTGTTTTTATTTGCGCGTTTGCGTTGATTTGAATCAAGTATTCTTTTTCTGAGTCGTAGATTTTTTGGCGTAACTTCCAATAATTCATCATCCTGAATAAAATCTAAGCATTGTTCTAAACTAAGATCCGTAAAGGGTGTAAGTTGGACCGTACCATCACTTGATTTTGATCGCATATTAGTTAAATGTTTAGCCTTACAAACATTAATCTCTAAATCCTCTTGACGATTATACTGGCCCACTATCATTCCGGTATACACCTCAACCGCCGGACCAATAAATAATTCTCCTCGAGCTTCGGCAGCCTCCAGAGCATACGGGGTAGTTACTCCACTTTCAAAAGCTATCAAAACACCGTTTCGGGTTTGTTGTAATTTAGAACCTATCGGAGCATAGCCGTGAGGCAAACTATTCATAATGACAGTACCTTTTGTATCCGTTAAAAGTAGGTTACGAAGTCCTATTAACGCACGTGTTGGTAATATATATGTCATGCGATTAGTGCCAGCGCTAGTTTGCTCTTGTTTAACTAGTTCAGCGCGCCTAGCGCCTAGCTCCTGGCTAACAACACCAGTAAATTCTTGAGATATCTCAATCACAAGCTCTTCAATCGGCTCCTTTTCAATCCCATCTTCTTTAATGGTTACCACTTGTGGCCGACCAACTTCAAATTCATAACCTTCTCGCCTAAGGGCCTCAACTAGGACTGACAAATGCAACTCACCACGCCCTGAGACTTTAAAACCTATACCATCGTCCTCAACACGCAAGCTAACATTGGTTTCCAGCTCTTTTTTTAGACGTTCACCAATTTGACGAGATGTATTAAACTGACCTTCACGACCCTTCATCGGACTAGTATTTGGACCAAGATATATACTAATAGTTGGTGGTTCAATGTCAATTAGAGGTAAAGCCTCCGGTTTATCTTTATCAGTAATAGTTTCACCAATATGCGCATCACTGACGCCAACTAAAGCAACAATATCACCAGCTAATGCAGTATCTACTTCTTCTTTATTTAGTCCACGATAAATATATAATTTGTCAATTTTTGAATTAATTTGCTGCCCATTGCGCTTAATCAAAGTAACGGAGTCGCCTTTTTTTGCTTCGCCGCGATTAATTCGACCAATTGCATATTTACCTAAAAACGAATCATATTGCAATGATGTTACTAGCATTTGAAAATTGCCATCAATGTTTACATCTGGCGAAGGAATATCCTTAATAATGGCGTTAAAAATATGGGTTAAGTCAGAGTGTTCATTCGGATTATCCGGCAATTCTTTCCAGGCCTTACCATCGCGTCCAACAGCATAATAAATTGGATAGTAAAGTTGATTCTCATCAACCGCCAGTTCTAGAAATAAATTCGCAACTTCATCTAAAACTTCGGCGATTCGCCTAGCTGGTTTATCAATTTTATTAATAACAACTACGGGCTGTAATCCTAATTCTAAGGCTTTAGATAAAACAAACTTAGTCTGGGGCATGGGACCTTCTTGAGCATCAACAATTAATAGTACCCCATCGGCCATATTTAAAGTTCTTTCAACTTCTCCACTAAAATCAGCGTGACCAGGCGTGTCGATAATATTAATCTTGTAATCACCATAATACACAGAGGTTTGCTTGGCAGTTATAGTTATACCGCGTTCGTGTTCTTGATCGCCACTGTCCATGATTAAGGACTGTTCCATTTCGGCTTGGTTAGCTCTGAATGTATTACTTTGTTTTAATAATCCATCAACAATAGTAGTCTTGCCGTGATCAACATGGGCAATAATAGCAACATTTCGAATAAATTTTGGATTTCTCATAAAATATACCCGGATAGACCGGGCTCCGTTTCTAATTATGGTGGGCGCTGAGGGATTCGAACCCCCGACCCTCTCGGTGTAAACGAGATACTCTAGCCAGCTGAGCTAAGCGCCCATAACTTGAATATCATATCTTAAAACACTATCAAGTGTCAAGGTATACTTGCTTGGTGCGCGAGAGAGGACTTGAACCTCCACGCCCCGAAAGGCACTAGCACCTCAAGCTAGCCTGGCTACCAATTACAGCACTCGCGCATCAAAAGTAGTATAGATTAGATTAAGGTGTTTTGTAAACAATTTGCGAACCTGAAGCCCAATCTGCAATATTATTATATCTATCGATTGGAGTTATAAGTTTGTGGGACGGTAGAAAGCTATAAGTATTTTTACTCATTGAATATTGCATAGTCGACTGATATAAACCTACAGCCGGAATATCATTCAACCATTGCCTAGCGAAAGTTAAATATTTAGCGTTGCGTAATTTATTATCCATTATATCCCTAGCAGATAGTAAAGCGTCATCACTAATTAAACTCGAATAATTAGCTAGATTTAACCCTGAGTTTGAAATTTGAGAAGAATGCCAATAAGCATACATATCTGGATCAGCACCGATATCTAGTTTATAAAGCAAAATGTCATAATTTCGAGGCTGTAAAACCGTTTGAGTAAAGTTTTGGCTAACATCATCAGGATCAATAACCTTGATTTCTACTACGATGCCCAAAGAGCGCCATTGACTACCTAAAATCTTCGCTACACTTTCAAGCTCGCTGTTTTTTACAGTAGTAATAGTAATTTTTAGTTCTTTGTTCTTTTTTTCTCTAATTTTATTTTTATTCAATTTCCAGCCTAGATCCGATAGTATTTTATTGGCACTTGACACATCATAAGACGGTTTGGGCGGTAATTTTCCAGAAATTTGATCAGTGATAAAGGGCAAATATAAATCTGGGGCTTTATTATCAATCTTTTGTTTTATCTCTTCAACATTTACACCTACTTGGAGAGCCTTGCGAATGTTCTTATCTGACAAAATTGCACTATTCATATTGAAAATAGCGTATACGCCACTGTTAATTGGTTGACTTAAAGTGATAAACTTGTCTGAATCTAATGCTTTAGATTCAACTGAATTAAAACTAGTAGCTGCATTAACTTCACCTCTTGATAAAGCTTTTAGTATCGATTCGGAGTCTTTATAAGCATGTAGTTGAAAACTGGATAAATTAACAATATTTCTATAATAATCTTGGTTTCTAGAAAGATAAACTACTTTGTCAGTTGATAGGTTGTCAGGTTTTTGAATAAATTTAAATCTAAATGGCCCACTACCAATTGGATTTTGGCTAAAACTCGACTCTCTTATTTCTGATGGTTTAATGTCACTTAAGATGTGCGATGGCACAATTGGAAATGTTAAAGCATGCTTAAACGGTGCATAGACATCCTTTAGAATAAAATCCATATTATACTCATCAATAACTTTTATCGATATCTTATCCCAACCGGTAACAAATGAGTGTAGCTCTTTATTTTTTAGTAATTCGATTGTGTAAGCTATATCTTTTGTAGTTAATCTTTCACCATCATGCCATAACACATTCGGACGAATCGACACCTTGTATATTTTGCCACTCTTGTCGATGCTTAAATTGCTGGCTAAGTCATAATTTAGATTACCAGAGGAGTCATAGTTTAATATTCTGGAAAATATCAGATAATCGGCTGATTTTTCGGCTTGGGTTGAAGCAAATAATGGGTTTAGAGTTTCAATTGGCCCTAAAACCGCTTCGGCATAAGAGCTGTTTTTAGCGGGGGCGTTTGTCGTATAATTTGTATTGTTCCAGAATAACTGCATACTAGTGGCAGCAATTAAAACCGCTATAATTAAGACCCAAGTCACAACTTGACGCCTAACTTCAAGCACATTGCCCCAACGTTCCACTAAAAATTTATGGGTATGTTTGATGGTGGCGCCTTCAATTTTTTTAACATGCTTATTAATTTTACGATTATCAATCGTAATTTCAGGCATTTTAGCTTTCTTATTTTTTTTATTACCAAACATAAAGTTATAGTTTTAATTAAAAGTTGGTAATATTAATCCTGCAATTATAGATAGGACAAAAACTACCGCCAAAAAGATAGTTAAGTCGTAAAGGTTCTTGTCAACTCCTCTTCTCGTTGTAAATAATTCTCCTGAACTACCAAAACCTGCACCCAAAGAAGCGCCTCTTTGTTGCAAAAGTATTGATACTATCATTAATATGGCTGAAACAACAGTAACGATTCTCAAAATAGCATTAATATCCATGTTTTTTTCCTATTGCGCCTGATTATTTTCTCTAATTAGCAATACGGCACTTACAATATAGTTTACCAAACTTAATACTATTCCGGCTAGAATTGAGCGAGAAAATGTCATTTCTATTCCTGGAGTCAAACCCAAAGATATGTAGACCATTAAACCATTAACCACTAACATAAAAATGCCAAGCGTCAAAAATATCGCTGGTAGCGACAAAACTACAAAAATTGGCTTCAAAATACTGTTAACAATGGAAAAAATTAGACCAGCAAAAAGGAAACCAAAAATACTAATGCCTATATTAACGTCACCGTAACCAGTGCCAAATAGGCTAACCGATACCCAAAGGCCGGTGGAATTTAGTAACCACCGCAACATAAAAATATTTAACTTACTGTCCATAGGATTATATTAAGTATAACACAAAATAACAGACTATTTCGACTTGACTGGATGATCAATCAAGTATATTTGTGCTTCCATGTCTATAACATTATCCTGATCGTTCAGTTTTTCATATTGAGTTTTAGCTTCTTCAAATAAATCTTTGGCTTTGTCTTTGTCTGTATTTAAAGTTTCTATAGCTCTATTTTTTAATGCATCAGCCGTTTCATTTGTCACTACTGGACTATTAGGAGTATCTACTTGAAGAGCTTTTAGAGCAAAAACAGCACCAATTGCTATCACAATTACAATAATAATCGCACCAAAAATAATCAATATTTTTTTCTTATTTTCATTCATATATTGGTTTGCCTTATGCTTGTATTCTAGCAACAAAATAAGCATTTGACAACAATAGTCATTTTAAAAAAGTGTTAATTTGAAAATCTAAATGCAATTTCAAGGACAGATTTACCAAACTAATATTATTTTTCCGTTGGCACCACTTCCCCCTTCACAATAGTCCATTTCATCTGATCCACCGCCGCCGCCGCCTGGGCTTACGCCTGGACCCGGTGCCGTACCTCCGCTACCTCCTGGATACGTACCTATACCCCCTGCCCCACCTGCACCATAGTAACCAAGCGCCTGGCCACCATTACTACCGTTACCGCCAGAACCTGCACCACCACCACCACCACCACCATAATAATCCCAGGTATCGGCATAACCGCCATTACCGCCAGAGTACGCCCCAGTAGTTGGGATACAGGCCGATGCCAATCCTCCAACACCATAGCCTAAGCCACCACTATTAGAGTCAGAATTACCCCCCCTTGCGAGTACGATTGATGAATTAACAAACCAACTGTCGCCCCCCTTTCCATTTGTGTAATTACCGCCCGAGCCTACCGAATAACTATATGTATTGCCAGCAGTAACAGAAATGACCTTAGTGGCAAAAGCGCCACCGCCTCCACCACCTGAATTATTACATCCACCACCACCATAACCGCCAGCGCCCCAAACATAGGCAGTAACTGAAGTGACACCAGCAGGCGCTGTCCAAGAACCACTGCCACCATTATAAGTTATGGTGCCACCTGAAGAAGGCCTTGTATAACTGCTACTAGTAGCTGTGCTCCAATTACTAGTAGTATTAGAGTTATAGCATTGTTCTTGAACGGCTACGGTATAAGTAACGCTTTCAGTTGAAGTGGTAAAT
>JBASLU010000015.1:0-8513 GCA_049656505.1 Saccharimonadales bacterium (SeqCode) | reverse complement strand
GAACAGTCGGCTCAGGCTTTATCTTTAGTGGCCATAACGATAATGCCCCGGCTAATGCTCTAGCCGTGACAAACCCAGCTGATGGCTACAGCGACACTGGTAATGTCTCACCATCTAACCAAAAACGTAGCCTAACTCTTACTAATGGTGAAGTTATCTGGGATCTAGCTGGCAATGTTCGGGAATGGACTAACGGTCAAACAACTGGCGGTCAACCTGGCATAACAAACGAAACAGGCTATACTTGGAAAGAATGGACAGCTACCCCAATGACAACTGGTACATTAGCTGTTAATCCCTTTCCAGCAAGTACAGGCATAGCTGGCGCAAGCACTTGGAATGCCACTAATGGCATTGGTCGATTATATAGTTATGCAAACGAAACAGGTTTGCGTGGCTTCCTCCGCGGTGGCGATTGGAACTATGGCAGCATCGGCGGTGTCTTGGCACTGGCTTTGAACTACGCCCCCAGCAACTCGTACACGAACATCGGTTTCCGTGTCTCTCGGTGATACATAATAAAATAAAGAATTATTGTACTGATAGGGTTAATTTATTGACAAAAAATTGCTTTTTTATCACTTTTGGTGCATAATTAGCTTATTATAAGCAGAGGTGATTTATGAATAAACTACGAACAAAACAGGGTGGTTCGGTAGCTAACTTTGTTATTGTCGGGATTATTTTGGCCTTAAGCTTAGTCGGTGGATTATATTATTTAAAAAACTATGGCGCTGAAGTAAGAAAAGACGTAGCCATAGCCGAATACGAACAAGAAAAATCTAAAACTGAAGATAAAGCCGAAGACAAAGAAGCTAAGGTAGATTCTGAAAAAAATAATAACAAGTCTGAGCCTGAGACTGGCGTGAACGAAGATATTAATACATCAAAAGAGGAGTTGCCAACAACTGGGCCAAACAATTTCTATAATTTATTGGCCATCTTTTTCTTAAGCTTAGCTTTTTCTTATTATTCGTCTTCGATTTATCAAAAAAGTCGCTTTTGACTTATGGCCTAATAAGGGGTACAATAGTTGAAGTTTTGAGACATTATTAACTTTGTTTCAGAAATATATAAAATTTAAGGAAGGAGTTATGCAGAGCTCAATTTTATTGAGGCTTCTGTAATAAAACTTATGGCAAAAGCCACAACTATGGATGAACTGCTCGCCAAAGAAGATGATGGTGCTAAGCAGTTAACACAAGGGGATTCGGTCGTTGGAACCGTTTTATCAATTCGTAAACATGAAGTTCTAGTCGATCTCGGAGTTCAGGGCGTTGGTCTAGTACCTCGTCGTGAAGTAGGATTTTATCGTAATTTAAATATTGGTGACGAAATTAATGCTAGTGTAGTTGATGTCGAGTTAGAGAACGGCTACTCTTTATTATCACTTAGAAAAGCTGCCAAAGATCGAGGTTGGGACGAAATAGTTGATAAAATGGAATCTGGCGAGATATTAGAGATTTCACCTTATGATGCTAATCGTGGCGGTCTTTTAGTAGAGTACGATGGTGTCAGGGGATTTTTACCGGTTTCTCAGTTATCGGCCGAACATTACCCACGAGTTGGTAGTAATGACAAAGATGAAATTTTACAAAGGTTAAACTCTTTGATTGGTCAAAAATTAACTGTTCGCGTGTTAGATTGCGATCGCAAAGCTAACAAATTAATTTTTAGCGAAAAAGAAGCTATCAAAGATGGTCTAGCTGAAAGGTTTGAGAAATTAACTGTCGGCGATTCTGTTAAAGGAGTTGTTACGGGCGTTGTCGATTTTGGCGTTTTTGTTAATGTTGATGGTATTGAGGGGCTCGTTCATATCAGTGAAATAAGCTGGGAAAGAGTTAGTAACCCAGCTGATTACGTAAAAGTTGGTGACAATATCAAAGCTAAAATTATTGCAATCGATAAAGATCGTTTAAGCCTAAGTATAAAACAACTTAGTGAAGATCCATGGATGAAAGAAGTCGACCAATTCAAACCTGGCGATAAAGTCGAAGGAACGATTACACGCATCACTCCATTTGGAGCTTTTGTACAAATTAGTCCTGCAGTTGAAGCATTGGTCCACGTTAGCGAACTTAGCGGTGAAGATAATGTCGATCCAGAAAAAGTCTTTACACTTAATGAAAAAAAAGAGTTTGTTGTATTAGATTTAGATAAGGAGAATCGCAAAATCTCTCTTAAATTACCAACTACAAAGAGCAAAAAATAATCCGTCTTAAAAAGGCAGAAAGGAGCTTATCGAATTATGGCTGAAAAAATTATCACGATAGCTGATTCGATTACAGTTAGTGAACTGGCCGAAAAGCTCAATTTGCCTGTTACGACATTGATTGGGGAGCTATTTAAAAACGGCATAGCTGCAACGATTAATCAAAAGCTTGATTTTGAAACAGCTTCAATAATTCTTGATGAGCTAGCAATACCTGATGTTGAACTATGCAAAAAAGAAGATTCTAGCATTAAGGCAACCGAAAAGACTCATCAACTTTCTGAAAAAGCGATTCTAAGGCCTCCAGTTGTAGCCGTTATGGGTCACGTTGATCATGGAAAAACCAGTTTACTAGATGCGATTTTAGACACTAAAGTTGTAAGTGGTGAAGCTGGGGGAATTACTCAGCATATTAGCGCTTATCAAACTGAAAGAGATGGCCGAGTTATAACTTTATTAGACACTCCGGGTCATGAAGCTTTTGCGGCTTTAAGACAGCACGGAGCGGAATTAACTGATGTTGTTATTATTGTTGTAGCAGCCGATGATGGGGTTAAGCCACAAACGATAGAGGCGATTAAATTCGCTCGCTCTGCCAATGCGAAAATTGTTGTTGCGATTAATAAAATAGATAAGCCAGAAGCCGATCCAGCCCGAGTTAAAGCTCAACTAGCTTCCGAGCACCAGTTAAACCCAGAGGAATGGGGCGGCGATGTTGTAATGGTAGAAACTAGCGCTAAAACTGGTCAAAACATAGATAAATTATTAGATATGGTGCTTTTGGTATCAGATATGGAAGATTTACGAGCCGATATTGATGTTCCAGCTGAAGGTTTTGTAATTGAATCGCATATGGAAACTGGGCGTGGTCCGGTTGTTGGTTTATTAGTCAAACACGGTAACCTAATGCCAGGCAATTGTATAATTGCTGGTGTTACTTATGGCAAAATTCGTACACTCTTAGATTTCAATAATAAACCTATCAAAGAAGCTGGTCCATCGACTCCAGTGATAGTAACTGGCTTTAAAGAATTACCTCAATTTGGTGATAGCTTTTATGTTGTTTCAAACGAGAAAGAAGCAAAATCTCAAGCAGGTGAAATGAAAATTGAGATGAATAAAAAAGCTGCAACTACCAATATCACAGGCTCGGATTTGATTAAAATGATTAAACAGCAACATGAATCGCAAGAATTCAACGTCATCGTAAAAGCCGATGTCCAAGGATCTTTAACTTCAGTTATTGACAGTCTTAAGATGATAAAAAGTGGCGAAGAAATAATTTTGAGGGTAATTGGCAGCGGTGTTGGTAATATATCAGAAAATGACGTGCGTCTAGCCCAAGATGGTAGTACGATTATTTATGGCTTTAATGTTGACATACCACCAGCTATTAAAAGATTAGCAACTCGCAACAAAGTTGATATTAGATTATTTAACGTTATTTATAAATTAATAGATGATGCTAAAGAAACGATGGAAACAATGCTTGCGCCAGAAGTTGTTGAGTCAGAAATTGGAAAATTGATTATCAAAGGTGTCTTTAGGACTTTAAAAAACGAATCAATTATCGGTGGCGAAGTTTTATCTGGTAAAGTTATGCCAGGATTATTAGTTCGATTAAAGCGTGGTGACGAATTATTAGCAGAAGCTGAAGTTGAAAAAGTTCAACGCCAAAAACAAGAAGCCAAAGAAATTTTCGAGGGCGAAATGTGTGGATTAAGTATTAAAACCAATAAAAAAATACTTCTACAAGAGGGTGACACAGCTGAATTCTTTACAAGAGAATTGAAAAAACGCACTCTAGCTTAATCACATTTAACTGTTTGTTGTATAATGAAAATAAAGATGTATAGTTTTATTTTAAAGAGGAGCAGCAATGTTAAAACTCGACAATAAATTCTTAGAAGATTTAGGCTTTGGTGAACTACCAGAAGAGCAAAGAAGACCTTTTTTGCAACATATATATGAAGAATTAGAACTTAGAGTCGGGACTAAGTTATCTGAGGGTATGAACGATGTTCAATTGCAAGAATTCGAATCGATTATAGATCGAAAAGAAGGCGCGGTTGATAATTGGTTGAATAAATATGTACCAGATTATAGACAAGACAATGTTTTTGTCCAACTTCAAAATAGTACTAAACTTCAAGCTGATAATCCAAATATAAAGGCTGAATTTGCCGCTACTAAATGGCTGGACATTAATAGACCAGATTATAAAGACGTTGTCGCCCAAGTTTTAGATGAACTGAAGGAAGAGCTTATTTCTAATCGTGATGTGATTTTAAGCCAAGATTAATTATTTATTATAACCATTAATAAAGTCTTGAGCCGTCATA
Organism: Saccharimonadales bacterium (SeqCode); assembly: GCA_049656505.1. Classification (GTDB taxonomy): domain Bacteria; phylum Patescibacteriota; class Saccharimonadia; order Saccharimonadales; family Saccharimonadaceae; genus UBA1547. The sequence continues at coordinate 3,959 of JBASLU010000015.1, read as the reverse complement.
TTTTTACCGTTTATCAGTAAATTATCTATAACTAAGTAATTATCATCATTACACTTTATGTCTATTAATGATTCACTATTTTGACTAACATGCGCTTTAGTAATAATGACATCGTGATTAAGTATAGTAAACCTAGTTTTGGGAAATTTAATATGCGCGCGAATTTTTCGTTCAGCTTGAGCGGCACTATATTCTTTGGGTCTTAAATCTGCCATAGCTTTAGTTAACATGGAACAATAAGTTGCCTCATTTTCGTTTTGTTTGTTAGGTTTTAACGAGCCATCTAATATTTTAGGTAATATTTTGATTAATTCTTCACTGCCAAGTTTAGCTAATTTTTTGTACAATGTCTCTTGATTGTCATCATCTTTCAAGTTATATTCTACCGTTTTATAAATTGGCCCTGCGTCCATTCTGTCGTTTATTTTCATAATTGAAACCCCAGTAGTTTTATCACCATTATAAATAGCCGATTCAATAGGCGATGGGCCTCTATATTTTGGAAGCAGGGATGGATGTATATTGATAATGCCGTTATGAAATAAATCCAAGGTTGATTTGGGTAGTATTTTACCAAAACTAACTAAAATGCCAATTAAATTATCTGCAAATGGTAATAATCTTTGGTTTATATCTTTAATATTGGTTGGTTGGAGTAGCTTAATATTATATTTAATGGCCAGTTGTTTGACTTTAGAAAATTGTATTTTTTGACCTCTACCACTTTAACTGTCAGGTTTAGTGACTATAAACTCAATAGGATAGCCAGATTTTATAAGATGGTTCAATACATCAGCGCTAAAATCTTCAGTCCCAAAGAATACTATTGTTTTTGATATACTTTTCATAATCAAGAGGCCTCAATTCACCATTATCATCTAGTTTAAAATATGAATCTTTTTCGTCTTTTATCCTATCTATAAAAGGTATGCCATTGGTGTGATCTATCTCGTGTTGAAGAATACGCGCTAAAAATCCTTCAGACTTAAACTTTACTTCATTGCCATTAATATCCATAGCTTTAACGCGAATCTTATCGTGTCTAGGCACTTTTCCGTATACATCGGGGACGCTTAAGCATCCTTCATAATCTTCTACGATTTTACCTTCAAATTTAACTATTTTAGGGTTAATTAAAGCCGTAAAATTACGATTTGATTTGTCATCAAAGTCATTCCTAACAATAATAACTTTTTGCATCACTCCTATTTGAACTGCCGAGATTGCGGCGCTAGCTTCGTGTGGTCTAGAATCTTCCCAGTCTAGAGCAACCTTTTTTAAGTCATCAACTAATTTAATTACTTCATCAGTAATAATGTGTACTTTATCGGATTTTTGCCTTAATCGTTCATCAGGCAAGGTAATAATTACTTCTTTTGTCATTAAAATAATTATATCAGAGATGCATCGCTATAATAAGTCCATCGGGTCTAATTCAAATTGCCAATTGTTATTTGGTAACAAACTTAGCGCTTTTAAAAGGTGTTCTCTTTTTGGACTTTTTAAAATTAGTTGCCATCTATAATTACCATTTTTATATTCATAAAACTCCGGCGCTGGTCCAAGTACAGAGACGTCTTGATCTAGTTCATTTTTTAGCTTGTCGGCGAACGCCTTAGCATTTTTTATAACAGTAGTTTCATTTTTATATATACAAGTTAGTTTTAATAGGTGAGTGAATGGCGGAAATTTTTTTAGTTGTCGTTTTTTTAATTCTGCTTTATAAAAATCTTCATAATCCTGTTTCAGACCATATTTTATAACTTCGTTTTTTGGCTGATAAGTCTGTACAATAACATTTGTTCTATGATTAGTACGACCAACTCTACCAATAACCTGCGATAATAGTTGAAAAGTTCTTTCATCGACACTGAAATCTGGCAAGGCCAAACCGGCATCGGCTTGAATAATTCCTACGGTCCTTAAATTTGGCAAATCCAAACCCTTAGCAATAATCTGAGTACCAATTAATATGTTAATTTTGCCATCATATAAATCTTGATATCTTTGTTCGAGCGAATCGCCTCGTTTACTATCAGCATCAAATCTAGCGATATTGGCATTTGGAAACAGTTTGTTTAGCCCACTCTCTATTAACTTAGTACCTATGCCTTTATGTATTATGTCGGTGTTTTTGCAAATAGGGCAAGAAGTTGGAACAGTACGGCTGAATCCACAAACATGACATTTTAATTGAAAAGAATCTGAGTGTAAAACGGTAGGAATAAGGCAGTTTGGACATTGATCTATCCACCCGCAGTTATTACACAGTGTTACACTGGCACTACCACGTCGATTGTGAAATATTAAAACCTGTTTGTTTTTTGAGATAGTTTCTTCAATAGTAGTTATTAATTGATTTGAAAATAGTCGATGCGATTTAAAATTGTTTTTATCTTTCATATCTACTAAATGAATTTTTGGCAAGATATTCTTTTGAGCTTTTTCGTTTAGTTTTAAGACAGGTTTATTTGATTTTTCGGCAAGATATCTATCAATTATATTCGGTGTAGCACTACCGAACACAACCCTTATTTTGTGCAATCTGCCTAGAATTGTAGCTACCCTAAGCGCAGAGTATTTTGGAGCTTGTTCTTGCTTCAAGCTTGGCTCATGGGCCTCATCAATTACTATAAGCCCCAGATTACTAACTGGCATGAATAAAGCTGAACGAGGCCCAACAATTACAATCGGTTCTTTGTTATCTATAACTTGTTTCCAGATAAGATGCCTTTTAGACTCTGTCATTTTAGAATGAGTGATTATTATTTCAGGAAAATGATTGGAAAGTTCTGCAACAATTTGGGATGTTAAGGCGATTTCGGGAACTATTAATATGGCAGATTTGTTCAATTTCAGAGTTTCTTTTATAAGACTTATATAAACAGCGGTTTTTCCAGAACCAGTTATTCCCTGCAATAGAAAAGTACCTTCTTGGTGTTTATTAAGTTCATTTAACACCGAGGATTGCTCTTTATTGAGTAAATAATTTGTTCGTTTTCTAGAGTAACTTTTTATATCATTCTGTGACTTTAATCTTCTTTTACTATCTATTCCCTTAGGTACGATTAACTGTATAACAAGAGCTAGATGAGTTAAATAATATGTCGACATCCAAAGGCTAAGTAAGACTAGCTTTTCTGGTATTATCATTGATTCAATGGCACTAGCAATATCTTTTGTTTTGTAACTACTTGGTTTTGAAACTTTTTTAATAACTACACCAACCATTATCTTTTTGCCAACTTCAATTTTTACAATTTGACCCATTTTAAGATTATTAGGATAATTATAGGTAAAATAATACTTATCTTGTCTAACGATTTTTGTTGGTGCTACCTCGAAATAGTACATATTAATAGTATAGCGTCTTTGCGGAAAATATATGATTTTATTAAAGTTCAAAGCATAAGCTGATAAACTATTATTATGTATTTTGAAAATCGCGAACAAGCTGGAAAAATTTTAGCTGATGAGCTGGTCCAAACATATCGCTACGAAGATTGTGCCGTAGTCGCTTTGAATGATGGTGGTGTTGTTGTTGGAGAACAGATAGCAAAAGCACTACATTGTATTTTGAACATGCTTATAGTTGAAGATATTGAAGTCCCAGGTGAAGGCGTGAGCTTCGGAAGTGTGAATTCTGATGGTGATTTTGTGAATAATGAGTCTCTATCAGATGGTGAAGTTGATTATTATTCTAGTGAGTATCATGGTTTTTTAGAGGAGCAAAAGAGAGAGGCTTTTCAAAAACTTAATCGTCTTTTGGGCGATGGCGGAATTATTGATGAATCTTTTCTTATGGACAGAGTAGTGATACTGGTTTCCGATGGGATGGATACGAATTCTTCTTTGGATGCGGCTGTTCAGTTCTTAAAACCAATAAGGATACAAAAGTTGGTTATAGCTACTCCTATCGCCACAGTTCAAGTTGTCGATAAATTGCATGTTATAGCCGA
>JBASLU010000014.1:0-3477 GCA_049656505.1 Saccharimonadales bacterium (SeqCode) | reverse complement strand
ATGAATTTTGCCCTGCGGATAAACCAGAAAAGGTAGGACAAGATAAATAACAAAAGGAATAATTTTCTTCATTTTTTCAATCAATGATGTTAGCATTAGACAACACGGTTAGTATTTCTTCTTTGGTAAGTTTATTCGTTCGGATATACCGTCTGTCATTTAGGGGAATAATAATGTTACCGTCCGGATCGGCCATGACAGGCTCTTTTTTACCTAACGTTTTATATAGCGTAATCTCGGAGGATTTCAACGGTAGTTGAAGCGTTTTGTCACCGGATATGTGCCAGTAAACAACGTAATATTCTCCCTTTCTCTGAAATAAAAAAGCTCTGATTTCTTTGCTGTCTCCCGCCGCGCCGGATATTTGCTCATAAGGCACCAACTCAAATTGATTTTGTTCATTCAGTAATAGATGATGCTCTTGTTCCGTATTTTTCAGCTCATTCTTCTGCTCTTCCGTGAGCCAATGCTTCGCTCTGACCTCCTCCCATCTTCGCACTACTTCCAGGTTGTCCGGAGTTCTTGGATGAGCTTCAAATGCCTCAAGATTAGAATGAATGGAAATCGGGCAATCCCAGGCCGCTGCCACACTGGTAACGTATTCCAACATATCCGGTTGTGTTCCTACGGTTGTCTCACTTGGAACCCAATAACCCAACCACCCGAAGTTGATTCGTGTAAAATCCTGTCTCATCCGGGGAGCTTCTTCTGCCGGCCATTTTTTTGTTTCTTCCTTCAATACTTCCGGCCTGAAAACATCAAAAGCATTTCCTCCACTCAACATATGCCAGCTAAAATGCGTTTTAGCAGCCCCTTCTGCAAATAAAGGCTGGGGTTTTAACCGTTTAAATACCCTGTACTGCGCTAAAGCCACGTTGATACCGAAGGGAGGATCCACCCCCTCTGAACCGTCAAAATAAAAAAATTGAAATCCGGCATCGTAAATAGCCGCTATTTTTTCAGCAATTTCATCTTGTAAGCTGGTTTTCTGGTTTATATAAACACTGGTAGCGCCGAATTCGCTGACATCCAGTATGCCAATGGAATATCCCTTGGGAAGGTTGTTCACAGTGGTGTTATCGATTCCTCTTTTACATCCCGTAAATTTATAAGGCGGTACCGTGGTAAAATTCTCATACGAAATAAGTTCCGTTCCGGCTTTCAAAACACGACACCCCTCCGCCATGACTGATCCTTCGGGATTTTGTTCTACATACACAGTCGTATCGTTTTTTCCCAGGTTTTCCGACAGATTAAATGTTTTAACGAGATTTAACCGGTAATCGGGAACGGGAGTTACGTACTGGCTCTTTCTACCGATATGTGAATGAAGAAAATGAACACCCGGAATGATACCTTCCGCTTTAATTTTATCCAGCATTTTTTGGAGATCTTCTTTTCCATTGGGATATAGCGTCTTGTTAATTTCATAACTTCCAATGATACCGTATCCTCCTCCACCTTCAAAACTGGGGTAATAGATATTCATCAACCTGAAACCACCCATCTTGGCGTATTTGATATGTTGATCGACATTCGCTGGATTTATATTTGCCGTCCAATAGTACGAAGCATTGATAAAATCATTTCTCCGGCTTTCTACGCCTTTGGGCAGATTAAAGTCATTTTCTATCTGAGCAATATTATCCAGTAATTTATCGGACTTAGAAACAATTAATGCAGCCCCGGTGCCTTTAAATTTTATATCCTTAATGGCACTTGCCTTCAATATTTTATACCCGTTTCGTTTCTCAAAATCGATATAGGCGTATTCATCTGTGGCTAACACATTAATAGCGGCTTTATTATCCCAACTGACATTTAGCCATTCTCCAAAATTCTCTCTGTTACGGATGGGTAATTGTAAAATACATACTTCAGTAGCGGGAGGAGGAGTTATTTTAAGGTACGAGGGATAAACGCCGTCCGTAATAAAATCGTAAAGGCTGAAACCTATATAAGCAGGTGTTTCCTTGACTTGAATAACTGCTTTGTACGGAATTAATTCAAATCCGACAATGAGTTTGTCTCCATCCCGGTAAATAGTATCGGCCTGGTATGTCGTTTTCTTATTGGGGTGACCCAATTTTATTTCATTGTGGTAAGGCCTTTCTTGAGTCACTGAGATAATTGCCATATTTTCTCCCTGCATCAAACACTCTTCATTTGTAGATTTAAGAGTCAGGCTTTTGGCAATGGCATTATTTCCGATGATTAATTTAAATTGCTCATTTTCGATTACAACGTCATTTTCAGGGTTGTCACTTTCATTTTTTTGCACATATGACATTAAAATGATGTTAATCAATACAAATAATGGAATAATAATTTTTTTCATAACTACATATGTTTGTTATTTGTTTATTCTTCGATAACCAGCAGAGAGTATCCCTTGCTTTCAGGTACGTAGATATGGAGATAACCTCCTTCGATGGTATAAGACAACCTTTCCTTCTTGGGTGCCAGGTAGATGTTCTTGAAACTTCTATCATCGTGGCGAAGGGATAGGGTTATGTTGTCAAGTTCAATGGGTTCTTCGATCATTTGCGTATTTCCCCTCATCTCAGGCAGATAAGAAAGCAAATGCACCATTCTTCTTTTGGGTTGTTCCGTGACAAAAACCCGGGAGAATGACGGTAAATTTTCCATTTTTACTAACGGTTTCGGAAGAAACCGGTCGAGAACGTTGGAAAAGACTGTTCTTAACTCCACGGATGCTTTATCGTAATACCCGGAAAATATACGGTGGCTGAAATGGGCCACCTGCCCGTTAATTGTAAGCGCCGGCTTCTCCGTCACCTTGTCGGGCGGATTATAATAGAAAGCATATTCTCCATCCCAATCCCGGTTGTGATATGGTTTTACAAGACGTGCCTCTGTTCTTGTTTTACCGGATGCTTCCACTTCAATGCCGTTGGAGTATAAAGAGAGCGGCATATCCGGCAACCCTTTATTATAATTTTCCCCTACGGTAAAATAAGCCGGATCAAACGGATTTTCTCCTAAAAATTTGATGCCCCATTCCTGTTCGAGCACAAAATGTCTCTTCTCCGGGTCAAGGCCGGAGAACCCCGTTGAAATGACCGCCTTTCCTTCGTTGACGTGTTTCTTCACGCGTCTTGCCGTTTCCTCGTCAAAGAGAATGTCGTCGGGAAATACCAGCACCTTGTATTTGCTCCAGTCCGATGCCAACGTCACCACATCGAACTGCTGCTTCAATTCGCTCAACATGCGCACCGCGCTTTTGAGTTGTCTGTCGCCCCGTATGTTTGCAATTTTCTTTGGATAGACGATGGCTATTTCAGTTATGTTCTTAGCGTTGTCGAACCAGGATTCCATGGTCTGTAGTTCCTTGTATATTCTTTCCACCCTGTCAAGGACGGCATTCTCGAGATCCCCCCTGGGATGAAAATGGCCTCCAATATTGGGGCGCATCCCGTTGGCCAACCCGTAAAGCAACTCCGACTTGATGGCTTC
>JBASLU010000013.1:0-11035 GCA_049656505.1 Saccharimonadales bacterium (SeqCode) | reverse complement strand
TCCGCCCCGGCCTCACCTGGCCGCGGCGCACCAACGGACTTAGCTTTCGCGCCATGCCTCGTGGCTGCATATTTGCTGACAAAGGACCTGCCGCCTTCGTTGCCGATGACTCGCCCGATGCCTTGCTCGCACTGTGCGCCCTGGTTAACAGCCTGGCCTTTGGCCAGCTGGTTTCAGTCCAATTGGCACGTGTCGAGTTGGCGCAGTCCTTCGAGGTAGGGCTAATCCAGCAAACCCCTATTCCTGACCTCGGCGCCGAACAGCAAGCCAGACTTGCCACCCTGGCCCGTCGCGCCTGGTCCTTGAAGCGCACCCTGGACACGATAAACGAGACTTCCCACGCCTTTCTGCTCCCCGCCGCCCTGTGTTCTCGCCTGGGCGACTACGACCCGGCCGTGATCGAAGCGGAGCTGGCGCGCATCCAGACCGAGATCGACGCCAACGCTTTCGACCTCTACGGCTTCAGCGAGGCCGACCGCCAGGCAGCAACCGGTGGTCAGGGAGCGGTGGTCAGCGAAGGGGACGCCACCTCGGCAGCTGAGGATGACGACGATGCACAAACCGACCACGGGCCACAGACCACCGACCACTTGCTCGCCTGGGCCGTCGGCGTGGCGTTTGGCCGCTTCGACTGGCGCCTGGCCACCGGCGAGCGCAAAGCCCCGCCCGAACCGGAACCCTTCGACCCACTTCCCGCCAGGAGCCCCGGCATGTTGCCGGACGGCGCCGAGCCCTTCCATGCGCACCCGGGCATCCTGGTCGACGACCCAGGGCATCCGCATGACCTCGCGCGCTTGATCGAGGAAGTGCTCGATGAAGTGTTCAGTGATCGGTGGTCGGTGGTCGGCAAAACTCCACTGGCCACTGACCACTGGCCACTGAGTACTGACATCCGCCGCTGGCTGCAGCGCGAATTCTTCGCCTTCCATCTGCAGCGCTACTCCAAGAGCCGCCGAAAAGCCCCCATCTACTGGCCGCTGGCTACCGCGTCCGGCAGCTATACGCTGTGGGTTTATTACCCCAGCCTCACCAACCAGACGCTGTACACCGCCATCAACGACTTCGTGGAACCCAAGCTCAAACAAGTCGGCGCTGATGTGGCGACGCTGCGCAACAAGGGCTCGGCCCGGACCCGCGACGACGAGAAACAGTTCGAGGCGCTGCAAGCCTTCGAGCTGGAGCTGATCGAGCTGCGTGACACCCTGCTCAAGCTCGCGCCGACCTACAAGCCTAACCACGACGACGGGGTGCAGATCAGCGCCGCACCGCTGTGGCCGCTGTTCCGACACAAGCCCTGGCAGAAGGTGCTCAAGGACACCTGGGAGAAGCTCAAGAAAGGCGACTACGACTGGGCGCATCTGGCCATGAACTACTGGCCCGAGCGCGTGCGTGAGAAGTGCAAGACTGACAAGAGCCTCGCCATCGCGCATGGGCTGGAGGATTTATACATCGAGCCCGAGGCAGCACCGAAGAAGACTCGCGGCAGACAGCAAACGAAGGAGATGTGATGATCCAAGAGGCCAAGACAACGAAGAGACAGGGCATCCCGCGTATCGAGTCTTTGCGGGTCGAGAATTATCGCGCCCTACGCAAGGTTGAACTGGATAAATTGACGCCGATGACGGTTCTGCTAGGCCCCAACGGCAGCGGCAAGTCTACCGTTTTTGATGTGTTCAATTTCCTTTCCGAGTGCTTTCAATTTGGCTTACGGCACGCCTGGGATCGGCGTGGCCGAGGCAAGGAACTGAAGACACGGGGTGCAACCGGCCCTATCGTTTTCGAGCTGAAATATCGTGAGCAGCCCAAGAGCCCCGTCATCACTTACCACCTGTCGATTGATGAGGGAGCCAAAGGACCAGAAGTGGTCGAGGAATGGTTGCAGTGGCGGCGCGGCACCCGAGGCCAGCCGTTTCGATTTCTGGAATTTCGTCGTGGCAGCGGCAGGGCGGCGAGTGGTGAAGCGCCGGATGAAGACGATAAACGTGTCGAGACCAACCTGCGTTCCCCGGATCTGATCGCGGTGAATACCTTGGGACAATTCACCGAGCATCCTCGTGTTGCGGCTCTGCGCGAGTTCATTACCGACTGGTACGTGTCTTACCTGTCCATCGATCAGACGCGCAACCAGCCGGAAGCCGGCCCGCAAGAACGCCTGAGCAAGGGCGGGGAGAACTTGCCCAATGTCATCCAGTATCTGAAAGAGCAGCACCCAGAACGCCTGGAACAGATTTTTGCGGTCCTGCGCCAACGCATTCCACGTCTGGAACGAGTGGAGGCCGAGCCCATGCCGGATGGCCGTCTGTTGTTGCAGATCAAGGATGCACCCTTCGAGCAGCCGGTGCTGTCCAAGTTTGCCTCCGACGGCACCATGAAGATGCTGGCTTACCTGACCGTACTCTATGACCCGGACCCTCCGCGCTTCATCGGCATTGAAGAGCCCGAGAATTTCCTGCATCCGCGTTTGCTGCCCGAACTGGCTGAAGAGTGCCGCGCCGCGTCCGAACGCTCCCAGTTGTTGATTACCAGCCACTCGCCCTTCTTGCTCAATGCCATGCGCGCCGAGGAGGTGCGTGTGCTTTACCGAAATGACCTGGGGTTCACCCAGGCCATCAGGGCTTGCGATATTCAGGGCATACCCGAGTTTGTGAAAGCGGGCGCGACCTTGGGGTACCTGTGGATGGAGGGGCATTTTGGCCTGGGTGACCCATTGGTGAATCAGGGCGCGCCTCGTGCTGCAAAAAAGGGGCGTGGCTGATGCTGGAAAGACTGATTGTGTTTGTCGAGGAATACTCGATGGAGGCAGCGCTGGAGCAACTGCTGCCCAAACTGCTCGGAGATATCGAGTTTCAGATCATCCGCTTTCAGTGCAAGGATGACCTGCTCAAGCATGCACCCGATCGCCTGAAAGGCTATGCGGCTTGGCTGCCGCATAGTTGGCGGATTCTTGTGTTGGTGGATCGCGATGACGACGACTGCAACAAGCTGAAAAAGCGTCTGGAGCAGATGGCAGACGCTGCAGGCTTGGTGACCAAGACGAATGCTGGGCATGGGCAGCGCTTCCAGGTCGTCAATCGCATAGCGATCGAGGAGTTGGAGGCCTGGTTTTTTGGTGACTGGGCGGCTGTGCAGGCCGCCTACCCACGGGTAGCTGCCACGGTTCCGCAGAAGGCGGGGTTTCGTGACCCCGATGCCATCAAAGGTGGGACTTGGGAATCAATCGAGCGATTACTCAAGAAAGCGGGCTACTTCAGTACAGGCTTACGCAAGTTGGAGTTGGCTCGGTCGGTGGCTGTGCACATGGATATTCAGCGTAACCGCTCCCGTAGCTTCCATGCGTTTGCTGAAGCTGTGACTGCGGCCATGGCGTAAGGACTGTTGATGAACATTGCCGAATTCATTCGAGATAACGTGCTGCGGCCGCGTCTGCTGCAGGCGGGGGCGCTGGTGGTGTACGACGCTGATCAGCGCTACCGAGAACTGTGCTTTGACCTGTCGGGCGAGAAGGTGCGGGTGGTGGATGCGTCCGAGAGCAGCATCGAAAGCCGCGAGGCGGCGTTGCTGGCACTGCGCGAGGTGGGTCAGCCCAAGGCGCCGCTGGAAGGCGTGCTGATCTGCGTGCCAGCCCAGCGACCTGAGACCGACGAGCAGAAGCAAGCTGATCCATTCGCCCTGTACGCAGAATGCGGCGCGGTATTTCCGCAGGACGATGGCGACGAGTACCTGAACCTGTGCCTGCGCGCCAGGCCGGATCACGCCACCGAGATCCGGCAGGTGTTTGCCACGTCTCCCTCTGGGCCGACCTTTGCCGTGATCGATGCCATTGGCGGTGGAGTGAGTTGGCCCCAGTTGCGAGCCACGCTGCGGGTGGAGTCCGGCCGCGAGATTCTGGCTGCACTACTGGCCCCAAGTGCCAGCCAATCCGAAGCGCTCAAGGGGCAGGAAGGCTGGGTACAAGAGGCACGTGATTTCCTCCGCGCTACCTTGGGCCTGAGCGTGAAGACGCGCGGCAAGACCTGGTCTGCCCTGGCGGATGAACTGTGGCGTTACGTGCTGTTCAGTGAGTTTGTATTTGATCTGCCCGTGGCGCTGCCGGACACTCTGAAGGGGGTGCCGCATGCACCGATGGAAGCCAGGCCCATCGTTGAGGATGTGTGCGACCGGCTGCGCAGCGATCCGAAGTCGCGCGCGATATACATTGAGCGCGCCGAGACCACCGAGGCGGAACTCAACCTGACCGATCTTTGTGGCGCGATTGAAGACCTGGGCGAGCGCGATACCTTCCCCTTCGAGGAGCGGACTTTCCTGCGCCTGGGCGTCAAGGGCATCGTCAGCGGCGACACCGATGCCACGCGCCGCGTGCTCGGCCGCCACAAGAATTCGGTATGGCTCGGCAAGGGCGAAAGCCAGGCCCAGTGGGAGTTGGTGCGGTCTGGCTTGAGCCTGGTTGAGGCCTGCGACGATTTTGAGCGCCAGTTACCGGATCACGCCCGCTCGCAAGCGGATCTGATCGACTTCTACTTGGGTAGCCTACGCGAAGCGGATCGCTTGCAGCGCGAATTTGAGCAAGCGGCGGGCGACTTCCTTGACCCACATGGCTTGATGCAGGAGGTGATGAGCCAGGCCCGGGCGCGCTATCGGCGCCTGGCGGAAAAGGTCCAGGGCGTGTTCGTGAAGCACATCGAGACGGCGGGTTGGCCGCCCGCCGGGCGTCTGGCCAATGCCGAGGTCTTTGATCGTTTGGTGGCAGATCGCCTCAAGGAAAGCGGCCGTAAGGTGGCCTACCTGATGGTGGACGCCCTGCGCTATGAGCTGGGGGTGGCGCTCGAAAAACTGCTGGCGGAAGACGGCCCGATAGAGCTGCAAGCGGCCTATGCGCAGCTGCCGAGCATCACCCCGGTGGGCATGGCGAGCTTGTTGCCTGGTGCCCGCACGGGCTTGACCCTGGCGCTGGAGAACGAATCACTCCTGCCTGAACTAGCGGGAGCGCCGGTGGGCAACGTCCCGCAGCGCATGAATGTGCTGGCCAACCGATATGGAGATCGCTTCGCGGAAATGCCGCTCAACGATTTTGTGCGTGGCAATCCGCAGATCGCGGAGACCGTCGACCTGCTGGTGCTGCGCTCCACGGAAATCGACAGCCAACTGGAAAGTAACCCCGAGACGACCCTGGGCTTGATCCCCGGCATGCTGAAGCTGATTCGGGTGGCACTGCACAAGCTGCGCGGCCTGGGCTTTAAGGAGGCCGTCATCGTCACAGACCATGGCTTCTTCCTGAACGCACAGGCGCAGGCCGGTGATGTGTGCGTCAAGCCGCAAGGGCAGTGGCCGGTGAATGCGCATGACCGGATGCTGCTGGGCGATGGCACGGCAGATGGGCACAGCCTGGTGCTTGGCGCCGAGAAACTCGGCATTCGCGGAGATTTCACTCAGGTGGCGTTGCCGCGCAGCATGGCCCCCTATCGCGCGGGGCAATTGTATTTCCACGGCGGGGCATCGCTGGCCGAGGCCGTTGTGCCGGTGCTGGTCGCGCGGCTCGATAGCGCCACCCAGGCCGACTTGCGCAAGGTGGTGGTGGAGCTGAGCTACAAGAATGGCGCCAAACGAATCACTACGCGATTGCCGGTCATCGAAGTGATACTGGTGGCCGACGATATATTCTCGCAAGAGATGAGCGTGGAGATATTGCTGGAAGCGCAGGACGGCAAGGGCAGGGTAGTGGGCGAGCCGCGCCCGGGCGGCGAGGTGAACCCGGCAACCCGGACCGTGACTCTGATGCCAGGCCAGCGCAAGCAGATCGCGCTGAGGATGGAGGATGAGTTCAGAGGCAAGTTCAAGGTTGTGGCGCTGAACCCCACCACCCTGGCGGCCTACAGCAATCTGGCGCTTGAAACCGACTATACGGAATGAGTCCATGGATGAACTCGACCAAAAACTGAACGCCACCTTCGATGGCAAGGTGCTGCGCAAAGACTTGCTGCACCGGATCAAGAAAGGTACCAACGTCCCGACCTTCGTGCTCGAGTTCCTGCTTGCCAAGTATTGCGCCAGCAATGACCAGGCCGAGATGGATGCTGGCATGGAGGCGGTGCTCGCAGCGCTACAGGAGAACTACGTGCGGCCAGACGAGGCCAATGCGGCGCAATCCAAGGTCGCCACCAAGGGCAAGCATCGCTTCATCGACAAGGTCCATGTCCGTTACGTCGAAAAAGAAAAGCGCCACTGGGCAGCGCTGGAGAACTTCAATTCGCAACGCATCGCGATTGGTGAAAAGTTCTACCGCGACAACGACAGGTTGCTGGAAGGTGGCATTTGGGCGGAAGTGACCCTGGCGCACAACGACATCGAGGAGGACGACTACGCGTTTTCCATCGAGGATCTGCGCCCGATCCAACTGACCCGTTTCGACTTTGGCCGCTACGCAGAAGGCCGCGCCGCTTTCACGCGCGATGAGTGGATCGCAGTGGTGCTGCGCTCCGTCGGTCTGGAACCCGGCAAGCTCGCAAAACGCGTGCAGATGCACTTCATCGCCAGGTTGGCTGCGCTGGTTGAGCCCAACTACAACTACATCGAGCTGGGACCACGCGGCACCGGCAAGTCCTATTTCTTCAGTGAATTCTCGCCCTACGCCACCTTGATTTCGGGCGGTCAGGCGACCAAGGCTACCCTGTTCTACAACAACGCGCGCCGCAAGGTGGGCCTGGTGGGCTTCTGGGACACGGTCGCCTTCGATGAGGTCGGGGGCATCAAGATTCGCGATCCGGACACCATCCAGATCATGAAGGACTTCATGGCCAACGGGCGCTTTTCGCGCGGGGCTGAGGTTATTGCTGATGCCAGTTTGAGCTTCGTTGGCAACATCGACGTGTCCGTGCAGCAGGTGGTCAATTCGAACGAGCACGACCTGTTTCAGCCCTTGCCGCCAGAGCTCGACCTGGCCGTGATGGACCGTTTCGCTGCCTATATCCCGGGCTGGGAGATGCCGAAGAACAGTAGCGAGTTTCTGACGAGCAACTACGGATTCATCACCGATTACCTGGCGGAGGCTTTTCACTACCAGTTCAAGCACACGAATCGGTATGAGGAAGTGAGCAAGCGCATTCGGCTCGGCAAATCAATCGAGGGGCGCGACGAAAAAGGTATCAAGAAGACCGTCTGTGCGTTCTTGAAGGTCCTGCATCCAAATGGGCCACCCACGGACGAGGAGTTTGAGGAATACGTGGCCTATGCCACCGAGTGCCGCCGCCGCGTCAAGGAGCAGATGAACAAGCGCAAACCGGATGACGAGTTTGCCCGGATCAATCTGTCTTACTTCAAGGCCAGTGGCGAGGAAGTGGTGGTTTTCTGCCCAGAATCGAAGGATGCGCCGGCAACGCAAGAGCCAGCGCGCCGTCGCTTGAATCAGGCAGATGGGCAGCCTGCAGAGGTGGTTGCGGTGCAACCCGCTGCGCAACCGGCGCCTGCTGCTGCGGAATCTCCAGCAGAACCGACGCCGGTATCACCGGACCTTGTTGCAATTTCGCTGCCACTGGTCGAACTCAAGGAACAGCACTTCACCATTCTCTATGGCGATACCGGTTACAGCTATGAGTCGATCATGGGGCCGTATCTGCAAGGAGCGAAGGCTGTGCTCATCGAGGACCCCTACATCCGGCTACCGCACCAGATTCAGAACTTCGTGCGCTTCTGCGAGACGGTGCTAAAGGCTGGAACCGTGAAGAAGATCAGCCTGATCACTGGCTACGACGACAAGACCCAGTTGGCCGACATTGCCGGGAAGCTTGATGAACTGAAGCAAAGCCTGCTGGAGTTGGATGTCGAGCTGGAGGTGAAGCTCAATCCGAACATGCACGATCGGGAGATTCGTATCGACAACGGCTGGGTGATCAAGATTGGCCGGGGGTTGGACTTCTTCCAGAAACCTGGCAGCTGGTTCGAGGTGGGCGCGAATGATCTGAGCTTGCGCAAGTGCCTTGAAACGAAGGTGGATATCTTTCGAAAATGAAACCGGAAGCGCAGGGTCGGCTTGCCCGCAAAACATCGTTCCAGCTTGAGCGCTGTCGCAGGAGTCGCCACGAAGGTGCCGCAGGCAGTGTTCTGTCTGCTGACCGCGCCACCACCACGGTCCATCGGCGTCGAGACTGGTTACCAGTCTTACCCTTTTCCAACGGGGACCAAAGCGTCCCATGTACAGCCCAGGCCTCCCCCCCGCAGGACTTGCTACCTTCCCGAAACAGAGCGTTCATGGGTTCCTATCCACCACAAGGAGTTAACCATGACCACCACCACCCACTTTGACCAACTGCAACTCGCCGAGCGTTGGGGGCTGTCACCCAAGACGCTGGCGCGCTGGCGCGTCATTGGCACCGGACCAAAGTACATCCGGCTGCCTGGCAAGGTCATCTACCTCTGAGCGACATCGAAGCTTACGAAAACGAGTGCCTGGTGTCATCGACCGCCGAGTTCCGCAAACACACGAAGCCGTCCGACCAGCCAGTGACCACCGGACAGAGCTGATAGCCCGTATTCGTAAATTCCTCGAGGCTCATGCGGATGGCTCAAACTCTTCCTCCATGTCGGCGGCAGGTGCACTGAGTCTTCGTACTGTCAGGGCAGAGCGTTGCTCGATCAAGGTCACGATTTGTTCAACTATGCCATGGCTACCGAAGCCACGCGAGGGGCCTGACTGCAGTTTACGCGCGGTGGTCGGCATCGACTTTGCCAAGGCCAGAATCCGCTTTCTGGCCTGAGCCCTGCTGAGGCCAACGGCTTCCAGGAACTGGTCCCAGTGCCGTGCCTGCACTTCGCTGAACTTGTACTTGCTGCCAATCTTCATCGCCATCTTGGGCGTCAAGGTTGGATAGGCCGCCGTCGAAAGCACGTCATAGAGCGGCGCCAGGACAGCGGACTTGCCCGCGTAGAGCAGCGAGAAGTTTTTTGCGTGCGCGTCGTGATTGCCGATCAACGCGTTGAAGATCACGTAGTCGAGCATGTGCAGGATGTGCGGTGCGCTGGGGCGCGTAGCGCGTCGAACCAGATCAAAACATTGCACCAGATCCGGGCCGCCTTCGTTCTGGTATTTCATTTCCGGTACCACGCCCAGCGCCTGGCAAAAGTCCTCTTGATGCAGGCGCTGCCGTAGGCCTTGTGCATCGGCCACCCGGTCGTAGCGCTCGACCAGCAAGAACTGTCGCCCCAGCACGGAACGTACCTGCGACTTGGCCGGCTTGAGCTGCATGGCATCTGCCAGCGCCAGGCAAAAGCCTTCGTTGCTAACTGTGTCCGCTAAAGTACGGATGGCAGGCTTCAGGATATGTGAGCTGGGCGTTCCATTTCTTGGCAGACCGATCCGGTCGCCATCGAAGACCACGGGCAGTTTGTCTTGAGCGCCCGCCAGTGAGAGCCGCAGTCCGTCCTTGCCGGCCAACATCGGCCGATGCGGCAGTTCATCGAGAATGGCCACGATCTCTTCGTCGCTCAGCCACTGAACGTCGTGGCCATGCTCGGGACTGGACAGCGGCTGCCCTGGCTCCAGTAAGGTCACGGCCCCTGCACACTCACCACCGATGTGATCGAGCAGCGCAAAATCGTTCAGGCTCGATACCTGAAATTGCTGGGCAATGAGACGCCGGAGTTGTCCCTCAGGTAACAGCCCTGCAAAGAAGGGGCGCGCGTGGTGATCGTCGAACGGTTCTGCTTGTAGAGGCAGCGAGCTGGACAGGGTCACTGCGTCGGTGCGTGAAAGCCAATCCGGGGCATAACGGAAATTCAGCCGGCCGTCGATTAGACCCAGAGAGCCAACCCGCTCGGCGAAGAGCCAGACTTCAAGCTCACGCGCCATGTGGGTTGCCTTCAAGGTGATTTTCAGGGGCGGATGATGGCAGGCCGATGAGCTGGAGCGTTCCACCCAAGGCATCGATAACACGTAGCACGTTTTCCAGACGTAGAGTGGCCTTGCCTGCTTCCAGGTCGACGATGAAGCGCACACCAACGCCTGCAGCCAAAGCCAGCTGAGGCTGTGTCAGGCCCAGCTGCTTGCGTGCAGCACGCAGCGCGTCACCGAGTTGTTCTGTGGTCTGTATGGAGCTCATCACTGGACTTGTTTCCCGTTCGGGAAATTATCGACCGGTTCAAAGAAGGAAGCAAGCCATATTTCCCGTTCGGGAATTTTCCGTACAACAGCGCACTACCAAAGCCAAAAAATCCCGATCGGGAAATTCCGGCAGATGCAAACCGCTGGTTGACTCGTCAAAAGTCAGCAAGCGGGTCTGTCGTCACGGGCTTCCCTGCGATTATGAATCAGCAGGTTAGAAACGACCGTGAGGAGCGATGAGGGCAAATGAGGAAAGATGCGTACAGGTTGGGGCTAATACGGAACGAAGGTGGGTCACTCGCCCGCCACCGACAGTAGCATGAACGTACGCAAAACAGGACGCGCCTACCCTTGCGTACCGATGCGAAAGGTTTCACCGCGACGCATCGTACCTCAAAACCGACTTTGCGCCGGCCCCGGTTTTTCTGGACACGAATTTGAGGTTGAATCGTGTCTGGAAAAGGAGCGGAGTCATGCTGAAGGGATCGCAGGTTGAAGAGGTTGCGCCGGGGTCGGCGCAAGGAGCGCGTCGCGCGACTGGAGGCAAGCCCGGCGCGGCCGCCGAGGTGAAGCGCGGGTCGGCGGGGCGGAAGAAGGAGGTTGTCTTGCGACTGTTACGTGGCGAGCCGGTCGACGCCCTCTCAAGGGAGGTGTCGGTGCCGATATACAAACTCGAAACGTGGCGCGACCGGGCCTGGCGGGCATTGACGCCGGTCTCAAGGAACGCGAGAACGATCCGGTGGAGCGGCAACTCGACGACGCCAGCCGGCGCATCGGCGAACTGGTCATGGAAATCGAGATCCTGCAGAAGGAAAGGCGGGCGAAGCGCCCTTTGGTCGGTCGGAGGTCGTCGCGATGAGCCGCGAGACCTCCGTGGGTACCGGCAAGCCCTATGGCCTGGAGCGGGTCTGCCGGGTGCTCGAATTTCCCCGCTCGACGGTCTAT
>JBASLU010000012.1:0-1883 GCA_049656505.1 Saccharimonadales bacterium (SeqCode) | reverse complement strand
TGGAACGGGTCCAATGGGACAAGGAATAAGTTAAGATTAATGGTAACTGTTCAGTCATGATTAAAAAATTACATCGATTTCGTGACTGAATTCATATTTACAACTACCTAATTTTCACTCCAAACCGCACTTTTTATCCAAATAAAAAGACCACCAATAAAAATTATACGTCTTGACTAGTGTGCTGTATCGATGATATTTAGCATATTTTTGTGGACTTTATAGCCGATTTATAGTATAATAAAAGAAACGGCGGTGATTTCCATGGCAAGAGTTAAAAAGTACAATATTTCCCTTACATATGAAGAAGTTATTAAACTTAAATCCATCATCCGAAAGAAGGAAACTTCAAGGACAGTAAAGTGCCGCTGTCAAATACTTTTGGATATTGATGAGGCACACGGAAAGCCTTTTACTCATGAACAAAGCGCAAAATCAAATGGTGTATGCATAGCAACGGTCACCAATACCATAAAACAGTATGCAGAAGAAGGCCTAGATTCCGTAATTACTTTAAAACGAAATACTAATTCCAACAATGCAAAACGTAAAATTGATGGTCGTGCCGAAGCCAAATTAATTGAGATCGCTTGTGGTCCGGCTCCGGATGGACATTCCCGCTGGACACTCCGGATGCTTGAAGAAAAGGCAAAGATTGAACTGGTTGTTCCGGTTAGCAAGGATACCATTGGAAGGGCTTTAAAAAAAACAAACTTCGACCTCACCTCAACGACTACTGGTGCATCCCACCAAAAGAAGACGCTGAATTCATAGCCTGTATGGAGGATGTCCTTGATGTATATGAACGTCCATACGATATAACCCAGCCAGTAGTCTGTATGGACGAAAAGCCATATCAGCTACTGGGTGATGCAAGAGAACCTCTGCCAATGCGTCCGGGGGATGATCAAAAAGTTGATTCTGAATATGTCCGTGAAGGAACTTGTAGCATATTTGTGTTTACGGAACCCTTGGGTGGAACCAGACACGTAAGTGTCAGGGAACACCGCACCTCAATTGACTGGGCAGAAGAAATCAAATATCTTGCAGATGTCATGTACCCTGATGCGAAAAAGATTGTTTTAGTTATGGACAACCTTAATACACATAAACCTGCCTCTTTGTATAAAAAGTATTCACCTGAAGAAGCAAGGCGAATCATAAAGCGGTTGGAGATTCATTATACACCAAAACATGGAAGTTGGCTGGACATGGCAGAGATTGAGCTGAATGTCATGACCAGACAATGTCTTTCAAGGCGAATAGATACCCTTGAAAAACTCCAGAACGAACTCTCTTCATGGGAAACAAACCGTAATGCATCAATAGCAAAGATAATCTGGCACTTTAAGACAACGGATGCCAGGGAAAAATTAGTTTCCTTATATCCCACCATCATCACTACTGACCTATAACAGGTCGGTAGTGATGCTAAATATCAATGATACGGTACACTAGTAGTAGGATCAGGTTTATACGGAGCAGTGTTTGCTCATGAAGTAAGGGCTCATGGTAAATCTGTTCTGGTAATTGATAAAAGACCGAATATTGCAGGTAATGTTTATACGGAGAAAGTGGAAGGTATTAACATCCACAAGTATGGTGCTCACATCTTCCATACCAACAACAAGAAGGTTTGGAACTATACATCACGCAGTTTGTAACCTTTAATCGTTTTACGAATTCTCCGGTAGCAAATTATAAGGGTGAGCTGTATTCTATGCCGTTTAACATATATACCTTCAATAAGATGTGGGGTGTTGTGACTCCGGAAGAGGCTGCGGCGAAGATTAAAGAGCAGAAGAGAGAAATCACAGGCGAACCGCAGAATCTAGAAGAACAGGCGATTAGCCTGGTTGGCCGTGATTGCAAAGAGTTACCTG
>JBASLU010000011.1:0-3576 GCA_049656505.1 Saccharimonadales bacterium (SeqCode) | reverse complement strand
AAATGTTGCTGGTGTTGGCAAGATAGTTTCTTCCGCCTATGAACAATTGCGGAATGCCGCTGAGTATTCACAAAATCACCTGTTAATACAAAACGCCATTCGCCGTTTTTTTGTTAGGAACATATTTTTAGTTGACCAAATTAAATTAGATCGAGTAATCGCTGAAGAATTAATCATTGAATTAACTCAGGCTGGATATATTAAAAATAATTCACAACCCGTAAGTCGAATAGACGAAATATTCAAAATTATTACTAAATATTTCTCTTTATACAAAAAACTGCAAATTACAAATGTTGATCAAAAAATCGCTAAGAATTGGATCTTAGATCTTATGACAATTGGTTGTGAGGAATTATTTATAGATAATAAAAAACAGTTGGCTTATGTACAATTTGCTTATAAGCACTATTTAAGCACTTTAAACAAAAAATCTTTTGTAAACTCCAGCCAGGATTCGTCTAGCTTTGAAGCAAGTTTATATATGGCCGTCCATCAGTCTTTGATTAATTCAGACTTAGCTATGGTCCGCTATGATATGAATAAACTTTATAAAGTTTCGTCTAAAGACATAAAAAGTTTCATAAATTTTAATAATAATCTAGATTCCTTGTATGAATCAGAATTAACTAAAAAGTTGACAAGATATATTAATAAATATGGCGCTCCGCTAAGAATTTTTAATAGTGTTATTAAAAATCAAAATATAGCCGAGGACTTAAAAAGCAGAGATAAGTTTAAAAAAGTTTACCAACATCAAATCAAGCAGGAATATAAATTATCTAGAACTAAGCTGAATAATGGGCTATTAAAAAGTATAGCTTTTTTGCTCATAACTAAGAGTTTAATTGGTCTAGCCGTAGAAGTTCCTTATGATATTCTTATGAACGGTGAAATTAAATATATTCCCTTGTTTATAAATTTATTAACACCAGTAGTATATTTAGCGATATTACGTCTTGGAATTAAAATTCCAAGTAAATCAAACGCTAAAGCACTATGGTCCTATGCGGATGAAATGCTTTATTCAAAGGATGTTTCATCCAATCTCTATCCGCAAGTTCAGGACAAAAGGTACCCAATTGGGTTTCAAATTGCCTACGGTTTGATGTTTGTTTTAGTTTTTGGTTTTTCAATTAATATATTGATGAAGCTTAATTTTGACATAGTACAGGGAATAATTTTCTTTATATTCTTGGCAGCTGCTAGTTTCCTGGGCTTTCGTTTGTCAAAAATCGTAAAAGAATTAGAACTAGTTACCACTAAACAGAGTACAATATCAGCTTTGCGGGATTTTTTGTTTATGCCTTTTACTTTTTTAGGAAAGTGGATATCGGATAATTATCAAAAAATTAATGTGGTTACACTTGTTTTAGATATATTTATAGAGCTACCGCTTAAAACAGTCTTGAGATTGTTTAGACAGTGGATGGGTTTTATAGATGATAAAAAAGAAAGACTTTAATTATTAGCTACGAGTCCATTGCCATTCGTCTATTTCTGGAGTGTCAACACCGTGGATTTTGATATAATCAGTGTTATCGGTAATTTTCTTTTGGTACTTCATAATAATATTTTGAGCAGTTTCTTTCGGAATTTTATTAGTTTGGGCTAATTTTTCAAAGATTGCCATTACTAGATTGTAACGACTAGTTTTATTTCTGACGTGCATATCAAAAGGTGTGGTCGTACTGCCGTGTTCAATATAACCACGAACATCAAATCTTTCCGAATCAACTCCGTAATCGAATAGTGCAGACTTAACCGTTTCGGGATATCCATGGAAGTTAATAATAACTGGTTTATCTGATGTAAAATGATTAGTAAATTTTTGATCAGTTACGAAATCGCCTGAATGTCCAAATCCATGGCTATGTCGACTACTAGTCATAGAGTTGATGTTGACAAATCTAAGTCTAGCGTCTGGCCATTCATTTTTAGTAATATCTATAGCTGCTAGAGCTTCTTTTGTCGGATAATCACCAATGCCGGCCAAGATAACGTCTGGATTTTTATCGCTTGCAAAGTCCCAGGTCATAATGCTATGTTGCAATTGTTTTCGAGCTAAATCGGGTGTCAACCACCTAGGTTCTAGGGTTTTACCAGCGGCTAGCACGTTGATTTGTTTAGTCGATCTAAGCATATGCTCCATAGTTACAAGAGTTGTATTGCCATCACAAGGAAAAAATACATTTACAAAATTGCCTTGTCGTCTCAAAGCATCATCGATGAAACCAGGGTTCTGATGACTGAAACCGTTATGATCTTGTCTCCAGCCCGAGCTTGTTAGAATATAATTCAGGGATGGGAAGACGCCGTGCCAATCAAATTGGTCCATGTGCCTTAAAAATTTGGCATACTGATCCATCATACTAGCTATAATTTGAATGAAAGCTTCGTAACTTGCAAATATAGCGTGACGACCCGTCAAAACATAGCCCTGGCTTAAAGCTTGAAGGTTGTGTTCGTTGAGCATTTCCATAACTCGACCATCGATTGACATGTCCTTGTCCCATTCTTCGTGAGGCCAAACCCAACCGCGAGTTGTCGATTGAAATATAGCATCAAGTTTGTTGGAATAAGTCTCATCGGGTGACATAAATCGGAAATTTTTGTTGTCTTGGTTCAACTTAAACACTTCATTTAAATACAAGCCAGTTCGAACCATACTACTTGAGCCAATCGTACCTGGTTTTGTGGCATCTTCGGTAAAATCCTCAACTTTCGGCAATACTAATGGTTTATAAACTGCATCACCGCCGCGAGCATGTTTTGTCATTCCCATCATTAAATCTTCCGGTGGCAATAATTCGTTTAAGAAATCGCCAAAACCACTCTCGCGATTAAATAATTCTTCAAACTTATATGATAAAAGCCAATCCTCGAGTAATTTCAATTGATTGTCATCTGATTTTGCTTCTGTTAGAACAACTTGATGAGAAAGACAATTACCTTCGATTTTTTGACCGTTCAATTCCTTAATACCAGACCAACCTTTTTCGGTACGCATGATAATCATTGGCATTCTAGGGGCTATTATATCTTCAGGAGAATTTTTAATATCCCAAATTAATTGATGAGCCCAATCAAGAGCTTCTTCCATTTGTTGATCGAGGTTATAACCACTTACTAACCTTGGTTCATAACCATATCCCCAGAATAGTGCTTTTAATTCATCATCACTCATTCTTCCAAATACAGTTGGAGCGGATATCTTGTAGCCATTTAAGTGTAGTATCGGCAAGACTGTACCATTAGTTTTTGGATTAATCAGTTTATTCAAGTGCCAAGCGCCAGCGGCTGGTCCCGTTTCGGCTTCACCATCACCAACTAAGCAGGCGACTATCAAATTAGGATTGTCTAAAGCTGCGCCGTAAGAAGTTGCAAGCGAATAGCCAAGTTCGCCACCTTCTAGAATAACCCCAGGAGTTCCTGGATTACTGTGACTCGGAAAACCGTATGGCCAGCTGAAGTTGCGACAGATATATTCAATTCCTTCATAGGTATGTTTAGCCTTAGGGTAAAATTTGCCCAAAGTTCCTTCTAAAAATAGGTTAGCCTGAAGAGCCGGAAAAG
>JBASLU010000010.1:0-2637 GCA_049656505.1 Saccharimonadales bacterium (SeqCode) | reverse complement strand
CCACCGCCCCCTGAGCCACCGACTAAAGATCCATAAGAAGATCCCATTGGTTCACCAGCGCCTCTACCACCACCTATAGCCACCCTGCTATTAAAAGATGAATTCTCTCCACTGCTGGCTATATAGCCATTTAAAGTATTCCCACCAGCCCCACCTTCGCCAACTTGTATTTCATAATTATTAATCGATATTGGAATGTTTTGTTCGTAAATATATCCGCCGCCACCGCCACCACCACCTTGCCAACCAGCTCCGCCACCGCCGCCACCACCAACTATAAGCGCATCAACTACTATGTTTGAATTACTTGGATCACATAGAGTTCCGTCTTTTCTAATAGGTTGGTAAATGTATTGATTAATAGTAGGTTGTGGTAATATGCCAGCTATAGATTGAACATTATTAGTCGCAGGTATAAATGTAGCGACTGGGTCATCAATACCAGGCGCAGTTAGCGAAGCGACATTAATATCTCTTAAGACTTGTGTCATATAAGACGTTCCGTTTGAGACAAGCTCGGTCGAAGGATACTCATAAGTTGGCGTTTGGCCGTCTGTTCCGGAGGTGTAGTAAGTTTCTAGGTGTTTTGCGATTGTCTCAATATCGGCCTTGCGTTCAGCATCGCGTGAATTAGCTTGAGAACCTCTCATATTAACAACGCCCAAAGTCAGCAATATGGCCATTATTGTTATAGTTATAACTAATTCAACAACAGTAAACCCACGTCTCATATTCATAAATATAGCATAAGTTTTTTATCGATAAATCGCAAGTTTTATATCTGTAGAGGTTCTTGTTCGATTTGAATGTGAAATGTATCACGAACTTTACCAATAATTTCATTACGAGCCAAAGCTAAATCGTCGTAAGATTTAGCAGATTCGTTAACTAAAACCAGAGCATTTTTATCATATACTCTCATACCATGAAGTAGTTGGCCTTTCAAGCCAGTCTGCTCTATCAACCAACCTGATGGTACCTTATATGTGCCATCTCCCATGTCATAAGTTGGTATATTCGGATTAATGTCTTTGAGACTTTCTAATTGCCATTTTTCTACTATTCCATTTTTGAAAAATGAGCCTGCGCTAGGCATAACTTTAGGATCAGGCAATTTCTCTTTTCTAATTTCCATAACGGCATTTCTGATAATTTCTTGGGTATAAATTTTTATATTATGTTCATCTAAATACTTTTGCAGAGAGTCATAAAAGGGCGGCTGGGGTAGTGATTTGGATAATCTTAAAGTTATCGAGGTAATAACATATCTACCATATTCTTTATCACGAAAAATACTATTTCGATACGAAAAACCACACTCCTCATTAGTAAGTGTCACAAAAGAATTTGTTTGACTATCATAAGCCTCAAGAGATTGTAAAGTATCAGCAATTTCTTGGCCGTATGCTCCGGTGTTTTGAACTGGCGCTGCACCAGCTGTTCCAGGTATAGCGGACATCGCTTCGATGCCACTCAAATTCATTTGAACTGTTTTTTCTACGACCGAGTCCCAATCTTCTCCAGCTCCAATTTTAATAATTGAATAGCTGTCATTTTCTGTAATAACTTCAAACCCCATAATCTTTATTCGGATTACAAGTCCGTCAAAACCTTTTTCGGTCGCGATAACATTACTGCCACCACCTAATATAAATACTGGCAAGTTTTGTTTTTTAGCATTTTGATAAACTTCAGCTAATTCTTGTGAAGTGTGAACTTCGGTCATAAACCTGGCGTTTCCGCCAATTTTCATCGTAAGATAATTTTTGAGTGGTATATTTGTATAAACTTGCATATGCTTTATCATTATAACCTAAATTAGCGATTAGAATTTAGAATATAGCTATTGGTATCTTTTGGTTGGATGCGGAGGTTATCTCTGTTATAATATCATTCGTGGCCATATGCACCCGTAGCTCAGTGGATTAGAGCATCTGTCTTCGGAACAGAGGGTCGGCGGTTCGAATCCGTCCGGGTGTACCAAAGTAAATCAAAGAGTTATTTATTGTACTGATATTTTTATTTTGATAAAATAACTTGGATTATACGGGCCAGTAGCTCAGCTGGTTAGAGCGTCTGCCTCTTAAGCAGAATGTCGTGGGTTCAAGTCCCACCTGGCCCTCCAATTTAAGAATCGTCCTTTATGGACGTTTTTTAAATTGATACTGATATAATGAATTTGATGTTTTCTTTTATTAAAAAATTTTTCGTTAAACTTTTACCGCCACCTTATTTACATATAGCTTTTGATCATGGACAGCGCAATAAGCCAACAATATTACTTTTGCATGGTATTGCGGCCGATTCAAATACTTGGGCACATTTATTAAAACAAATTGATAATAGTAAATTTAGGATTGTGGCTATGGATTTATTGGGATGTGGTCAATCTCCTAGGCCGAGCTACATTGATTATAATGTTGATGATTTCGTTAAGTCTGTTCGAAGAACTGTTAAAAAAGCTCACATTAGAACTCCATTTATAATAATGGGCCATTCCATGGGCGCATTAATAGCTGCCCGCTATGGCAGATTATATCCTAAGGCAGTAAGTTCAGAGTATTTACTCAGTATTCCAGTTTATTATAAAAATGAAGAATTACACACTAATAAATCTAAAAGACAGAGCGACTTATT
>JBASLU010000009.1:0-2288 GCA_049656505.1 Saccharimonadales bacterium (SeqCode) | reverse complement strand
GTATAATATCGTTAAATTACTAGTTGGCAAAGATAGGAATATTTGCGTTGTTGGTGATGACTGGCAATCTATCTATAGCTGGCGTGGTGCGGACTTTACAAATATTCTAAACTTCGAACGAGATTTTAAGGGCGCAACTATTATTAAATTAGAACAAAATTACAGAAGTACTGCGTCAATACTAGAAGCGGCTGGTAATGTCATTTCTAAAAATAAACAAAGAACCGATAAAAAACTTTGGACTAAATCAGAAGCTGGAGCGCCGGTCCAGGTTCACGGTCTGAACGATGATATAGAAGAGGCCGACTTGGTGGCTAATAGAATATCATCTCACGTAACTTCGGGAGCTCGTCAGTTTGGAGATTTTGCAGTTTTATATCGCACTAACGCTCAAAGCTATAATTTAGAAAGAGCATTTCTTAGGATGCGCATACCTTATCAAATAGTTGGTGGTGTTAGATTTTACGATCGCAGGGAAATAAAAGATATTGTTGCTTATCTTAAATTTATATATCAACCTAATGACAGCGTTAGTTTCAATAGAATAGTCAACACCCCAGCTAGGGGTATCGGAAACGTTAGTCTAGACAAATTTTTAACCTGGCAAGCTAATTCAGAGATGGATATAGTAGAAGCTCTTATTAAAGTCAATCAAGTTAGTGAGATTAATCCGAGGGCTAGGCAATCGTTTCAAAAATTAGGCAACATGATTAAACTTTTATGGTCTAAACAAGACAGTGCGCCACCCTCTGAACTGATTAATCAAATTATTGAACTAACTAATTATAAAGACTATATATATGATGGCACTCCACAGTTCGAAGAAAGAGTTGGTAACTTAAACGCCTTGATGTCGGATGCTCAGAACTATATTAATTTATCAGAATTTTTAGAGGAAATATCGTTAATGTCCAGTATCGATTCGTATAATAGTGGGCAACGCGTAACTCTAATGACACTTCATGCCTCCAAAGGATTAGAATTTCCAGTTGTTTTTATCGTTGGTCTAGAAGAAGGCATACTGCCTCATGCGCGTGTTTATGAATCTGGACCGTCTGAGTTAGAAGAGGAGAGACGTTTGATGTACGTTGGTATGACCAGGGCTCGTGAAGAGCTCCACTTGACTTATGCTAGAAGTAGATTAAATTTTGGAGGAAGAGTTTATAATCCCGTCTCTCGCTTTATATCGGATATGGGCGTGGACGGGGTTGGTTATGAAGATTCTGTAGAATTGATTTCCGATTTTGATATTTCTGAACATTATATCGATGAGTCATTTGAAGTCGGCGATCGTGTCAAGTCAAATATATTTGGAATTGGTGAAATAGTTGATGTTGACGGCTTAGCCGTAACTGTGAATTTTGACAATGGAAAATCTAAAAAACTAAATATAGAATACGCTCGATTAGAAAAAACGTAGTTATTTTAAGTTATTATTATTAATTTTATCGATTATCTTTATGCTTATTGTATAATTAAAAACATGAAGAGACCTAATGGTCTAAAGTTTTATAAAAATTTCGGCTTTACTATTGTAGAGCTAATTATCGCTATATCTATTATTGGTATTTTGGCAGTAATTGTCTCAGTTTCTTATGCTGGCTTGGACGATAGAGCAATAGAGTCTACTATTAAGTCGGATTTAAGTAATGCACTCGGTGCACTTAATCTTTTTAGAACTGAAAAAAATAGATATCCTACATTGGTTAACGACTGTCCTAATACTAATTCGGATGCGATTTGTTTAAAACTCAGTGGTGATAATGAATATCAATATACCGTTGACAATAGTTCTAACCCGAAGACTTTTCTTTTAGTGGTGAGTAACGGTGATTTAGCTTATTTTATAGATAATACATCAAATAAACCAACCAAACTTATGACCGACTCTTTAATTACGGCTATTGGTACTATAACCGGTACTACGAGAGATGGCGAAACCTTAACTGCTGGTGCCGTTACTCCATCTGGCGCTACGGTAACGTATCAATGGAAGCGGGCTGACACTTCTAGCGGCACATATACTAACATTAATGGAGCTACTTCTTCGACTTATTTATTATCATCTCAAGACGTAAATAAATATATTAAAGTCACAGCTATGGGTGTCGGTTCATATACTGGTGTCGTAACTAGTTTAAGCGTTGGAGCTATTCAAGGTATTGTCTCTCCTCCACCAACTCCAACCGTCACTGTTGCTCTAAGCTCTCCTAACGTTCTAGCTACTGCTTCTGTCGTTACATGCGCAACTGGTACCGCTCAATACGGCTTACACAGCCGCACTAACG
>JBASLU010000008.1:0-7192 GCA_049656505.1 Saccharimonadales bacterium (SeqCode) | reverse complement strand
GTCAGCTACTGGATCTAAGGGAGCTGGTGTTAAGACACTGGGTTTAGAGCTTTCGGTTATGATGCCTTGGATGTCGTTACTAGACAAGGTTAGACTAAAGGTTTGAGGAGTAGTGCTGTTATTAGGTATGTAACCAGCAAAGGGGGCTACTGCTATAGAGCTACCTGGGCTAAGTTTAAGACAATAGTTGCTATCTACAGTTGGAGCAGTTGGACAGTTGTTAGCATCTAGGGTTGGGTATGAACCATAGAGAGTTTGGTAAGACTTTAGTTTAGTAGCAGCATTAGCTAGGTCAGACTGTAAGCTAGCTAGAGCAGCTCTTTTAGTAATACCGTTATATGACACGATAGTAATAGTAGCTAGAATACCAATTACGACTATGACAACTAAGAGTTCGACGATAGTGAAAGCAGATTTTCGTCTATGATAGTGGCACATATATATTTATATATTAACACAAGCTTATAGTGACGTGTTTGCGTCATTGTATGACTATACGCTTACGCTGCTTGGTGGGTCTTCAGTTATAGCAACAGCGCTATCTTTATTTTGATATCGTTGGCACAATTTGTCAGTTTAATTATTTCTTCTTAAAACCTCTAGGGTGTCAAATTTCTTTTCGATTGTATAATGGCTATCAAAGTAATTAACTAGCGGTCTATTTTTGTAGTATAAACTATCTCGATCTACGTATGTTATAACGTATTTTGTATTATTCTTTTCCATGTCTTCGATAAAAAGTTTATTAAAGTTAAAACCATAATTATCACGATATTCTAATAGTAAAACGCTAGCTGAAATAAATCTTGTGCCAGAGTCTCTGTCCGATAGTTGATAAAGAACAGCTCCATAATCATAAAAGAATATCTTTTCATTTTCATTAGTGTTTTCTTTAATATAATTTGCAATCTCTTGATTTTGCAAAGCATCATTTCTTATTGGGCCGCTTAGACTGTTATATAGTTGTTTTAAAGAAATTGTATAAGACAATAGTAAACTAGTGGCTAAACAAATAATAATAAAAAATTTCCAAAATCGTTTCTGATGTTTTAAATTAAATAAAACATAAATTATCACTAATACAATTATCGGCATGATAATTTCAAAATAATAAGAATAAAATGAGCCGACTCCAAAAGTTAGTCCTAATCCTGCTAAAAACGAAGACCCAATAAAAATATATTCTTTATTTTTGAGATTATTTTTATAATCTTTTAAATAGAAAATAAATAATATTAAAGCTGGTGCAATTAATACCATAGTTATTAAAAGCAGCATAATGTTATTACTTAGATCGCCACTCCAAGCACTATTTGAATATTTGGCGCTAAATTTAAAAGTTGCAATCAAAAAATCCTCTAAAGATCCTTGACTATTAAAATAATATATCCAAGTTAGTGCATGAACGATTATAGGTAAGGCAAAAATAATACCATAACCGAAGAATTTTTTAATCGATTTCATATTATCGAGAAGTAAAATTAGACCGATTGGTAGTCCTAGTAATATGAAATTACCTTTTAAGAAAAATAGTATTGAACAGAAAAAACCACTTAATAATATTTTCCACCATTTATTATCTTTTCTAAAAGAAAAATAGCTTAACCACATTAACAATAGGAATATAAGACCATAATTCTCAGTATTATTCCCACTACTCGTAAATTGTGATAAGTTTCGTAAGAATACGTATAAAATCAGGCCAACTTTTATTGCTAGATTATATTTATCTGAAGATTTTATTTTTTTAAATAATTTGGGAACAACTATTTTTAGAACTTTATAAAAT
This sequence comes from Saccharimonadales bacterium (SeqCode), assembly GCA_049656505.1. Classification (GTDB taxonomy): domain Bacteria; phylum Patescibacteriota; class Saccharimonadia; order Saccharimonadales; family Saccharimonadaceae; genus UBA1547. The sequence goes on along the minus strand of JBASLU010000008.1, from coordinate 5,403 downwards.
AAAAATATATCAATGAAACTCAGTAAAGTCAGCCAGATTCTGTGGAGAATGATATTATCGTTGAATATCAAATGCATAAATCCGTTAAATAAAAATATTAAAGGTGGCTTGTGGTCCCAAGCGTCGACATATAAATTTCCACCCTCAGCCCATATTTTCCCGACATAGTAAAATATCCAATGGTCGCTATCAAACGGATAACCCCAAGCAGCGATTCTAGATAGAATATAAACAAGAGAAACAAGTAGCCAGAATTTTAAAGGGTCGTTTAGAATTTTTATTGAAGCTATTTTTACTTTATCTAACATGCTATCGATTATAACAGTTAAATAAAATAACCACCTATATGGTAGTTATTTTATTTGGTCGGGGTGAAAGGACAAAAGTTAGAGCTTTCTTCGTTCGATTACGAAAAAATGTAAACACTTTTTCGTTAACTTTCACTACGCCGACTTCGACCTATAGATTTTGCTGGGCAAAATCTGGTCGAAGGTTCGAATCTTATTCAGATAATAGAAAAATACCACGACATAAATGCCATGGTATTTTTCTATGGTCGGGGTGAAAGGACTCGAACCTTCGACCTCACGGTCCCAAACCGCGCGCGCTAGCCAACTGCGCCACACCCCGGTGTGTCTTGATGAATTATATCGCAAACATATCTTTTGTTCCAGTGGATTTTTTGTTAAATGACAGTTAATATTAATATATGAATTTAAAAAATAAATATGTTTTTTGGTCCATTGTTGCGATTGGTATAACAATATCTATAGTCATTGCTTTAGCGATAGGTTTAAATCAAAGTGTGTGGTTTGACGAATCTTATTCTATTATGATTGCTAAAAAGCCACTGTCCGAGATACTTCGATTAACGGCGTTAGATACCCATCCTCCTTTTTATTATTTAATTTTAAAAACGTGGGGAAATTTGTTTGGTTGGGGTGAGCTAGCGCTTCGAAGTCTTAGTGCTATTTTTATGGCTGGGGCAACATTTTTTGGCGTAAAAATTGTTAAGAAACTGTTTAATAACAAAGCGGCTATCGTAACGTTAGTATTTTTAATCCTAGCGCCGTTTTTATTGCGTTATGGTTTTGAAATTAGAATGTATTCACTTGCTTCTTTAATCGGTATTTCGGCCACTTTTGTTTTAATAAGCGCCCTAGAAGAAAAAAATGCCAAAAAGGCAAATTATCTTTGGGTTGTTTATGGTTTATTAGTAGCGACTGGCGTTTATACACTTTATTACACGGTATTGATTTGGTTAACTCACTTGGTTTGGTTAGTTTTACGGTCAATAAAAGAGAAACAAGATTTGTTTAAAACAAAATGGTTTAAAGCGTATATATTGAGTGTATTATTATTTTTACCATGGTTACCAAATTTTATAAATCAATTAACTAATGGCGCATTGGCTCCGATTACTCAACCGATGAATTTGAGTAATATTATTGGAGTGATTTCTTTCAGCTTTTTATATAAACCATCTTGGCAAATTAATACAATTCAATCGATATTGATTATCTTTGTATTTGTATATCTAGTCTATATGTCAATATTAGCTTTCAAGCTAGTAGATAAATCTAAAAAAGACTACTTATTATTTTTTGCGATGTATTGGTTGTTGCCTATACTATTTTTTGCAATTATCGGCTTATTTAAGCCAATGTATATAGAAAGGTACCTAGCTCATTTTTTAATAGGGCAAAGTATATATTTGGGACTAATAACTTACATAAATGTGAATAAATATCCTAATAAACTTATAATATCTGTACCGATTGTCATAATATTGATTCTTGGTGTTGGAAATTTATTTTTAGTCGGTAACTATAATTATCAAAGACTCCAACCTAACAACACAAAGCTTCTAAAAGAATATGTTAAATGTGATGATAATAGTATTGTGTTTGTGGATGATCCATATTATGCAGTCGAAATGAGTTATTATTTGAATAATTGCCCCTTATATTTTTATAGTCAATCAGATAATTTAAAAGGTGGATTTGCTCCAATATCAAATCAAAACCGCTCAATTAATAATCCAGAAAATCAACTAGCTAAATTTAATAGCATTTATCATATTTATTACAAAAAGTCAGACATTAAAATCCCAGACAATAAGGTTTTATTACTGAACCAAGGATATGACGACTTAAAGATAGATTATTTAGTAACCAAATAATCTATCTTTATCTAGGTCTCTTGATTGCGTATTTTCTAGCTAGATCGGATAAAGAATCATCAATTTTATTAAGTGGCTTAAATTCACCGTATTTTCTAATTACCGCTTTTTCAATTAAATAGTCGGCAATTTTAGGATTTTTTGGTAGTAAGGAGCCATGTAAATATGTTCCTATAACACTTTTATATCTTGCTCCCTCTGAAACATCTTCAATATTATTTCCAGCACCTAATATAACTTTTCCCAAAGCCGCAACGTTTTTTTCTAGATAAGTTTGTCCACTATGATTTTCGTATCCTACAATGTCACTAAATTGTTGGCTATGGGTGATGACATTACCGATCAAACGTTCTGATTTACCGAAAGTTTCAATATCTAAGAGATGAATACCTTTAATCATTTCTCCACTTGAAGTCTTAAAAAACTTTCCAAATAATTGATATAGTCCACAAACAACTAACATCGGAACGCCATCTTCAGCTAATTTACGAATTGAAGGTCCTATCTTTAACAAGTCGTCTTTAATTTTTTCTTGTCCGCTGTCTTGTCCGCCGCCACCAATTAATACGTCTATGTCCATCGGGAAGTCGTTGCCTGGATTATATTCAACTAAAACGGGTTCATAGCCATATTGTTCTAATCTTTTTCTTAGACACAATATATTGCCTCTATCACCATAGATATTCATATCATGAGAATATAGATGTAAAATTTTTATTGCTCTATCTTTCATTCAATTCCTTTTATTTTAGCTATTTTAGCTATCTCACGCCTTATCTTTAACATAGCAGTATAGGTACAGTATATCCTCTTGTCCTTATCTTGATTATTTTTAAGAAAGTTTTTCAATGCTTTAGAAATTTTTGGATTAATATGGGTAAAATTTACGTCGTCATATTTTAATCTAAGAGCCATGTCGTAAGCTCTAATTCCAGAAATTTGTGAAATATTTGCTTTTCTTAGACTACTAAAATCTACATCCCATAACCATGACATATCTCTGCCGTCGGCGTAGTTATCATTTATTGCTATCATAATAGCATAATCTTTAGGTGGGAAAGAGTTTAGCGCCAATTGAAAACCAGATGGATTTTTGACTAAAATTAATTCTATCGTTTTATTATTTACTTTAATTTTTTCTTCTCTACCAAAAGCTGGCGTAATTTTTGTCAATGATTCAACCAGGTTTTGCTTATTGATTTTATTACCAATAATTCTTATAACTAATGCTATAGCCGCTGCCGCATTAAAAACGTTATAAATACCATTTAATTTTAATTTTATATTTAGCGTAGTTTTGCCAATTAAAAAGCTGGCCGTTTGCGTTTCGTTGTTAAAACTAACTAGCTCTACTAGTGCATCTGCAGTATTTTTGTTTTTAACAACATTAGAATGAATCTCGTCATCGCTTGGAAAAATATTTCTAATATTAGAATTAAGCCCAAAAAAGCTTACCGAAGCTTCTTTAATATTTTTTGCTATCTCATATATTTTAGGATCTTCTCTGTTTAAAACGACAATTTCTTGTGTATTTAAAGCTATATATTTTAGCATTTCGACAGTTTTATCAATCTCGCCAAATCTATCTAATTGATCGCGCATAACATTTAAAAGCAGACTATATCTTGGCTTTATTTTTTTAACGAAATTAACAGCGTGAGCTTCGTCTAGTTCTAATACTGCTATATCGGCATGTAATTTGCCGTAGATATTAATCTCACTTAACAATGCCGCTGCTACTCCACGAGTAAAATTACTCCCAGTTCTATTAGTAAAAACCTTTAATCCTTGCCCCTCTAAAAGTTCGGTAACCATCTTGGTAGTAGTAGTTTTGCCATTTGTTCCACTAATTACTACTATACCCATTGGGATCTGTGATAGAGTGTCGCTGATGAAGTTTGGATCTATTCTTTCGACGACTAATCCTGGCAAGGCCGAACCGCCACCCCTTAATTTAGCGATGTTTTTGACAGTTTTTCCTATTACTGTAACAAGTGGCTTTGACATATGGTCTATTATAGCTTAAGCAGTTATAATAGTAACATGTTTTTAGTGGGTATTTTATCTTGGTGGTACGGCGATGGTTTAATGAATCGTCCAAAAATAATCAAACAACGCCTCACGTCCTCAGCTGATTTCTTTTCAATCAATCTTATGCTTTCAACACTTTTTGCGCCTTTTAGGCAAATATCAGCCGGTCAAGTCAGTGGTCCGCTTAATTATCAAATTAGAGCTTTTTTTGACAGATTAATATCTAGATTCATCGGAGCGTTTATGCGCTTTTTAATGATTTTAGCAGGGGTTTTAAGTATTATTTTTCAAGCTGTTTTTGGTGCTATAACAATAATAGTTTGGATTTTATTACCATTAGCTCCTGTTATTGGTTTAATAATTACCATTACAGGGTGGGTTCCTAGATGAGTAAAATAAATTTTGAATATAATAGTATTCGGAGTGAGAAGGCCCGGATTGCTGTTAAATTTAATGATTTTATTATCAACCTTATGTCTATTATGTCTGTTGTCTTGGCGTTATCTGGTATATTTTTGATAATTTATAAAATTCCTCTTGGATGGTCATTAATAGGCTTTTCGGTTATTCCAGCTATGATAGTTGAATGGTATAAGGGAGAACTGCACCACATAAAAGTTTCCAAAACAATTAACTCTATGGATGATATTTTATCTGGAACTGTTTTGGGCCATTTAAGCGCAAATCCAAGCCCTCAAGAAATCGCCACTATAGTTAGCGTTTTACCTGGTGGTTACTTTTTTGCAGCTAGATTTGGAATAGGCGCAAAGTTCTTACAAGAAATATCTTCAAATAATCCCGATGATATGCAGTTAGTTTGGGATGAAGCGGTTAAGTTATTATCGATTACCGACAGTAAGAACGTCTCAGATGCAATTCTTATGACAGCTCTTATTAAATATGGCTCAAATTATCAATCTATCTTGAATCATCTGCAACTTGATTACTCAGATTTGATTAAAGGCATAGAGTGGTATAACTATCTACGATATCTCATTGAACAACATCGTCAACCTAAAAAAACTGGTGGTATTGCAAGGGACTGGTCTTTTGGGTGGACACCATTGCTAGACAAATTCGGTATCAATGTTAGTGGGCAAATTAATTTACATAACACACCTCTAATTCAACTTGCTGCCCATCAGGAGTCGCTAAATCATCTAGTAGATATTTTTAGTAAAAAGGGTCGT
>JBASLU010000007.1:0-6378 GCA_049656505.1 Saccharimonadales bacterium (SeqCode) | reverse complement strand
TATTTTAACTTATTAAGAGAGTTTTGCTTTTTCATAATCTGTTATTTTGTTGCTAACGATACTATTGAATTAATCTTCGTTAAAGTCAGTATAGCATTAACATTATGTACTGACAATACACATTGTTTTTGCGAACTTAGACTTTTAATTCAATATTGTCAACGATTTCTTGTTCAACAATATCTTCGTCATCCGATAATTCTTCAACACCAGTACCGACAGGTATCTTGCGACCAATAATAACATTTTCTTTTAAGCCGTGAAGATAATCGATTCTCCCACTAATGGCAGAATTAATCAATACTCTCGTGGTATCCTGGAACGAAGCGGCGGATAAGAAGCTGTCAGACCAAATTGATACTTTTGTAATACCAAGTAACAATTGAGTATAACTTACCAATTCTTTACCGTCCTTGGCTAAATCAGCATTTGCTTCAACTACTGATGCCTTAGAAACTATATCGCCAGTTACGAAAGTGCTATCACCAGGATTTTCTATCTGAACACGACTAAACATTTGTCGAACAATTATCTCTAGATGTTTATCGGCAACGTCTTGACCTTGCGCTGCGTAGATTCTCAAAACTTCATTAATAATATATCTTTGAGTAGCTTCTATACCCTTTAATCGCATCAAGTCGTGTAGGTTTAATGAACCAGAAGTTAGCCTATCACCAGGCTCGACTGTATCACCAGGTTGAACAATGATTTGCGCAGTACCAGGAATTTCATATCTAACAGGAGAACTCGCATTAGCGGCTAGAATTAATTCCTCTTTGGTTATTTCAACGACTCCATCGAATGGTGCTATAAGCGGTTTTGTTTCACTTTCGCCAGTTGCTAGCACGTCACCAACTCTAATATCGCTACCGGACCTAATAACAGGCGTACGTCCCTCCAGTTTAATTCGTTCAACATGCCCAGAATCAGGAGTAACCTGTATTACATATTTTTTACCATCTTCCCAAACATCGACTAGACCAGCTACCTCTGATACATAAGCCTGTCCTTTAGGGGTTCTAGCTTCAAACAGCTCTTCAACACGAGGAAGACCTTGCGTAATATCGCCCCCAGCTTCACCACCTTTATGGAAGGTTTTAAGTGTCAGCTGAGTACCTGGTTCACCAACAGATTGAGCGGCAATCACACCAACTGGTTGATTTGGTTCAACTAAACGACCGGTTGCCATATCAATACCATAACTCTTACGTGGAATACCTCTTAGATTCTTAGCAGATAAGACTGACTGTATTTTTACACTGCTGATATCCTCATCTGCCTCGATAGCGGCCGCTATGTCGCGAGTTATAATTTGATCAGCTTCAATATAACCAGGTATGGCTTCGGCAGTATATCTCCCGACCAATCGAGAGCTAAAGCTTATCATAGTAAGTTCAGACTCATCTCTGTAGATAGCAAAGCCTTCATCATCATCGTCTGAATCTTCAACCGTAAAGACATCTTGAGACACGTCTACGAGCCTTCTAGTCAGGTAACCAGCGTCAGCAGTCTTTAACGCCGTATCAATCAGACCTTTGCGCGCGCCTCGAGTTGCAACGAATTGCTCCAAAGAGCTTAAACCATCTTTATAGTTGGACCTAATAGCCAACTCAATTTCTCGGTTATTAGAGTCAACCATGATACCAATCATTGCTGAGGCCCATTTAATGTTTGAAATATCGCCACGAGCGCCAGAGTTGACCATAACACTAATGCTTGTGTCTTGATCTTTCAATTTCTCTTGTAAAAAGTCTGCAATCTTCTTATCTATGTTACGCCATGCGGCTATAGTCAAGTTGTAACGTTCTTCTTCGGTGATTAAACCTTGATCGAATTGTTCAGATATTAAGGCAGTTTTGGCATCACCTTCAGCGATAAAATCATTAATTTCATCGAATTGAACATAGTCATTCATACCAGTTGAAACAGCCGCAACGGTTGCAAATCTAAAAGCTAACCCTTTCATCCTGTCGGCGGTTAAAGCTGTAATTTCTGGGCCATAATCATTGAAAACTTTAGCCAAAACTTTTTTAAGTTGCTTTTTGGTTTGAATTGAGTTATCGAATGGAAAATCTTCAGGTAATATATCGTTGAAGAATACTCGACCAAGAGTTGTTTCTCGTATTTGACCACGGAAGTAAACACGAATTGGACTTTGAAGTTGCAACTTTCCATTATCATAGGCCATTTCAGCTTCATAAACTGAACTATAGGCTTTGATTGGTTTATTCTTAGCACTAGTTTTTTCATAAGTTAGATAATAATTACCCAAAACAACATCTTGACCAATACTCAAAACAGGTGAACCGTCAGCAGGTTTTAGTAAATTATTAGTAGCACTCATTAATTCATGGGCTTCTTTTTGAGCTGCGGCTGATAATGGTAAGTGAACTGCCATTTGGTCTCCGTCATAGTCGGCGTTAAAGCCGTTAGCAACCAATGGGTGTAATTGTATAGCCTTGCCTTCTACTAAAACTGGTTGAAAAGCCTGAATACCTAACCTATGTAAGGTTGGAGCGCGATTTAATAGCACGTACTTATCTTCAATCACCTCGTCTAAAGCATCCCAAACAATAGCCTCACCAGCTTCTATTAATCTAGATGCCGAGCGAATGTTATAAGCATGTTCGTTTCTAATCAACCAACTAATTACAAAAGGTTTAAATAACTCTAGAGCCATTTGTTTAGGCAGACCACATTCATTAATATGGAGTTTTGGACCGACAACAATAACTGAACGACCCGAATAATCAACACGCTTACCCAATAGATTTTGGCGGAAGCGACCTTGTTTACCTTTTAACATATCGCTAATCGATTTTAGACGTCTGCGACCACTAGTCGAATTGACGGCGCGATTACCCTTAGCGGCGCTATTGTCAATTAAAGCATCAACTGCTTCTTGTAGCATCCTCATCTCATTTCGACAGATAACTTCTGGAGCATTCAGGTTAATAAGCTTTTTGAGACGATTATTGCGATTTATAACTCTTCTATATAAATCGTTTAAGTCGCTAGTTGCAAAGCGACCGCCGGTTAATTGAACCATCGGCCTTAAGTCTGGTGGGATAACTGGAAGAACTGTTAAAGTTAAACTGTTAGGTTTAATTCCAGCCGACTGCATACCTTCGAGCATCTTAAGTCTTTTTAGAAGTTTTTTCTCACGCTGACCTTTGGCGCTTTTTACCTCTTCATTTAATTTTGCAATTAATTTTGGTAGGTCAATTTCATCCAATAAAGTCTTTAGAGCCTTGCCGCCCATACCAACTTCGATTAATTCTTCGTATTCTTCTGGTAGATTCCTGTAATCAACTTCGCTAATTAAAGTACCTTTGTTCAAGCTCTCTAATTGGGCTTTTTTAACACTGTAAGTTTCGTTTAACTCTTCAATTTCTCGAGATTGCTCACTAGCTAAAGTTTTAATATCAGCGCCCTCGACACTTGCTTCACGTTCGTAGCGGATTTTTATAGCAGTACGACCAGCCTCTGTTTCGGCTTCTAGATCAGCAAGATACTGATCTCTCTTTTCATTATCTGCTTTTAGAATTACATAAGTGGCAAAATAGGCGATTCTTTCAAGATTTCTTACTGTTATACCTAAAAGTAAGCTCATTGCGCTCGGTGTACCACGCATAAACCAAATGTGCGCTACTGGAGTAGCTAAAGATATATGGCCCATTCGTTCGCGCCTGACAATTGACTTAGTAACAAGTTCACCACTTTTATCAATAGCAGCTTCTCTAGACCTAACGCCCTTGATTTTACTATCATGTGGATTAATATCTTTAACTGGTCCAAAAATGCGTTCACAGAAAAGTCCATCCCTTTCTGGCTTTTGGGTACGATAATTAATCGTTTCAGGCTTAGTAACTTCGCCATGACTCCATTTCAAGATATCTTCAGAGCTAGCTACGGATAGTCTGATAGCATCAAAATCAGCAATTCCTGTGTTTGAAATAACTCGTGACATATTATGCCTCCTCCTCGATATCTTTTATTTCATCAAATTCCGCTAAAATTGTCTCTTCATCAACGGAGTCGATTTCTACCTCTTCTTCAACAATAACGTCTTTTTCAGAATGAAGATTAGTAACTTGTCCCGCATCTAACGTGGCTTGTTCTTCTAAATCCAATAGGTCGACTCTTAAGCATAGGCCCTGAAGTTCTTTGATTAAAACATTAAATGATTCTGGCAGCTTAGGACCAACAATTTTTTCATTTTTAATAATCGCCTCATAAGCCTTTGCGCGGCCGTAGACATCATCAGATTTAATTGTAAGCATTTCTTGCAAAGTCGAAGCAGCACCGTAAGCTTCAAGAGCCCAAACTTCCATCTCGCCGAATCTCTGACCACCGTTTTGAGCTTTACCACCGAGAGGTTGTTGAGTGACCATAGTGTATGGGCCAGTCGAGCGCGCATGTATCTTATCGGACACCATATGGTGGAGTTTAATCATGTGCATAACACCAACAGTAGTTTTTTCTTCAAACGGATTACCGTCGCGACCGTCAAACAGTTGGAATTTTCCATCTCTGGTGAAGCCAGCTTTTTCTAGTTCGTCAGCGATAGTTTCATTTGAAACACCATCAAATGGCGGAGAAGCAACCTTATATCCCAAGGCTCTAGCCGCCATACCAAGATGAGTCTCAAACAGCTGACCGATATTCATACGGCTTGGCACACCTAGTGGGTTGAGGACAACGTCGACTGGTGTACCGTCTTCCATAAACGGCATATCTTCAATTGGTAATATTTTAGCGACCACACCCTTATTACCATGTCGTCCAGCTAATTTATCTCCTACACTGATTTTTCTTAGCTCAGCTACAAAAATTTGAATCTGCATAATAACCCCAGCCTTTAATTCGTGTCCACTTTCTCGGCTGAAAATTTTAACGCCAACAACTTTGCCACCACCAGCAGTATTCATCTTTAAAGAAGTGTCTCTTACGTCTTTGGCTTTTTCACCGAAAATAGCCCGAAGTAATCTTTCCTCGCTAGATAGTTCTTGCTCACCCTTTGGAGTAATTTTACCGACTAGAATATCACCAGCACGAAGTTCTGAGCCAATTTGAACAATCCCGTTTTCATCTAGATGTCTCAAAGATTCTTCACTCACATTTGGAATATCTCGAGTGACAATTTCATCACCCAATTTAGTCTCGCGAACTTCGACGTTGTAATCTTTAATATTAATACTTGAAAGGGTGTCATCTTGAACTAAACGATTAGACAAGACTATGGCATCATCCATATTGTAACCGCCCCAAGGCATAAACGCTACCAATAGATTACGACCCAGTGATAGCTCACCATCGGCAATCGAAGCGCCTTCAATAAGAATAGATCCTTTTTTAACTTTTTGACCACGAACTACGCGCACTTTTTGATTGATGGATCTGTCGTCATTACTTTTTTCAAAGTGAATTAAACTGTAGATTTTTACGCCATCTTTATATTTAACATGAACCTCATCGCCATCCGCACGGATAACTTCACCGGCGCCTTCAGCAACAATTAATTGACTAGTGTTTTTGGCAATTTCACTTTCTATACCAGTACCAACATAAGGAGATTCAGGTGTAAGAAGTGGAACTGCCTGTTTTTGCATGGCTGAGCCAGTTAAGGCACGATCAACGCGGTCTTTTTCTATAAATGGAATTAACGCAGCAGAAGTGCCTAAAATTTGTTTATGCGCTGCATCTACATAAGTGACTTCGACGGCATCTACTTGTTCTGGCAAAATACCACGCCTAGCGCTTACACGCTCTTCAGCAAAAGATCCATCTGCTTTTAATTTGACACCGGCATCAGCAATAACTTCGTTTGCCTCTTGTGAAGCATCGAGATAGACTATTTCGTTGGTAACTTTACCATCCTTGACCTTAATATAAGGAGTCTCAATAAAGCCATAGTTATTAATTCGAGCGTATGTAGCAAGGTTTAAGACCAAACCAATATTGGCGCCTTCAGGAGTTTCTACTACACAAATTCTTCCATAATGTGTAGGATGGGCGTCACGAACATCAAATCCGGCTCTTTCTCTCGACAGACCACCAGGACCCATTGAGCTGAGGCGTCTTTTGTGCGATAGCTCTGAAAGAGGGTTGGTTTCATCCATTAACTGAGATAACTGAGAACTTGCAAAAAATTCTCGAACTGCAGCGACAATTGGACGAGCATTGATGAGCTGATTCGGGCTAACTGTTTCAAGATCACTCATACTCATACGATCCATGGCGTTACGCTGCATGCGTAACATACCGACCCTAAACTGTCTTGCGACTAATTCACCAACGACTTTAACTCGACGGTTAGATAGTGAGTCAATATCATCTTCTTTTTCTTGAGTATTGTTAAGACGTATGATTTCTCGG
>JBASLU010000006.1:0-1622 GCA_049656505.1 Saccharimonadales bacterium (SeqCode) | reverse complement strand
ATTAAATTTCATCCTCCTTATTTGTATGATTCTTTCTTGATTTTTTTATCATTCAGCAGGCTTAACTTCTTCTTCAGGTTTTTCGGCGTTTCCTTCTCTGACAGCCTTGATGGTGGCATAAACTTCATTTTCCGGATCAAGTATTTTGATCTCCGCAGGCAGCTGAAAATCCATAGCGGTGATGGTGTCTTCCAATTCTTTTTTGGAGACGTCAACTACGAGTATATTAGGTATAAGCGCGGTTTTACCAAAAACCTCGACCTCTGATTTGTTGACATGTACATGCAGCAATTTTTGTTCCAATTCATCAGAGCCATGAAAGGTAATCGGCAGCTGCATTTTGACTTCTTGATCCTTTGAGACCATTTGAATTGCAACGTGAATTATATTTCTTCCCACAGGATGCGTTTGAACTTCCTTAACAAAACCAAATCTTTTCTCAGCACCTAATTCAACCCATATCTTGGCATTCATCCCGTTTTTAATGATGATTTTGTTCAGTGCGGCGGTTTCGAATTGTACGGAGGCAGAAGTTGTACCAGGCCCGTTAAGAACGCCGGGGATAAAACCTGCATCCCGGACCTTTTTTGGGCTTTCGCTTCTTTCCATCGCTTTTAAAATTGTTACTCCCATAATAATACTCCTTTTGGCTTCGCGCCATTATCTATAAAATTTATCTTATCGTCTCCTTGATTCTATACTTATAATCTTCAAAGTCAAGTTTTGCTTATCGCATAGATCCAGAATACCTCGATTAAGAGCACTTACAAGTGCATTAAAAGTATTGGTTTTAAGGAGTCAAAATATACTCCAATATGGGAAATACTGAGGCCTCTTTAATCTAATTGTTTTGTTACTGGAAAAGGCAAATGCGGCAAGAGTCATAGGGTCTAATTCCTATAGTGAGCTTGTTGGGGCAGTCCTTAAATGTTATCATGTATTCAATGATTATTTCTGTTTCAGAAGTAAAGCAGATAAAAAAATAGTAGAAGAAGTAAAATTTGAATTATTGAAATCAAATATTAAATTTAATGAAGTAGAGCAAGGAATTATGATTGAAACACCGGCAGCGGTCATGGAAAGTGACGCATTGGCAAAAGAAGTTGATTTCTTTAGCATTGGGACGGATGACTTGACGCAGTACACTTTGGCAATCGACCGACAAAATGTTAAGCTTGATTCTACGAACTATCGGTAGCTCCATCCTTCGTGCTGCCTATACGAAAAATAGTGTGTAAAACAAATTTAAATACCATGGAATTAATAAAGAATCTTATTGAATTTTCATCATAGACATATAATCCGAACGGAGGAATCAAAGTGAAATACAAACTCCCATTAATAGTAGTAGAGGATACGATTATTTTTCGGCCCAATAACTTTGAATTGTATTTTGAGGAAAAGCATTTTAAAAAATTCGTTCAAAAACTTGAATCGTATGACCAGGGCTTATCCGTTGAAGAAATCTCAGAGCGGACACAGCACCCGAAGGATTTTGTAACAAGCGCATTAAAAGAAAAATCACAGAAAAAACTGATCACCGTAAAGTGTTCGGATTAGCCGATGTACGGCTTGAGGCCGTAACCAGTCTGTTTCGTTCCAGATCCTGCAAAGCCCTGGTC
>JBASLU010000005.1:0-12619 GCA_049656505.1 Saccharimonadales bacterium (SeqCode) | reverse complement strand
TACCAGTACCATCATGGCCTTCGATGACGATATACTTGCCCTCTTCCATTATTTTATACCTTTTGGCAGCCCCTTAATTATTTCAGGTATCATTCTACAATCTTTAAAAGCTCTTGGCAGCATCTGTTCTGGTGACCAAGTTTTAATCAATTCTTCTAAATTATCGGTGTGCTGATATTTACCACTCATACCGTTTCTACCGTTGCTGTAGTCACCATCTACTGGTGTGGCAGTGTGGTGGAATATTAATTGACCAATTCTTTCGCCGACCGGTAGGACAACCGACTCATGCTGATTTAAGTTATAAATCTCTAAAGTCAAACGATTAATATATCCAGGATCTACCCAACCAGCATCAAAACATACCGCTACGCCGTTTCTTCCCCAGCTACTACGTGACTTTACTTCACATGCGCCACCATTAGAGCGAATACCAATAAACTCATGGGTGTGAGCTAGAATTCTCTCACCAGGCTTTAAAACTATAATAGGATGATCTTCGGGTATATTATCGAACAAGTTATAGCCGTTATCTTCGCACCATTTTTTATGTGGCATGGCTTCTAGGGGACCTTTAAAATATCGCTTTACGTCATCGATATCGAAAGGATTATAAACTCGAGAGATTTCTTCAAATTCCTGTTTATAGAAGTAATATCCAAGCGTAAAATCAAGACTGGCCTCCGAAACATGAGCCTCATTATAAGGCACCGAAACGATAGTTCCTTTATTGATGGCCTGTTTGATTTCGTTGTTACTGTAGACTCCCATATTTTTCGATTACCTATCCAATCTTTAACTAAATATTATTATAAGATTAAAATTGTTTTTAGTATATGATTTTAGTTAATATTGTTTTCTACCTTTATGCCTGGTCCGTGCGTCGTGCTGATTGAAATTGATTTAACATAGGCGCCTTTTAAGCTTGCGGGTTTTTGTGATTTTAAGTTATCTAAAAACGTAATAGCGTTAGTTTTTAGTTTTTCAGCGCCAAAAGATACCTTGCCGATACCTAAGTGAATAATTGATTGTTTATCAACCCTATATTCAACTTTACCAGCTTTAGCTTCTGTAACTGCTTTAGAAACATTTGTAGCCACTGTGCCGCTTTTAGGATTTGGCATCAAGCCTCTAGGTCCTAAAAGACGAGCATATTTACTTAATTTAGGCATATATTGAGGAGTTGAGATTAAAACATCAAAATTTATCAGTTCTTTGTCTAATTGTTTTAAGAATTCTTCATCACCTATGACTTCAGCGCCAGCCTTTTTAGCCGATGCATGTTCTGCATCTGGAGCAAATACAGCAACCCTGACTGTCTTGCCAGTTCCGTTTGGTAAACTTACGGTTGCTCGAATATTTTGATCAGCCTGACGTGGATCTACACCCATTTTGACGTGTATTTCAACAGTAGCATCAAATTTGCTAGGATTAGTTTTTGTTGCCAAATCAAGCGCTTCTTCTAGACTGTAAATCTTTGATTTATCTAATAACTCAGCAACCTTGCGATAGTTTTTGCCTCTTCTTTCAATACGCGAACGAGTAATCGGTTTAGCACCCTTTTTAACGTGTGTTTTGTCATCTTCTGATTGAGGAGCTGTGTCGTGTTTTGACTTGCGTTCTTCTTTGGCAACTTTTTCTTGACTTTCTTTGATAGCCTTTTCACTTCTTTTGCCAGCTTTAGCGACCTTAGCTTCATGTTCGTGTTCTTCAACAAGTTTTTTATTGGCACTAGCAATAGCAACTTCAATTTCTGCGATTGTGCTTTTTGAGTTTAATTCTAACCCAAGCTTCGATGCTTGTTCTAATAGTTCGGCTTTTTTAGCCATAATTTTCACAAATCCTTTCTGTGGTAATAACCTATGGCTTTATCAATAATATTAATAATCGCCACAGTCCCAACATTGATCTTATATTATATTGCCACAATCATAACACTTTAAAGCTAGTTAGTAAATAGACACAGATGTACAGACGGCCGACAATTAATTTTGCAAGGTTTAACCTTGCAAAATTTACGAATTGCGAGGTTAAACCTTGCAAATAAAAACCGCCTAATTCTAGACGGCTTATTATTCTTATTATTAATTATTATTGTTATTACTAACCTATTATTTACAAACCTATTATTTCCAACTTATTATTACTAATCTGTAGTCTGTAATCTGTTTTGTTTGTAGTTTGTGGTTTTTAGTCTACTACCTCTACACCCATAGATCGGGCGGTGCCAGCGATGACTTTGATGCGACCTTCTTCATCAATCGCATTAAGTTGATCTTTTTTAATTTCAGCAATTTCTGCTAATTGAGCGCGAGTAATTTTTCCAACTTTTTCAGAGTGAGACTTACCACTACCCTTTTGAATACCAATTTTCTCACGAATCATATCATCGACTGGTTGACCGATACTTTTCCAAGTAAATGTTCTGTCTTCGAAAACTTGAATATGAACTATAACATCTTTACCTATCATATCCTTAGTAGACTCGTTAAATGGGTTAATGAAATCCATCATATTTAATCCCCATTGACCAAGCGTCGATCCAACTGGTGGTCCAGCCGTAGCGCGTCCAGCTGGGATACGTAATTTTAAATTTCCGATAATTTTCTTTGCCATTTAATTTTCTCCAAAATTGCTAATTGAATATAGAAGATGGAATATGGCAATTTATTGAAGCGTGCCAACTTCCAAGGGCTATCTTCTAATAGCCGCGACTTTATCGCATTGTAACTGGGGTATTATACCTTACTAACCTGCAAAGCGTCAAGTTCAACGGACGTATCGCGTCCGAACATACTTACCATAACTTTAACCTTGCCTTTTTGGGTGTCTATCTCTGATATTGTGCCGTCAAAACCTTTGAATGGTCCATCGATAATACTAACTACTTCTGATACTGTAAAATCAATATGATGCTTAGGATCTTCTACACCCATACGACGTTTGATTTTAGCTATCTCACTATCTGATACTGGAGTTGGCTCGGTACCAGCCCCAACAAAACCAGTTACGCCTGGCGTATTTCTAACAATATACCAAGTTTCATCTGTTAGTTTCATTTCGACTAACGCGTAACCTTGAAAGATTCTTTTTTCAACAACTTTTCTTTTACCGTTTTTAATTTCAATTTGTTTTTCTTTTGGAACCATTACATCGAAAATCTTGTCGGCCATATCTACGGCGTTAATTTTTTGTCTGATGCTGTCAGCGACTTTTTCTTCATAGCCACTATAAGTATGAATTGCATACCATTTTCTTGTTGAGTCGTACTGATGTTTTGCCATATTTCTTCCTATCTTATAACTAAATCAAATAGTTTATCAAACCCGATATCAAGTAGCGTTATTAAAATTACAAAAAAACCTGAAAAAAGAATAACCGCAAAAATCATACTCCAAGTTGACTTTCGATTTGGCCAGTGCACATTTTTCAACTCTCGCCAAGAATTGACAAAGTATCTACCAGCAGCGGTAAAAGGTGTCGTCAACTTTTTAATCAAGTTTTTAATTTTAATTTTCTTCACCACTCTCTCCTAAATTTAAAAGCCTGCTAAAGCAGACTGTCAAGATTAATTATAGATTAATTCATAGTTTTAGTCAATTCTCTTTTTTCATTAATGGCAAGCTAAAGCTAAAGGTTGACCCAAAATTTAAGCGACTTTTCAGTTTAATCTTGGCGCCTATCTTATGCGCTAATTTATCCACTATATATAGACCCAGTCCTGTCCCACCAGTTTCGCGTGTACGATAGTCCTCACTTCTATAAAACTTTTTAAATATTTTTGCCTGATCAGTTTTGCTTATACCAATACCAGTATCTTTGATAGAAAATTCAATCTCGTCATTTTTTTGTTTGAATATAATTTTAACATCACCTTTTTTAGTATATTTCAAGGAATTGGTTATTAAATTTTGTAATATTTCTTCTAAATATAATCTACTGACATAAACTGATCCTAATTTAGCTGACAAATCTAAATCTAGGTGCAAGTTTTTATTTTTTGCTTCTTCAAAATATTTGTCATGTAATTTATGGGCTAGTTCTTTAACATCAATCTCCTCAGCATTATCAGCTACTCCGCGTTCGGCTCTCGACAGTGTACTTAAGTCGTTAACCATTCCAGCTAGAAATATAATTTGGTCGTGCGCGGTTTCGACTGCATCTTGCAACATGGTTGGTGTTGCATCGGGATGTTTTAGCATTAATTGAACATTAGAGATAGTGCCTTCTGCAATAGTGATTGGAGTTCTAAGTTCGTGACTTATGACACTTATAAATTCATCTCGTTCTTCTTCTAGGCTTTTCGATTTAGTGACATCTCTCATAATAATTGCGAAACCATCATGAACGCCCGGTTTTCTTGGGCCAACATAACTACTTTGGATTGGAGAATATATAATTTCCAATCTCATATAATCATCTGGGCCAAATTTATGTATTAAATCATCTCTTTGTGTAACTGTTTTGGATTTTTTTAGCTCCTCATATAAGCTTACTTTGTGTCCGTCTTTATCTCTTAGTGGTAAAATTTCATCTATAAAATGACCATCTAAGCCTATGTTTGTATTTAAAAGCGCCATACTAGAAGCATTATAAATTTTAATAATACCATGCATATCAGTACTCAAAACCGCATCGGCTAGATTGTTTATAATCGTCAGAGCTCTATCGCGTTGTAATAGCTCTTGTGTCCTAGCATATTCGAGTTCTTTTTTTGAGGCTTCTTGGATTTTGGATAATTTAAGTATAAAAAGACCAGCTACAATGATAGATAAATATGTCATCAAGTCGGCAATAGCTATACTGTTATTGATTCGATGCCATAAAAATATGTCAATTATGGTAAAAGCAGTAAGTCCTAATATGTTTGATACCACTCCGCGAAGTGAAAAATATGAATATGAAGCAAGCATCAAAACTATCCAACAAACGGTAAAAGGTGGTGAAGAACCGGAAACGAAAACTAAATATGCGCCAGTCAATAAGTGGTAGACTATTAGTCGCATAACAGTTTCTAACTTGGATTCACTAGGTATAAGAAATTGTAAACTCATTATGAATAACCACCAAAAAGAAAAAATCAATAGACCAACATGGTTAATCGAATGAGGCGCTTTGATGATTGAAGATTGTGAAAGCGCTCCATAAATAATTAAAATTATAGGTATAAACAATCCAGCAAATCTGAAAATATTATTTGTTGATGATTGTCGACTAAGTCCACCCCTAAGCATCTTACGCTTATTATACATATTTTTAGTCTTTTTATATAGTTGGGTTGTATAATTTTAGATTTTTTCGGTGTTTTTTGTAGTTCGAATTAATTGTTTCAACTATATTCCAAAAATCTCTACTATGATTCATTTGCTTGGTATGAGCTAGTTCGTGGATTATGACGTAATCGATTAACTCAAAAGGAAGTTGCATCAAGAATATATTTAAACTAATAGTCCCCGCGTTACTGCAACTTCCCCACCTACCAGAGGCTTTAGATAAGCGAACTTTATTATATTTAAAGTTATATTTGTCAGCTAAATAACTAACTCTTTTGGGAATATAACTTTTTGCTTCTATTTCTAAGGCTTCGCTGATGGCCTTTTTTATCTTTTCGTAACAATTATTAATATAAAGATCTTCGTTTTGACGGCAATAAACATAGATTTTTTGATCTAATCTTTTAATTTTAATGGAGCTATTTTCACTATGTTCGATGATTAAATAATGGCTCTTGCCGATTTTCATACCATTGAATAGTTTAGTTTTTGATTTTTGGCGACTAATTAATTGTCTTATTTCATCGCGTGAATTTTTGATAAGCCTTTTAACTAAAAATAATGGAGCATATTTTGGCAGTGAAGCGCTTAGAGTTCCATTAGGGGACAGTTTTACCTGCACCTTAGATGATCTTATATTGCGTCTGACGGTTATTTTACCAAACTCTTCATCATAAATTGTGGACATTTTATAATCTATTTTATTATTACACCTCTTGCGAAATGTTCCTATTTAACGTAACGTCGTTTTTTAATTGCCGAGTTGCAAGATTCTTTAATACTATCTTAAGTTGACTGGCATAATTATGTTTTCCACTAATTACTACGGGATTTTCTTTTCGACTAAGAGATGTAAATCTTTTTTTATAATTATCAAATTCATCTTTTGTAACACTAAACTTATGGCTATCCGTAATTTTCAAAGCTCTCTTTCGCGCAGTAGTCTCATCGGTTTGTACCCAAACAAACATTGGGTCATAATTTAGCGCTTTAGCGATACCAACCAGTTCTGTGCGAGCTTTTTTTGAATTAGTTAGACCGTCATAAATAATCGTTTGTGACGTTTTCATTATTTCTTTCAGGATATATTTTGCATAATCATCAACTACTCCATCACCATCAATGTCTTGCTGTCTTTTAAGTAGTTTTAATCTTTCATAACTTACAATTGGCGCCTTGAATGTTTCAGCGAAATGTTCTGCAAAAAAACTTTTTCCAGATCCCGGTAAACCAACTGTCATTATAAGATGTGGCCTATTAGAATTTCTCATATATGACAGTATAGCAAATCTGTGTCTAAATAAATATCTTATGATAGTATTTTTTAGGTTTATATAGTATTCTTGCTTTAGATTAAAGCATAAAGATTTTAGAATTAATGGCCAAAAATCATCGCCTCAACAAAAATATAATAAAACATACTCTGCGTCGTAGAAGTTTTAGTAAATTTTTACGAATTTTGGGTCCTGGTATAGTATCCGGTGCGGCCGATGACGACCCATCTGGAGTTGTTACTTATTCTCAAGCTGGCGCTAAATATGGTTTTGGCTTTTTGTGGGCTTTTCCATTTATGTACCCTATGTTAATCGCCGTCCAAGAGTCCTGTTCACGTATAGGAGCCGTCACTGGTAAAGGTTTGGCAACAATTATTAAAGATAATTTTAACAAAAAACTATTATTTCTAGCTGTTTTATTGGTAGTCGTTGCCAATACTATAAATATCGGCGCTGATTTAGGCGCAATGGCGTCTACAACTCAATTATTTATCGGTTTACCTTTTGAATTTTTGGCTATATTTTATGCTATTTTTATAATTTTAATGGTTATTTTTATAAAATATAAAACATATGCCCGTATCTTAAAATGGTTAGCAGTTTCGTTGCTAGCTTATCCTATAGCTGCGTTATTAGCAAAAAGTGACTGGTTAGAAGTAATTAAAAATACTTTTACCATCATGCCTGTAATTAATAGCGAGACAGTCTATATATTTGTAGGCATTATTGGAACGACTATATCGCCTTATCTGTTTTTTTGGGATACTTCCGAAGTTGTCGAAGAAGAAATTTCAAATCATCGTTTGCTCATATCTGGTGGTTTACCAAAAATTAGTAAGAAATTTTTAAGAAATTTAAGAATCGATAATTTCTTAGGTATGACTTTATCTGTTTTAACTGGCTGGTTCATTGTTGTTTTGTGCGCGTCGGTTTTAAACGGTAATAACATTACAAATATTGATAGCGCCGCTGACGCCGCCAAAGCCTTGGAACCTCTCGTAAGCGTATTTCCTTATTCTGGATTAATAGCAAAATTAATTTTTTCGATTGGTATTTTAGGTATTGGACTTTTGGCGGTGCCCATCTTAGCAGGATCATCGGCCTACGCTATTAGTGAAGTTTTTGGCTGGAGAGAAGGTCTTTATAGGAAGTTTAATAAAGCCATTGGTTTTTACGCGATTATTATTGTGGCAACAATCGTCGGACTTTTAATTAATTTTATAGGCATTAACCCAATTCAAGCTTTAATATTTACCGCTGTCTTTAATGGTGTAGCGGCTGTTCCGCTCCTGTGGATGATTTTTAGAATTGGCAATGACAATAATATTATGGGGCAATACAAAAACGGTTGGTTATCTAAAATATTTATTTCTATTACAATATTAATAATGACAGTAGCGGTTTTAGCTTTGTTCTATTTCATAGCGACCGATAGCCTAATGTTCTAAATATTGCTAATTTTATATCGTTAAATTATCTTCTGAAGATATGCCAAAGGGTAGTGGTTTATTATATATAAAAAAGCCCCTAATTGGGGCTTTTTTAATTGTAAAATTATTATTTACCTATTTATGCCTCGATGTTGCATTCCACCACTAGAACCATCGCATTCTCCGTCTTGTTGACGTTCTTCCATGGCTTTGGTTCGTTCTTGAATTTCTTCTTCACTAAACCCACGCTCTTCCCAGCGAGCTTTTGCAGCAGTTTTAGCTGCTTCTTGTAGTTGCTCTTGGCTAACGCCATTTTCTTCAGCTACTTGAAGCATAGTTTTAGTCTCTAGTTGAGCTTTTAGTTCTTCTGTCGACATATTTACTAATTTTGCTTTAGTTTCAAGCATCTGAGTGTATCCATAGCCACCACCTTTTCCGTAGTGAGCATTCTCAGCTACTTGAGCGCCTACAAAGCTTGTTGGTGCTGCTGCAAGTAAGCCAATAGTTGCGATACCTGCTACGCCTAGGCTGTAAGTTAATATTCTATTCATTGATTTGTCCCCTTTCTGACATATGTATTACAAAGCAAACGAATAAATTATTTCATTTGTCGCATTTTTCTATATATACGACCTCTGGTTAGGCAATCTTCATCACTAATATTGCATTGATTATCATATTGACCTTTGACGTTTATGATATTTGGTAATTTAGTGTACGAAGTTACGTAACCAAAAATAATTACTAAAATTAAAGCAAATGGCAATAAATAAATTAATTTGATTTTATATAAATGGTTAAATTTATTTATGATTGAAACAAGAGTGATAACAGAAATAATTATCAATAAAATTGACCACCACGGAAATGATAATAGTAACTCGCCAATCCTATTTTTTGCCCCAAATGCTGGACCGTCAATTGCAATAACTCTTAGCCAAAGTGTAATAATGCTGCTAGCATAAATCGCAACAACTCCAAGAAGTGCTACTATTAATACACTCAATAGTCCTAATATTCCAAAATACCAATGCGAACGCATCTTAATTTCGCCACTATTAATCTTGTTCATAATGGTAGATTCAATTTGACTATTTTTCTTGTTTTGCTTTTTAGTCATATTTGACCTCCTCTTTTGAGCAAATTTTTTTCAAAGCTTCTTTGCCACGTCTTATCCTTACTCCGACTGTCGAAGTCGGTATGTGCAAGATATCACTTATCTCCTCGTACTTTAAGTTTTCAAAATAATTAAGCATTAATACTTCTTTGTATTTTATATCTATTTTATCTAAACAATTACGGACTTGTAAGTTTAAAATCTGCTGATCAATTTTTATATCACGCCAGAAATCTTCATATGATGTATTTTTTCCGCTCTCTTCATTGTCTAAAGAAACGATTTTTTTATTTCGCTTAATAACATTCATTGCTTCATTATGTAATATTCGATAAATCCAAGACGAAAATTTTCTTTTTGTGTCAAAACTGCGCAGATTAACAAAAGCTTTAATGAAAGATTCTTGAACCGCGTCAGAAGCTAAGTCGTAATCTTTAAGTATATATTGAGCATATCGCATCAATTTAGATTCATAGCGCTCAACAATTTGGGCGTATTTATTTTTGTTGCCATTTAGCACTGATTGGGTAATTTCTTCGTCTGACATTTCATCACGCATTGTCATCAGTATTATACAATTAACGACTCAATTTTATTTCAATTATCAATGATTTGTAACATAATAGACAAATATGAAATCTTCAATTAAAAAAGGGCTAAGTTACGGTATGACATCTGGGGTGATTACTAGCCTCGGGTTGTTGATAGGTTTATATTCTACAACTGAATCTAAGGACGTCATTTTAGCGGGTTTATTAACTATCGCTTTTGCAGACGCTTTTTCTGATGGTTTAGGCATTCATATTTCTGAAGAATCAAGTGATCATTCGACAAAGCGTGAAGTTTGGGAGGCAACAATAGCCACAGTAGTATCTAAAATGGTTCTTGGTCTAAGTTTTATTGCGCCTATACTGTTTTTAAACTTAAATCTAGCAGTAACGGTTGACTTTATATGGGGTTTTCTTGCTTTAATAACCTTAAGTTACGCAGTTGCTAAACAAAATAAAGATAAAATAAACTCAGTTATATTTGAACACACTGGACTAGCTATTTTTGTGGTTATTGGTAGTTATTTAATCGGTAGTTTGATAGATAAGTTTATAAAATAAGTTTTAATCACATGTTAATATAGTTTTATGAGATCTAAGCTTTATGTTTTATTATTGATACCACTTTTACTTTTCTCTATGGTTTCGATTGCCAATGTTAAAGCCGTTGATAATCAAGATGATAACTCCATCTCAGAAACTTTATTAAGCTTGCAAATGCTCCCAAGTACGATTTCTAAAACTAAATCCCCTGAAATTAAAACTCCAGATTGGTTACAAGAGATTTACGACGCCGAAACCATTGCTAGTTATTCTAAAAGAACAATTCCTTATAATGTGACAACAAGAGGTATAATAACTGCCGATTTTGCAGAGTTTAAAACATTGGCCAATCAAACTCTAAATGACAGTCGTGGTTGGGCAAGAATGGGAATAACTTTTCAGCAAGTTTCAAGTGGCGGTAGTTTTACATTAGTCTTAAGTGAGGCTAGTCAAGTTCCGACTTTTGCTCCAACAGTTTGTAGTGCCGACTGGAGCTGTCAAGTTGGTAACTACGTAATTATCAATCAAAACAAATGGTTGTATGCTTCTGATGCCTGGAATAACGCTGGCGGATCTTTGCGAGATTATCAACACATGGTAATTAATCACGAAACTGGCCATTGGTTACGCCATCCTCACGAGTATTGTGGTGGTGCGGGTCAATTAGCCCCAATTATGCAACAGCAATCGATAGATCTTCAAGGTTGTAAGTTTAATTCATGGCCTTTAAATAGCGAATTATGGTCGGGGGTGTAATATGAAAATTAAACATCACGTAAATCGACTAACGACTTTTATAAAAAAGAACCGCAAAACATTAGTTATTGTTGGAATAGTTTTGATTTTGGTCGTTACTGTATTAGCGAGCTTTTTGAGTTTTAAAAACTGGGAAAATTATCAAAATAATTACAATCAATTCTTTATATCAGCTCAAAAAGATTTAAATAATGAAATAGATAGAATTATAAAAAATACCGATGATTCTGCATCAGAAAAACTGGTTAAAGTTATTGAATTAAACAATAAATTAACTGATGAAAATAATGCGATTTGTCAAACTACTGATTTATATAATTGGCAAAAGATAATTAGTTCTGTAAATACTGAAATTAAAAATTGTCAAAAGGAAAAAGATGAGTTAAGTAATAAACTAGAACTGATAAAAACAATTACTAACTATCTAGAAAATGAGCACAAATTAAGTAATATTATTTCTAATGCCATTAGTCAAACTAACAAAAACAATTCTCCCGAAAAATGGCATTTGATTGAAGCTTTTTGGCGTAAGGCAATTAGCGATATTGAAAAATTAGAAACTTCTCAAGAATTTAATTCTACTAAAAAATTAAGCCTAGATTATTTAGATAAAATCGCTGATAACTGGGAAACTCTCAGCCAAGCTAATAAAGACAAAGATAGGCAAAAGTTTGAAAAAGCCCAAGAAGATTTAGTTGTAACTTACTCTGATCTATCGAAGCTCGCTAAATCAAGCGAAATGCAATCTTCTTTATTCATTTCTCGCTAATCTATTGTGCCTACATACCACTAATGCTATACTGACTTTAACGAAGATTAATTCAATAGTATCGTTAGCAACAAAATAACAGATTATGAAAAAGCAAAACTCTCTTAATAAGTTAAAATATGGTTTAAATAGAGGTTTTACCATCGTCGAGCTCTTAGTCGTCATTGTTGTCATCGGTATCTTAGCTGCTATTACTGTTGTTTCTTATACAGGTATCTCACAAAAAGCGGTTGCGGCTTCATTACAGTCTGACCTTGCTAGCGCTAAAAAGAAGTTACAAATGTACTATACAGACTATGGATCTTATCCAACTGCACCACTAACAAACAATTGTCCAACTAGTCCAGTCAATGACCCTAAATACTGCCTTAAAGCTAGTTCAGGTAGCACTTTTACCTATACACTCGCTAGCGGCTTAAGCCCCGCTGGTTTTAGACTAGATGCCGAACATACCGCCAGCGCAGTTAAATACCGAATTACTAATGACGCCTCACCAGAATTAGTCACAGATATTTCATCATTAACTTGTCCGACAGGTTTTATACCTGTTCCAGGCAGCTCCACCTATAACACTAATAACTTCTGCGTTATGAAGTATGAAGCTAAAAACGTTGCTGGAGTTGCTACCTCGCAACCCGAACTAACCCCATGGGTATCTATATCCCAAACTACAGCTATGACTACAGCCACCGCCGCCTGTTCTGGTTGTCACTTAATTACCGAAGCTGAATGGATGACTCTTGCTCAAAACGTTCTATCTGTACCTAGTAATTGGAGCACAGGAACAGTCGGCTCAGGCTTTATCTTTAGTGGCCATAACGATAATGCCCCGGCTAATGCTCTAGCCGTGACAAACCCAGCTGATGGCTACAGCGACACTGGTAATGTCTCACCATCTAACCAAAAACG
>JBASLU010000004.1:0-9339 GCA_049656505.1 Saccharimonadales bacterium (SeqCode) | reverse complement strand
GTTAACCGCTAAGTAATTAGCTGGTACATCATAGATATGTTGGGTAGTAGGGTCATAGATAGTCTTAGGAGTGCTTCTAGTTACATTAGCCCAAGACTTAGAGACTGGATCATAGTAATTACCATAGTGATCACCTTGAGGAGTAGCTATCCAGTCAGCTACTGGATCTAAGGGGGCTGGTGTTAAGACACTGGGTTTAGAGCTTTCGGTTATGATGCCTTGGATGTCGTTACTAGACAAGGTTAGACTAAAGGTTTGAGGAGTAGTGCTGTTATTAGGTATGTAACCAGCAAAGGGGGCTGTTGCTATAGATATACCTGGGCTAAGTTTAAGACAATAGTTGCTATCTACAGTTGGAGTAGTTGGACAGTTGTTAGTATCTAGGGTTGGGTATGAACCATAGAGAGTTTGGTAAGACTTTAGTTTAGTAGCAGCATTAGATAGGTCAGACTGTAAGCTAGCTAGAGCAGCTCTTTTAGTAATACCGTTATATGACCGATAGTAATAGCAGCTAGAATACCAATTACGACTATGACAACTAAGAGTTCGACGATAGTGAAAGCTGGCAAGGCCAGCTTAACCCTACGAAGTTTTAACGAAGTAGGTGTGAAAGCAAGAGAATAATTAGATTCAGAGTTGCGCCCAGATATATGTAATGGACCATATCTTCTCATAAGGTTTATGATAGCATTAGAGGAATTAATGGGTCAATGAACCATCACGTCTGAATAAATTATTCAAACGTGATGGTTGGGTTACGAAACAAATTATTACTCGTATAGAGTGTTGGCGAGGAGTTTATACGAAATCGTATATATACGACATTTGGTCCAGTCGGTGTCCGCCAAGTACGTTTAGTCCAAGCAAAAAGTGGTATTGCTTGAGCATTCCCGTTACCAGTATATCCTATCGAATTGTATGCTGGAGTCACTCCGTCAGCTTCATAATAAGAAGAATCAAAGTGTACACCACTCTGAGGCGAGAAATAAGGAGAAGCTACGGTTGCGTACGACTCCACTGTCAACGTTGCAGTGCTAGTGTTATCTACACGGACTAATGGAGAATATGCTTTTCCTGAACCAGTTAAAGAGATTTGATCTGTAAAAGCATCGTAAGATATGCCACCCTCAATCGACCATGCAGAAAAATCTATACAGGAACCTTGGGAAGGATTACTATTATTGCTAATTCTCATACTTATATTGCCACTCTTTACGGCAAGACAAAATGTTTGTGGATTAGTCGTGTTATTTATCTGGTATGCGCTATAAACATTACCATGACTAAATCTAATACATTTGTTAGTTGCGCTGTCGGGTATAGAGCAATCCAGAGTAGTTGGATAGGCATTATTGTCTATTAAGGACATGTCTAATTGAGTTTTGGTATTAATTAGGTCAGTTTGAATAGCTGAAGTGGTAGCTCTTTTAGTAATACCGTTATATGACACGATAGTAATAGCAGCTAGAATACCAATTACGACTATGACAACTAAGAGTTCGACGATAGTGAAAGCTGGCAAGGCCAGCTTAACCCTACGAAGTTTTAACGAAGTAGGTGTGAAAGCCTTTTTACAAACCATAGCGACCTCGAAGAGCATTAAAAACAGTACTTATCTCAGTGTTTGATAGAGCGCGATTGTAGATTGAAACACTTGATATAGCTCCATCTAGCATCTCCCCTCCAGATGGCGCAAGAATAAAATTAGTTGGCGTAGCTAATGTTATATTTTTGGTAAACTGATTTTTTAAAACACCATCAAGATAGATTTTTTCATCAGTACCGTCGTACGTAAAAGTATAACAATGCCACTCATTTATATTAGGAGCCATTAAATAAGATAAAGAATTATCCCATCCAGAGCTGTTATATATATTCCAATAAGTATTTTGACCACTGATACGCCACTTAAAAGCGCTAGTTCCCTGCATTTGTAATATATCCATATAAGCGTATTTATCAAACTTCATCCATGCCGACACCGTAAAAGCTGTGGTAATATTAGATTTAAAACCATTAATACTAGCCCAGTCATTTACGCCATCAAAGTTCAGAGAACCACCATTAGAACTATCGAAAACCACTCCATTATAAAGTGTTATGTCATTGTTGTTACTACTTAAATCTCTCCATGTATTACCTGAGCCTGGGTAAGAATCTAGATTATTAGCATCTAAATGCAATACTGGACAATACATAAAGGGCGCGGATAATCCAGAGCTATCTATACTATACGAAGAATCTCCATTAACTGTAGTTAAACAAAAATAACCATCAATCGAAGAATTATTAACATAAAAAGAGTAACTATTGTTATCGCTAGATTCAAGACATTTATTAGTAGGGCTGTCTGGTATATTACAGTCAATAGTGTTAGGAAAAGAGTCATATTCGACTTGAAATATACTCAACTGTCTAGAAGCGTTGTTCAAATCAGATTGCATAGATGCCAAAATAGCCCTACTGGTAACTCCAGAATATGACACAACTGTAATAGCAGCTAGAATGCCAATCACGACTATGACAACTAAGAGTTCGCCAATAGTGAAAGCTGGCAAAGCCGGCTTAACCCTACGAAGTTTTAACGAAGTAAGTGTGAAAGCCTTTTTATAAACCATAACGACCCTTTACTGCATTGAAGTTTTGCGTTACTTCTGCTTGGGATAACTGCCTGTTATATACACGAAAAACGCTAACTTCCATCGGCATATAATAACCGTTCTGCCTCCATCCAGAAATTCGACCATTGCCACCGTTGAAGATTCTAGTCCCAGAGTTCTCAGTGCTTAATAATTGCGATAAAGTTTGCGCGATACTATTGATATATATCTTGTTATTAGAATAAGAAACATCGCTTCGCATTTCAAATATGTAATGGGCCCAATGATTAACTACTCCCAACGACGTAACGGTAGAGCTGTTAATACCATAAAGATCCGAATTGCCAGTATTAAAGCCTATGCCACCACTGGCCGTAAATACGTCGTAAGCCAACCAGCCCATAAACATCTTGGAGCTATATGCCGATCCAATTTTCGCCCACATTTCAACAGTTGCGGTCGTTGTTAGATTTGGTGCATAAAAATCCACATAATCGTTTGTGCCATCAAATACAATTGATCCACTATCCACGCTATTATACGTCGGTCCGTTAGTTAATGTGGCGTGGTTAATATTCTCGCTTAAATCAAGCCAAGATGTACCAGAGCCTGAATAAGACACTGGGTCGCCGCCATCAAGATTTAGCACTAGGCCTTCGTCAACCAACCCTGGTGTCAAACACCCGCCAGGTGAAGGGCTTGAATTTTCTGAAACTTTATATATGATGTCTCTATTTCTCGCTGTTATACAAAACTCTGGAATCGACGAATTATCACTTTGATAATATAAATTCGTTGCATCACTAGATTTAATACATTTATTAATATTAGTATCCGGTTGACTGCAATCCAGAGTCAACGGATAGGTATTATTATCAATAGAAAATATTTTTAATTGTTGTGCCGCATTAGATAAATCTGATTGGATAGAGGCTATTATAGCCCTATTGGTGATACCGTTATAAGACACAACTGTAATAGCAGCTAGGATACCAATTACGACTATGACGACTAGAAGTTCGACAATGGTGAAAGCTGGCAAGGCCAGCTTAACCCTACGAAGTTTTAACGAAGTAGGTGTGAAAGCAGATTTATATTGTTTTGTAATTAATTTTAAAAGATTGGAACCACCCAATTTCATAATATAAGTATAACATCAGTGTTTAAACAAAGTAAAACCTCCGATAAGGTTAAGATTTTGATTAAGACAGTTTTAGTGAAACTAGAGGAAAGATTTAAACCCCCGACCTCTTCCATGTCATGGAAACGCGCTAGCCTTCAATGATTCAGCGAAGGCATCGCAAGCCCCATTAGATTTAAATCATAAACAAAAGGTCATTTCTTTAAAACCTAAGAAATGACCTTTTGTTGTGCTGTTGCGCGCCCACCCGGGGCACTTTTTGTTTTTTTTGCCTTATGTTTGTTTTATATTGGCGCAAAGGTTGCCCCTTTTGCGCACCAGCATAATTTGATTATCCATCAATTAATTAATAAACTCAAGCTTAATGATTAAACTTGTGTTTTCTACTAGCTTTATTTATTAAAATGTGCTTAAATAAACATGTTCAGAAGCACACGCGGACAAAAGCAAAAGGCGAGCGCTTACCTCTTTACGTTTGAAGCGTAGGTAAACTCTCTACTTCGCAGGAATCGCGAAAAGCGGTCGATCTGACGCAAAAAAGAATCAGATATAAGAAGAGAGAATACCATAAATGGCACAACAGAACCTTTTCATCGGTAGTTTAGCTTATGCTACAACTGATGATACATTGAAGGCTTTTTTTGAGTCTATTGGCGAAGTCACAAGCGCCCGAGTAATTACTGATCGCGATAGCGGTCGAAGCAAGGGCTTTGGTTTTGTAGAATTCGCTAACGAAGATGATAATCAAAAAGCAGTTGACCAACTAAACGGTAAAGAACTCGACGGACGCGAAATTAGCGTTAGTCTTGCTCGTCCAAAGGAAGATCGACCTCGTCGTGACTTCGGCGGTAACAACCGAAACAATGGTGGCGGTTCATTCCGCCAACGCAGTTGGTAGTTAGTTTAAACAATAAAATACCCCGTTTTTAAAAAAACGGGGTATTTTTATATATATTATAGAAATGGCGACACAAGCCATGGTATGTCTAAATTAAATATCCCCGCAAGAACGCCATAACCGTTTAACAACCATATTGTTAAAATAATTATTATTCCCATCAATGTCCAGATGATAATTTGTGCCAATATGCCCTGACCACTGACCCAATCTTGCCAGATTTGATATTTTTCTTTACCGAATTTTAGTATATTATGAGCAAAACTAAACTCAGTTGCTAGTATAGCTAAACCAGCAAAAACAATTAACCAGCCCGGACCAGGATAAGGCACCATTACTAGCCCCGCAAAAACAACGATAAAGCCAACTATGGCTATTGCAAACTTTTTACTTATATTAGAAATATGTTTCTTCAATTAATAATCTCCCACTTTTAACTGTACAGCATTCAAAAAAATAAACTATAGAAACAATAATAATTAATCCGACAGCCAACGTTATTGCATGATTTTCAAAAACAGAAGACGATATCTTAACAGTTTGTGAAACTAAACTAAAAAAAGCTACAGCCCAATGGAGCACTGACACTAAAACCCGCAATTAAATTGTGACTTCTTAACCTAGACTTTTAACATGTTCATAAATTCAGTTTCATCTATAATTTTTATACCGTATTGTTTAGCTTTTTGTATTTTGCTATTACCAACATTATCACCTATAACGAGATAGTTGGTATCTCTAGATATAGTAGATCGAAAATTACCACCCAACGATTTTATTTTTTCAGCCGCTATATCGCGTGACATGGTGCTTAAAGTGCCAGTTATAACAAAATTAAGATTGCTCAATTTACCAACATTCTTTTTATAAACAGGCTTAACACCTAATTCTGTGAATTTATTTAATAAAATTTCATTATCTTCATCAGCAAACCAAGCTATAATACTCTCGGCAACAACTTCTCCTATCCCGTCTATTGAACGAAGCTCGTCTATTGTTGCGCTTTTTAATTTATCGACTGATTGAAAATAATTAGCTAGATCAATGGCGGTTTGCACACCAACATGCCTAATGCCAAGCCCATATATAAATCTCTCAAGAAGTGGCGTTTTTTTAGCATCTATAGCCGAGATTAACTTTTGTGCTGAAATTTCAGCAAATCTTTCAAGTTTTAATAAATCCTCTTTTTTAAAACTAAAAATGTCTGCTAAATCATTAACTAAATTGCTATCAACCAGTGCAAAAGCATTCTTTTCTCCAAGAGTATTTATGTCTAATGCATTTTTACTAGCAAAATGAACGATTGCTAATTTTAATAATCTTTTTCCGCTACTCCCTTTTATGCGGTAGACTGCTTCATTTTTTGGGCGGAAAAATTGTAGTTCAGGATATTGCGCTTTTAATGCTTTCTCAAAATCGAATTTGTTTGAATTTTTTGGTCTTAGTTCTAAAACTACATTTTTTATTTGCGGAATTATATCGCCAGCTTTAAAAACTACTACCGTGTCACCAATTCTAATGTCCAATCTAGATATTTCATCAGCGTTATGCAAACTAGCATGACGAACGACCGTTCCGGCGATATTGACTGGATCAAAAACTGCAATTGGCGTTGCAGCACCAGTTCGTCCGATACTGATTACTATATTTTTTATAATCGCAGTAGCTTCTTCAGGGGCATACTTATAAGCAACGGCTGCTCTTGGTTGTTTACCGACAACACCCAATTCTTCAAATTGAGATCGATTATTAACTTTTATGACTAAACCGTCGGTATTAAATGGTAAATCATGGCGTTTTTTATCCCAATAATCAATAAACTCCATCACTTCGCGTAAACTACTTACAACTTTTGCTTCTTGATTCCGAACAAAACCTAAAGCAGTGATAATTTCATAAGCCTGCATATTGGTCTTAATTTCGCTAGAATCTTTTCTTAAAATATCATAAGCTCTAAAATGTAATTTTCTTTCAGAAACAAGTTTAGGATCTAATTGTCTAACAGTTCCAGCAGCTAAGTTACGCGGATTTGCAAATTCTAGTTTACCTTCAGACCTTCGTTTATTATTTATATCTATAAAATCCTTCTTTAAGATAATAATTTCACCACGCACTTCAGTTCTGCCTTTTAACAAATATTCTAGCCCTGTAACAGAACGGAGACTTAATGGTACATTTCGAATTGTCCGAACATTTTCTGTGACGTCTTCTCCTACAAAACTATCACCTCTGGTAATCGCCTGAGTTAATAGGCCGTCTTGATATATCAAAGCGCAGGCCAATCCATCCATTTTAATATCAACGAAAAATTCATGCTTTAAACCTGGTAACAATTTTTCGGTACGTTTAATCCACGCTTCTATATCATTGCGATCAAAGACATCGTTTAGGCTAAGCATTCTTGATTCATGCTGAATTTTTTTAAATCCTCCGAGCAATTTATTGCCGACTCTCTGTGTTGGACTATCTGGAGTGATTAATTCAGGATGGACTGATTCAATTTTTTTTAGTTCATTGAATAGACTGTCATAGATGGCATCACTAACGGATGGTTTATCCAGAACATGATACTCGTAACTATATTGAGATAACAATTTTCGAAGTTGGCTTACTCTTTCTTTAATTGTTTTTATCGTCATTATCTACAACCTCTCGGTAAAAAATATAGATATAACTAGACAACCACACCACAGTTATAGATGTAAGTATTAATAGTAACATCGGAATGATTGGAATGCTGTCGAGGAAAACCCAAACAGTTTTTAGCCAATTCTCGAGCATCATTGTCGGAATCATAATTAAGGCCCAAGCTATAGCTGTAATCAATAAACCCCAAAAAATTTTGTAAATTACTGCAAGTCTTCGTCCATAGACTAAATTACTGGAGCTCTTTATTGCGCGCATTGGATACATACCAGGTAGGGTTATTATAATTAAAGAGAACAATGTACTAGTCAGCCAATAAATAGACAGAGTTGTAAGCAAGAATGCCACTACCCAAAAAAGCATAGCCTCTATTCCACTATCTAATAAACCAGTTGTGCTTGCGGCGGAATATCCTATAATTACTAAAGCCAAAGGCAATAATTGAATAAGTGCAAGTAATGAGATAAGAAAGGTAGGTATTAAAGGGGCGCTTGCATTATAAAGACCATCTCTTAATTTAACTTTTTGACCTGCCATTACATTTCTAAGCAACCAAATAGTAGTTAGCCATGTTATTAACAGTAAAATTCCGGCATAGACTTGCTGAACCTCACTTAGGCCAGATGAAAGTCCACCCGTTATGGCCGTAGTCAACATTAACCCAGATTTACCAATTTCACCCCAAAAACCGGTCAAAAAATTGCCACTAGTTTGATCTAATGTACTTCTTAAGGCGGTATAAGTATCCTGAGACGCTAACCCAACAATTAATAAAGTCGCTAAAGCATAGAAAAGAACTAAAAATATAAAGAGATTTTTGTTTTTCCAAATTATTCCGAAAACTTTTTTAGTAAAGATAATGTTACCAGTTAATTTTATAGGTTTATTATAATCACGCCTTTTTGTTAATCTAAAACTTCGATGAAACTTCTTACTCAAATGATTATTTACTCTTGTCTTAGACTTTTTTATGCTTTTTTTAAATTTCATATCTTTAAAATTTAACTTTATTTTGATTTAGACGATTTATTCTATCTTCAAGTGGTGGATGAGTACTAAACAACTTATTTAAAAAACCGGGCTTTAGTGGGTTACTTATGAAAAGGTGAGCCGAAGCAGTATTCTGCCGTTTCATCGGACGACCAAATTGTTTGAGTTTTTTTAATGCGCCTACCATAGCGTCAGGGTTTCTAGTAGTCATAGCACTAGTTGCATCAGCTAGGTATTCTCTCTGTCTACTAACGGCCATTTGTATAATGGCGGCAACTATTGGCGTTAATACCAAAACCACAATACCTATCATCATAGCTAACGGTGATTTGCTATCACTATCATCGTTATAAAATAAGCTTCTTAAAGCAATGTCAGCTATCAAACCAATTGCACTGACTAATCCAAAGATTATCATACTAAGTCTAATGTCGTAGTTCTTGACATGCCCCATCTCATGGGCCATTACCGCCTCTAACTCATTATCATCCATAATCTCTAAGAGACCCGATGTAGCTGCCACTATCGCATGATTTGGATCTCGTCCAGTTGCAAAAGCGTTTGGTGATGGATCTTCTATTATATAAACCTTTGGCATCTGCATCCCATTTGTTATGGAAAGATTCTCAACTGTACGGTACAATCTAGGATTATCTTTTTTTTCTATTTGGCGAGCGCCAGACATAGTCACCGCTATAGAAGAAGCAAAATAATATTGCAACAAGGCATATAAGAAACCTCCGATAATAAAGAAATAAACTATGTTGGTATCACTATATAAATAACCAACCACCCAACCAATGGCGCTAATTATACCTATAAATAGTGCCATCATAATCACAGTATTGCGCTTATTATCAGCGATAGCCTTATACATACATTAAACCAATTTAAAATTTAACTTCGGTAGGTTTTTCAGCAAGTTTTTGTTCAGATTCTTCCAATTGATAAAAAACGCGATTTTTGAAATTAAATATACTTGCAATGATATTACTTGGAAAGGTTTGAATCTTAGTGTTTAGATCGCGAACACCGGCATTATAAAACCTTCTTGAAGCTTGAAT
>JBASLU010000003.1:0-20671 GCA_049656505.1 Saccharimonadales bacterium (SeqCode) | reverse complement strand
CTTCAATAGAATTTAAGGGATTAATAATACGTTCTCCAAGTGAGGAGTGAGGTGCTGCGGTTGAAAATGGTGCTGTTGGCTGAGGTAAGGTCGATTCTTGAGGGACTGATGTTGGCGTCGGTGCTGGTGGTGCGTTCGTAGGTTGATTACCTAGTGGTGGTGAAACTGGCGTTGGCGCTTGGGGTACATTATCCATTGCGGGTTCATTCGTTGCAGCTTCTTGTGTAGTAGGCGCAACTTCAGGATTAGAGCTTGTTTCAATATTTTCTGTCGCTATTGGCTTAGTAAATTCTACTGGCTTTTTAGGACTAACTGGTATTGGTATATCGCCAATTACTTCATGAACAGCCCTAACTACGTCTTCTATACCCACTTGAGATTTTACTAAGTATTTATTTGCTCCCAAGGATTCACCACGAGCTCGTTGGTCCTCACTGCTTAAAGCCGTCATCATAATAATTTTTAAATCTTTAGTTTCAGGAGTGGCTCTGATAATATCAAGCATGTCAAAGCCACTAATTTTTGGCATCATAACATCGCTTAGTATTAAGTCAGGTTTTTCTTTAACTGCCATAGCCAGAGCTTCTTCGCCGTCGCCTGCTGATATAATTTCATAACCTTCTGCCGCCAAACGAACGCTATAAATCTCGCGTAAACTTTTATCATCTTCAACCAACATTATTTTTGCCATAATTACCTCCATTGTAACCAAATATTATAAAAAATGCCATACTTCTAATGCTTATCTATCTATAACTCCATTTATATTTCGAGCAGGCACTGTTAAATTAGTCGGTCTTTGACTGGGTTGTGGCGTCGGGTTTTGTTGACTGGGTTGTGGCGACTGAAGTGTTGTTTGAGCTGTCTGAGTCGGTTGATTTGCCTGAGCCAAGGCTCGTTGTTTATTGACATAGTCAGCGATCTGATTTGGGGTTAAGGCATCTCCCCTTGGCACTTTATTTAATTGTGGCTGACTATTGGGGCTATGAATTTGTTCAATTGGAGCAATATCTTGAATCAAATTACTATTGTTAGCTGAAGTGATAGTTTGAGTATTGGGATTGATTATTTGTTGCTGATTTTTGATTTTTTCTTGTTCTTTTAGTTTTTCGGCCTCTTGACGACTAATTCGGGGCAGCTCTACATTAAAAGTACTCCCCTCGCCATACTTACTTTCTACCCATATACGACCGCCCATCATCTCTGCTAATTTTCTACACAAGTATAATCCCAAACCAGTGCCACCAATTTCATGGGTATCTTTATTGTCTACTCTATAAAACTTCTGGAATAAGTGAGGGATATCTTCGTTTGGAATCCCTATACCACTATCTTTGACACTGAAAATTACGTGCTCATCATCCCCGGTTACATCAATCGATACCTCGCCTTTCAATGTGTATTTAATGGCGTTATCAACAAGATTGTTTACTATTTCTCTTATGTGATCATTGTCTAAATTGACTAAATATTCAGGTGCCATAAAACGTTCATTGGCGTCATCTGGCATTGGTTTATATATCAAACGTAACCCTTTTTCATCGGCTTTTTGTCTTAACCCTTGGACAATATCGCGTACAAAAATCACAATATTTGTTATTTTAGGGTTATTTGACATATGGCCATCCTCTGATTTTGAAACGTCCAGAAGATCTTGAAAAAGACGACCTAAATGCTCAGCTGATTCATGGGCTTTTGTGATGAATTGTCTCGCCCTTTCATCAATTTGGGCGGTTTGAGGGTTCAAAGCTAGTCCTAAATAACCTTCGATAGATGCAACCGGCGTTCTCATTTCATGGCTAGCCGTGCTGATAAACTCAGCCTGTTCCCGTCCCTCATCTCTTTCTTTCGTTATATCTCTAAATACGACAATCACACCGGAACCAATTGTGCCTACCGGAGATATTAGTAGAGAGATAGCGATTTTTTTACCGCTATTAGTCACTAGGTTCAAATCATTAGATTTTATTTGTTGATTATTGTTTAAGGCTAGACTGATTGGATCATTTGTTCCATCCAAGGTCTCATCTTTTTGATTGATTAATTTTAATACTGACTTATAGTGCAAAGTTATTGCGTCTTGCTTTCCCCAACCCACGATTGCCTGTGCTGCCGGATTTATCAACTGTATAAGCCCTTGCGCATCGATGAACATCACGCCATCCCCAATGGCGTTAATTACCACTTCAGATTTACTGGCAACTTCATTTAACTCATTGGTAAGATTACGATATTGTCGGCTGTCGTTTTCTAATTCGTCTTTTTTCGATCTATTTCTCCAGATAAGAGGCCCCAATATTAATGGTAGTATTAATATCAAAGTCATTTTTAATAAGGTTTCTACATCCAAGTAATTGTTTATATATAAAAAACTAAACAGAATACTATTAGAAATTAATACTAATAACCATCCATAAACTCCAACAACCGGAGCAAACAGGCCTACTATCAACCAAAGCCCAATATAAGGCGAGGTTAATATACCAGTTGTAATAATTAAACTGGCGATTATCGTGCTAGTGAGATAATAAATCACTAATGAACTTAAAAAAAGGTACTTTTGAGGTGGTTTAAAATATAAAATTAACGAAAGAATCATTAGTATTACCGACGCAACAAAAACCCATAGATTAATTGAAAATTCTTCATTCAGTTTTATCCAATTAGTATATGTAGATAAGATAAAAAGAGAAATAATTCCTGTGGCAATCAAAAAAGACGCCTCGCAAATTCGGCGATGCCATAACCTCGAAAACGCAGCTGGTTTTATGTTGCCCCCTACTTTTGCTTATGTTTATCTACTAGATATTATGACAATCTGATAAGCTTTTTGCAACAGTTGACAACACTTGGTAGCGGGCTTATGCTTAAGTTGTAGCCGCCCATTGGGCGGAGAAAGGTAAATATGAAAATTAGTAAGATAAAAATAGGGATAGTTTCTTTTACTGTCTTGGTTTTTATGGTGCTATCATTACCATTATTCGTCTATGCTAAGCCAGCTCAGGCGTTAGAAACTGGTAGTGGTGGTAGTGACAGCGGCTCTTCTCAGGTCGGTGGCAGCGACACCTCTAGCAATGGTCAAGTAGCGCAGACCGGTAAACTTGAGGGAATAAAACTTCGAGCTTGCCAAAATCGCGAAAGAGTTATAACTGCCGTTATGGCTAGAGTGCAAGATCGTGCTCAAAAACAATTACAGGTTTTTGATAAAGTGGCTGAACGCGTACAGGCATTTTACGAAAGCAAGGGTTACCAATCTGAACAATATGATGAATTGGTTGCTAATATGAACGCAAAAAGGATTGCCGCTCAAAATGCTACTCAAACCATGGCTCAAAACGGTGGTTTTAGTTGTGGCGGAGACGCACCTAGGGGCACATTAGATGGCTTCAGTACACAGGCAAAAGCCGCCAATACAACTCTTAAAGATTACAAAACAGCAGTTCAAGATTTAATAGTAGATGTTAAATCCGCTGCCTCGGAGGTAACCGAATAATGAAAACTATTCAAAAAGGTTTTTCCGTCATTGAAATCGTAATTATTGTAGCTGTCGTAGCTTTAGTCGGAGTATTGGGTTATTTCGCATATGACAAATATGTAACTAATGGCGACGATAGTGATAACACTTCTCTCATAGCAGAAGACGTACCTTCAGTAGATGAGGTTGAAGAAGTAAAAGACACATCAGATTTAGATGAGTTGGATAAAATATTAGACGATGTTAATTTAGATGATACAGAGGATATAGACATCATAGAGAAAGAAGCTAGTAACTTATAGAAATATAATTTAGCTTAAGATTAAATTGGCACTCTTGACATGAGAGTGCCAATTTTTTATAATTAAGTTGTGGGGGTTGGGAAACAATTTTAATCCCCTAAGTTATATAACAAAGGAGGTTCATATGAGTAAATTAGTACGTTTTGACCCATTCAGAGAGCTTGATGCCCTTCAGCGTCAACTATTAGGAGAGGATTGGCTTATGCCAATAAAAAACGTGAGCTTTCCTACTACCGATGTTTATACTAAAGATGATAAAGAATTGGTAGTAGAATCACACCTACCTAAGTTTGAGAATGACGACATAGATATTCACGTCGAAGACGGTGCTCTTGTAATTCAAGCTGAAAAGCACGAAAAAGAAGAGGACAAAAAGCGTAAATATGTCGTTCGCGAAAGTAGTAGCAGCTTTTATCGAAGGATTCAGCTGCCCGAGAGAGCTGATCCCGATAATATTTCAGCTCACTTAGAAGACGGAGTCTTGAAGGTGACAGTACCTTTAGTAGCACTACCAGCTCCAAAAAAGATTGCCATTGTCGATAAGACAAAGTCTAAAAAGTAGTAAATAATAAGATATACCCCGAAATAATCGGGGTATATCTTAGTTTTAATAGTCACCTCTTAATTCACGTTTTCGCTGTTCTAGACGGTTAATTTCGTCTTGCATATTTTGGCGTAATTCATTTTCTTGTCTATCTAAGTTAGCCGCTTTAGTTTCTAGTTCACTGCTTCTACGGTCACAGTCGGCAGCTTTTCTTTCTAACTCAACAGCTTCGCGATAGTGTTGACTGGCGGCTTCGTCTTCTTTTTTAGCTTTATTACCTTCGCCTGTTTTAGCCAATTCTTCGGCCGCTTTTGTGGATTTTTCGGCATCATTTAGTCTAGTGCGCATTTGTTCTCTTAAGCGCTCGGCTTCGTAACGTAATTGTTTTGCGTTTACCATGACACATCCTCCGAGAGATTTATTCCACTCACTGGTTTTAGCGTCTAATTACATTATAACATCCATATATTTAATTTCTACTATCCAACAAGTTTATTTGAGGGATGGGCTACGTTAGCGCGTAGTCCATCCCTCTTTACTCTATGCGAGGCCGAGGCGCTCAGCGGTCACCTTCACTGAATCGCGATGGGAATGGGTTGCGCCCACCTCCCTTAAAGAGTAGGTCTTGACCATAAATGGTTCCAAAAGAGTAATTATAATTATGACTTTATTTATCTATAATTTCAATTAATTTTTGTTTTGATTTATGGCCATGAACAATCTTTAGATTCGTTTTCGGTACATTGTAATATTTGGCTAGCAATTTCATAGCAGCCTCATTAGCTTTGTTGTTAAAAGCGCTTTCACGGATATATACAGTAACTAAGCCATTATCGCCCATCTCAACTAGCGGACCCTTCGACGAATTTGGTTTTATTAAAGCATTAAGTTTCATGATATAAATTATAATTCTTGGTGATCTCACCGGGAATCGAACCCGAATTGCCAGGATGAGAACCTGGTGTCCTAACCGTTAGACGATGAGACCAGAAGCTTGAGTAATAAAATGTGCAAGACTTGAGTAATTTTATCAAATAACAGTAGTAAAGTCTACACTCTATCAAAGACGTTCGATTATCTCAATTAACTTTTTAGGGGTTAGTTCAGCTTTAATTAGA
The DNA here is from genome assembly GCA_049656505.1 of Saccharimonadales bacterium (SeqCode). GTDB lineage: Bacteria > Patescibacteriota > Saccharimonadia > Saccharimonadales > Saccharimonadaceae > UBA1547. The sequence goes on along the minus strand of JBASLU010000003.1, from coordinate 15,232 downwards.
TAGCCGTCAGCATACTTTTGCATTGCAGCTTTTGAGTCTTCGTCTTGTTCGTAATTTGTTAGAATTAAAACTTTTGTATCAGGTATTAAATCTTGTTTTTCGTTTCTTAAGGCAAATAAAATGTCAGTGCCTCGCATTTCTGGCAGCATAACATCTAATAATATTAGATCGTATTTTTTATTGCGAGCTGAAATCAATCCATCACTGCCGTTGACGACCCAATCAACTACATAGCCCGCTTTTTTAAGATTTCTGACATACATTTCGCCTATAAATCGATCGTCCTCTATGCATAAAATAGTTTTAATAGCCATATTTTAACTCCTGTACATTGAATGGTTTTTTATCCATCCTTGACCTTCACTGATAAGACCTTCATTACTATTATTGCTTGCTTGCAGTTTCTCTGCAACTGTTGAATAAATTGGTATCGATACTGTAAAAGTCGATCCATGGCCGTCTTGGCTACGCACACTAATATTACCACCATGGGATTCTACTATTGCCCTGCTTATATATAGACCGATTCCCGTTCCAGCGACTGTTTCGCGAGATCGATGTGATCTATAAAATTTTTGAAAGAGATTAGACACTACACTCTCTGGCATGCCTATGCCATTATCCTGTACGGCTACTTCAACAAAATCCCCATTCACTTTCGCTGTTACATTAATGACTCCACCTTCATAACTATATTTAATTGCATTATCTATTAGATTACCAAATACTTCGCTTAAACTCGCCCTATCGGCTGCAATAGTTGGTAAATCTTCAGGGAATTGTGTCGACAACACTCTACCTTGCGAGCTAGCTCTTAATTGCATATCATCTTCAATCATTGCATAGACGTTCTTGACTGTGTCTTCCACTAAATTCATCTTTAAGTGTCGCCTATCATAACGGGATGTGTTTAAAATGTTATCAATATATCCAGATAACCTGCTGGATGATACGGCTAATCTCCTAAATAGTTCAACCTGATCCCCTTGTAAAACATCTGCTAACTCGTCTTGCAATATATCAACATAACCTTTAATGACAGTAATCGGTCCACGAAGCTCATGTGCTGCAAATGATATAAAATCAAGATTTTCCTCGTCTTCAGCATAAATTTGAGTTCTATCTATCATAGTCAAAATTATTTCACTAGATAAACCTTTCTGATACGACGCAATTATGTCAAAAAATCTTCGCCCCTCCTCGTTAGGTAACTTATCGGGCACTCTTGTCCAGATTTTATCTTCTTTTATGGACTCCTTTACGCATTCGTTAATCCAACTATTTAAATCATCAGTTTGATTAAATAATAACTCAAGTTTTTGTTTGCCATCCTTATCGACATAAATTGGCGCTGACTTATTAGCATATGTTATTTTTTGATCAGAATTCATGACAACGAATCCGCAACTCGTATTGTCTAGGGCTTCATTAAGCCTATCTAGCTTAGTCTTGATTTTATCAAAATCGATATTATTTTTTGGGTTTTTCTGAGATGATATTTCGTAAATTATTTGTAAAGCATCTTTTAGGCCATTTCTCTCATATTTTTTGTCGTTGGGATTGGGTGGTGTTAAGTTAGTATGTTCATCTGATGTGCTTAAAATAGCAGAAAGTAAATCCCTTAAAGGTATCGTTGATTTAATTATGCTATACAGATTAAAAAATAGATTTAATATAGAGATAGCTCCAACGGCCACTAGCATTCGTTGAAGATATATAGCATCGATGCCTGTCAACCGTAAAATTGTGTACACAGTATAACTCAAACTTAGCGCAATTAATAAATTCACTAAAATAGTTTGTGTAATTTGTCGCCTTATAAAACTAGGCCAAAATTGATTTGCCATTTTTGGTATTTTTTTTATTGCCATGAAACACTACCCCTGCCGTTAGGTATAGCGGCTATCCAAGTTTGTCCTCTCACTAGAGGTATATCTTTGCCCTCTGCATCTGTGAAATATATTTGACTAGTTTTGTTTTTTTTATGCCAAGTCGCTTTTATGGCTGTTCCATTCTGGAATATAGTTGCTTTACCTTTGCCTATTGTAGTTATATCCTCGCGCCAACCATCTTCAAAAACCGATGTTTCGTTAACATTCACAGCAACAATAACACTTGGAGTGATTTGTCCGTCTTCTCTGTCGAGGTGTTTTTCGCCTGCTTGATTTCTAGCATATTTATTAGTTTTTTGATTGTATGTGTAATGACTATCATATAAGAATCCACTTATCTTTATATCGATAGAGGTTGCGTCAGGTACTTCTACTGGTTCTGCGTCAATTCGGCTAAATCCAGTAAATTTTGAAGTCGTATAGCCCTTAGCTTTATTTAAAGCATCAAGTCGACTAAAATTTGTATAAACATTATGTGGGGCATATCTATCACTAGCTCTCCAATAACTGCCCGGATTAAAAAATTGGTCTATATCTCGATAATTACCATTTCTGACTTCCCTTAAAGCTGCAGCACTGCCCCCGACATGCCCAATGCTGGCATCGAATGCAGCTACCCACTCTACGTCATATAATCTTAAGCTACGGACGGGACCGATTAGTTTTGGTTTTTCTTGTTGATATAAAACTAAAAATCTAGTAATTCCGCCTTCGGCGATTGCTTCAAATACTACACCACTATTTTTTAGACCAGACTGTGGTCGGGCGTCCGGACTGTTTTCTATCATAACTCCCGTTACGGCTTTTTTGGTGTCAGCCTCGGTTTTTACTAGCTCACCAGTGAGCAATGAATAGTATTTAACCTCTGGTTTAGGTTGTTCGACTATGGTTGCTGACGGAGCGTCAGCGCTAGAGTTTGACGTTAATGCTATAAACAAAAAACCAGAACCAACACCTAAAATAATTATTACCAATATTTTTAATAACCAACTGGTCTTAGGGTGCTTGAGCGACCATTGCTTAAGATGTAACAAAACAAGTTTAAACTTATTAACTGACTTCATAACTTAACCGTTATTATATCAGTATTTGAGACTATAATATAGCTTTCTTAAGTCTGGAAATCACCTTTTCTTTTCCCAAAACAGACAAAGTTTCATGAAGACTAGGGCTAAATGGCGCCCAAGAAACAGCTAACCTAATCAAACCAAATAATATAGCTGGTTTCTGATTAGTTTTTTCTAATAACATATTCAAATTTTGCTGCAAACTATCAGCATCAAATCGACTATTTTCTAACGTGTCAATTGACTGATAGATTAACTCACTCATTTCATTCTTAGAGAGCTTTGATAATTGATTATTGTCTTTAACCATCTGCCACTTAACGACCGGTTCCTCGAAGAAATAGGAAGTTAGTGTTGGTAAATCCGCCAATGTCTTTAATCTATCTTGAACTAAACTTAATACTTTTTTTCTATAATTTTCTGACGATTTTTTAGCAGATTTTGACCAAAAACTATCACAACGATTATATAAATCATCAATTTCTAGTCTTCGAATCCATTGACCGTTAAGCCAAATCAAACGTTTTTCATCAAACTTAGCACCGCTTCTTTGCACCCTATCAAGGCTAAACTTTTCTATGAGTTCATCGCGACTAAATATTTCCTGTTCTGTGCCATCATTCCAACCTAAACTTGCAATAAAGTTAAGCATAGCTTCTGGCAATATTCCGTCTTTTTTATACTCCTGAACACTTTTGGCCCCATCTCTTTTACCAAGTTTCTTTTTTCCATCAGGCGCCATTATGTGCGGTAAACAAGCTAGAACTGGTTGATTTATTTCTAACGCCTCGTATAGCGAAAGATATTTAGGAATTGATGGTATATATTCTAAACCTCTAATAACGTGAGTTATCTTCATCTCTGCATCATCAACAATATGAGCAAAATTATAAGTTGGTAACCCGTCGCTCTTGATTAAAACAAAGTCATCTAAAGCTTCTGGCCCAGCTGATAGATCTCCCATAACTGGATCATGCCAAGAATATCTTTTAATAACAGGAACTTTAAATCTCAACGGTTGACTGCCGTCCCACTTTGGGGGGCTATCTGGTCTATAATCTCTGTATAAAAATGGTTTTTTTAATTTCTTAGCTTCTTCTCTAAATTGGTTTACTTCTTCGATAGTGTAAGGATCGGCATAAGCTAATCCCCTGTCAATTAGTTTTTGAGCCCATAATTTATAAATTTCTCTTCTTTCGGTTTGTATATACGGAGCAAATTCTCCGCCAATATCTGGACCCTCATCCCAATCAATACCTAGCCATTTTAATGTATCTATAATTAAGTCTGTCGCTCCAGGTACAAATCGATTTTGATCAGTGTCTTCAATTCTTAGTATAAACTTACCGCCCTGCTGTTTGGCGAGTAACCATGGAAAAAGTGCCGATCTGACATTACCAATATGAATATAACCAGTTGGGCTAGGCGCGAATCTTGTTCTAATATGATTCATCATTAACCTTTATTATAACAGAATAGTAATCTATAAACTGACGGCAATACGATGAATTTGATCACTTAATAAATCGGCATCGCCAACTATGGTAAATAAGATACCACCACTGACCCACATAGACGTGTGGTCGTAGGTGTAAATTGTTAGACCGTTGACACTGGTTGTCGCAAAATTACCATTAGACTCTTGCTCTACTTTTTGTCTTAATGCGCTAGAATCCCAATAACTTTCTGTTTGTTTAATTGAGTATTTGTTTTCTCCAGCGTTAGCTTTAAAATTAATCACCACTTCTTTATCGCTATAGGAAACGGGGCCATTTATTTTATAACCGTCTGGTTTATATTCTGGGTATCTAGCGTTAATTCCCGCCTGAGCACTAGCAATCTTTACCGATAAACTAGGTAGGTACAAATATGCTCCATAAGAGAGTCCCGCCACTAATAAAATGCCAGCTATTATTAAAATTGCTAATTTTTGTTTAGGATTAATATTTTTCTTTACCGCACTAGAATTTATAGGTTGTTTAGCTAAAGCTTCCTTAATAGCGTTTTCTTTTATTTCCTTTGAAGTTTTATCTTTAGGCGATTTTTTTATATCGTTTTTAAGTATTTTATGAACTTTAGTGGCAAGGGGGTGTTTAATTGGACCTATATCAAGTGCTTTTTTAGAATTATTAACATTAGATATTTTTTTTGCGTTTGAAATTTTATCAGTGGCAAAATGTGATATCGATTTGCTACGAACAATATCCATAACACGTGGACTACTATTTTTGGTAACTGGTTTCGGCAAAGTTTTACTAGATATTGTTTTAGTCTTTATTTTGGGTGAAACTTTAAAATCACTCATTTTTCCTACATTTTTTTGAGACATAGTTGAATTGTTTTTAGTACCACTCATTGGCATACCAGTAATACCATCGTAGGCTCTTCCATTTATAAAAACTAATTTGTCTTTTGTCATTGATTTTTCTCGCAGGTTTCGTATATTATTTTACGCTAAATGGCAACATAAGCAATATAAAAGCACTTATAATGCATAATTTTAGAACAAAAACTTAATACTACTGGTATAATCTAAACAGTAAATTATATGTATCGCAAACCTTCAAAACGTCAACAAACAATTAGATTGGTAGTAGTCTACTCCATTATGATTGTCGCTGTCTTAATTTTAGTGTCTTTCGTTACATTATTAATGTTAGGCTATCGTTTTAATATGGACGATGGTCGATTAGAGCAATACGCATTGCTCCAATTTAGCTCGTCGCCATCAGGAGCAACAGTGTCTATCGATGGAGAGCCTATAAACTCCAAAACGCCCAACAAGGCTACCGTCAAGTCCGGTATTCATGATATAAAAATGTGGCGTGAAGGCTATAAAACTTGGACAAAATATGTAGATATCAAACCCGGAACTGTCAAATGGATTACTTACCCGTTATTGATACCTGAAAGGATTAATATTGAAACGGTGAAAACTTATGAAAAAGTTTATTATTCCCTTGCTTCTGACGATAAGGAGAAAATTTTAGTTCAAGAGGACGAATCAAAACCAATTTTTAGTCTAGTGGAAATAGACTCTGAAAAAATACAATCATCTGTTTTGACAATTGATCAGAGTATATTTAGCGCTTCAAAAAAACATAGCTTTAAGGCTGACAAATGGGATAGCAGTAATCGATACGTAATCATAAAACATACTTTCGATAACAAGATTGAATGGCTTGTATTAGATACACAAAATGCTAACTTAACTAAAAATTTGACTAAAATTTTCAATATTCCTATTTCTACAATTGATTTCGTTAGTTCTAATGGTAATCGTTTTTATGTTTTAAGTAACGGCACAATTAGAGAATTAGATTTGGCTAGTGAAACTATCTCTAAATCACTTATTGATCAGGTAGCTAGTTTTAGCTATTACGAAGAGTCCAAGGCGATAGCGTTTAGAAGTAAGCCTAATAGTAAAAATTTGATTAACCTAGGGATTTATGTGAGCGGTGATGAGCGCGCTGCGATTATTAATAGTGTTTCAAATAAAAATATAAATCACATTATTACTTCAAAATATTTTAATGAAAATTATATTGCTATATCAAACGGTGAAAACGTCACAATCATGAGTGGTAGCTATCCCACCTCTAATAGCGATGAAGCAAATAGCCTTAAAGAATTTACTAGTTTCAAACTGGATTATGAAGTTGAACAAATATCATTTAGCCCTTCAGGGCAGTATGTTTTAGTAGTAAATGACAATAAATACGCTACCTATGATTTGGAATATCAAACATTAAATCAAAGTACTATTTCTCAAGATAAAATTAATCAGACTATGAATTTTGAGTGGTTAGATAATAACTATTTATGGTCTGACAATAACAACCAGTTAGTCATTCGTGAGTTTGATGGGCAAAATAGCCACAATATAAACTCTGTAGTTACTGGGCAGAGTGTGGTTATGACTAAAAACGAAAGATATATCTATAGTTTTAATCAACTTGATTCGAAAATACATCTACAAAGAGCAAGAATAATCTTACCTTAGTTTTATCTCTCTAATATCTTTTACCGAATAATTTTTCCAAGAATGATGGCGTATCACCCGGCATTTCTGCTTTTGTATCAGCTTGGTCTTTTGTTTCGGCGATTGCGGTTGAGGGGTCTGGACTGATTTGTTCGGCGGTAACTAATAACCGATTTAAAGCCGTACCAAGTGGCGTACAAGTTATCAATGTCAAAATTGGTATTTTCGTATTAACTATTAATTTATCAACTTGATTGGGTTTCACTACTTCTTTCTTTGTAACTACATAAGTGTATCTTTTGGACTTGTAGTTTAAATAAATCGTGTCACCTTTTTGTAATTTATCTAATTGAGCAAAAATAAACTTATAATCACCTGTGTCAAAAAGATCATTACTACTGTGTCCCGATAAGACGGTATTGCCTATTTGTCCAGGTCGGCTGTTGGCGCCAGGTATGGCAAATTGAGCAACACCTTTTTCCATCGCTTTCATTTGTGATGCGTAATCGTTGCCTACTCCATATAAAACTGGTACATCAACATTGATTTTTGGGATAATCAATCTAGGTTCTGGACCGACATTGATGTTAGAATTTGGATCAATCACTATATTTTGAGGATCTATATTGCCGGGACTAACATAGGCTATAATGTTTGAAAAGATCAAGCGATTGTATTGAAGGAATAAAAATATTAATATTACAGATAAGCCTGTCAAAATTGGCCAGAAGTGACGACTCTTTCTAATTTTTTTAGCCGAATCAGTCACTTGAGATAAGAGTTTCTGTCTTAGATCAAAAACAGCTTCATTTGTATTGAAAATTTCTTGGTTATTTGTATTTTGGTTTTCTTTTTGATTAAAATAATGGCCGGCCGGATTAGCGGCTCTTTGGTATTGACGATGATAATAGTTGGAATAATATTTTTGATAATAATTTTGCCATGCGCTATGATAATGTTGCCAATCGTTAGTTACATAGGATTGATTACTAGTTTTTGTGTGAGTTTTTTCGTATGGGTTACCCGCTTCTAGTTGGTCATCGATATTATTTTGTTTTTCAAAAAGATCGTCAATTTGTGAACGAATCAAATTAGCGGCGGCCTCTCGATTTTTTTCTAGATTTTTTTGGTCGCTATCATTTTGGTTTATCCCTTGTTTGGATAACGGCGGCACCCCACCTTGGCTGTTATTTAACTCATCTGGGTACATATGGATTCCTATTTATAACTATTGTACAATATATCATTGTTAACTACTATTCGGGCGGATGGCGGAATCGGTAGACGCGCTAGACTCAAAATCTAGTGTTCGCAAGAACGTGAGGGTTCAAGTCCCTCTCTGCCCACCAATATATACTCGATTGGTTTTTCTCCCAATTATTAATTATTATGTCGTCTCAAGTTCGGTTATCGATGCTAGAAAATAACAAGCTAGTCGAGATACTTTCAAGTGGTTTTTGAGGGTTCCATAGCCAATAGGCAGTCGCTCGTGTGGCAGTAAGCCCCTTCCATACAGTCATTGGATTGTCGGCTGGGCTTGTCACAATTTCACCATTACATGCGACTATTAAATTATTTTTAAATAAGACTAATATGTTTATAGGATAAGTTATTGTAAATTTGTGCAACGCTTCGATAAAATTAGTCAGTTGCATATTAAATGTTAAAACTTTTGGATAGTAAACATATTGAAATAATTTTTGGATTTGCGCAAAAGATAAAACTAATAAGGTGTCTTTTCTCTCAATTATGTTTTGAGAATTATTTTTGATTAGATCGAACGCATCACGAGTAATTGTCAGCAATCCACCATATGAGTTAATGAAATTCTCATATAAAACTGCCGTCTCACTATTTTGACCGGTATCACCAATCATTAAAATCGCATTTGACCAATCCGCTAAGGCGTTCATTTCTGGTAAAGCATCTTTAGATAACCCTCCTGATGAATTTGAACTGGCGAATTTTACATTAGTCATATTTTTGGGGATATCCTTCTTTAGTTTATCTGGCAATAATATCTTAACTTCACCTACGCCTAATTTGTTTGCTTCGTTATAATTTTCAGAAACACTCACGAAATTTAATTTATTACCACCGATAATACCTAATTTACCTCGTAAGTGTAATTGTTCTGGTTTTGACCACTCAATATCTGGGAATAACGTTTTTTCACCGGTTTGTTTTTGCCAATACGAATGTTGATCCATATTAATTGCCTAAATCTATTTCTAAACTAATTGGACAGTGATCCGAGCCCAAAACTTCTGGGTGTATACTGGCCTCTTTGATGTTTTTTAGAACTGATTTACTAGCTAACCAATAATCAATACGCCACCCTACATTGCGGGCCCTAGCATTAGCCCAGTGCGTCCACCAAGTATAAGCCTGAGTCTTATCTGGATATTTCGACCTAAAAGTATCGACAAATCCAGCTTTTATAAGATTGTCGAATCCTTTCCTTTCTTCATTGGTGAAACCATGTTTACCAATATTAGATTTTGGATTAGCTAAATCAATTTCTTGATGAGCGACATTAAAGTCTCCGCAAAAAAGTACCGGCTTAGTTCTCTCTAATTTTTTAAGATGTTCTAAAAAAGCTGGATCCCATTTTTTATATCTTAAATCTAGTCTTGATAAATCATCTTTTGCGTTGGGTGTATAAACAGTAACGACCCAAAACTTCTCAAATTCAGCGCTAATTACGCGACCTTCTTTTGTTAAGTCACCATATTTATCATTATTTAATTGGTATTTATCATTAATTTCTTGGCTAAAATCATTTATCACTGATAGCGGTTTTATTTTTGTAAATATAGCTGTTCCACTATAACCGGGCTTATCGGCACTATTCCAGTATTCTTCATATTCTGGTAAATCAATTTCTACTTGATCGTGATGAGCTTTTGTTTCCTGGAGACAAAGGATGTCGGGTTGATACTTATTAATAAAATCTCGAAATCCCCCCTTATTGATGACCGCCCTAATTCCATTAACATTCCAAGAATATAATTTCATTATCGGGCTCCTTTGATAGCGCGCTTAATGTCAAGTTCTTGGTCGCGACGCTTCATAGTCTCGCGTTTATCATATCTCTTTTTACCGCGTCCAACAGCTATAACGAGTTTAATATGTTTTCCGCTTGTAATAAGTTTGATTGGTATAATACTCATACCAGTTTTTTTGCTTTCATATAGCTTGTTGATTTGCGAGCGATTAGCTAAAAGTTTTCGCGGAGAACTATCAATACTTCTTGCTCCTGGCTTACCTTTTTCATTTAATTTGAGGCTAAAACTGGCGTTATTGAGCCAAAGCTCGTTATCTTTGATGTTGACATAGGATCCTTTTAATTGAACGTGACCGTCGCGAGCCGATCTAACTTCTGGGCCTTTTAAAACAATACCAACAACTAACTCATCGCCTAGAGTATAATCAAATTTTGCTCGGCGGTTTATAATTGCATTAGATTTTAGTTTAGTTTTATTCATATTTACCTTAATAGTATAGCATTTAGCCACTTAGTATTTATGTTATAATTATGTTCATGAAAATTTTAATCGCTTCCGATCTTTATTGGCCAGTCATCAATGGTGTTTCAACGTTCACTCGTAATTTAGCTAAAGGCCTAGCTTCTCGTGGCTACGAAGTAGTCGTGATTGCTCCTAGCCAAACAGGCAAAAAATATAAAGAAGTCGATGGCAACTATACTATTTTTAGAACCGCAACGGTCATATTCCCCTTTTATCAAAACTATCGCGTTTCCCTAACTCCGAACTTAGAAGTTAAGAAAATAATCAATGAATTTCAACCGGATATCATCCATATACAATCCTTCTTGATGATTGGTCAAGCGGTTGTCAGATATGCACAAAAATATAATATACCAGTTGTTAGTACTAATCATGCCATGCCTGAAAACTTAATGGACAATCTTAAGCTTTTAGCTCCTATATCAAAACCAATCAACTCTGCATTAAAAAAATACATAGTTAGATTTAATACGAAAACTGATTATTTTACTATGCCAACTCAATCAGCGCTTGATATGTTTGGTATCAAAAAGACTAAATTTGCCGTTCCAGTTGAGGCGGTTTCAAATGGTATTGATTTAAGCCGATTTTCTGTTTCTAAAGCTCCTAAATCAATATTCAAAAAATATAAACTACCCGAAGATAAACCTATTGTAACTTTTGTTGGTCGAGTTGATGCCGAAAAACATTTATCAACCCTCGTTAAAGCCTTCGAAAAATTGGTTAAAAAAATAGATGCACATTTGATGATTGTTGGCGACGGTACGGATTTATTGAACCTAAAAGAATTAGCTCACGAACTTAACATTTTCGATAAGATTACTTTTACTGGTCGCGTTACGGACGAAGATTTGGTTAACTTGCATAAAGTTGGTTCTGTTTTTTGTATGCCATCTCCGGCTGAATTGCAAAGCATTGTTATGCTTGAATCGATGGCCAGCGGTAAGCCAACTGTCGCAGTTGATGCCGGTCCATTGAAAGAGTTGTGCCAAAATGGTCGTAACGGCTATTTGTGTAGACCAGATGACGATAAGCAGATTGCTGAAGCTTTATATAAAATTCTATCCAATAAAAAATTAAGAGAAAAAATGGGCAAAGAGAGTGTCATTATTGCGGCAAAACATGATATCTCAAAGACTTTTAAACGATTTGAAGAAATTTATTCTAATTTAGTTTCTCAACAAAAGACTCTATAGCATTAGCGACTCGTTTTGGATCTTCATAATGAGTTAAATGTCCGCTATTTTTTATAATCTCTAACTTACTATTTTTAATTTTATTTGACAATTTAATCTGATACTTTAATGAAGTTACGTCGTCTTTTTCACCAGCGATGATTAAAGTTGGTAATTCTATTTTTGTAGCGATTTCTTTTACATTATTATTAATTGAAGCGTCAAATGCTTCTTTTAAAAATTGTCTGTCATAAAAAGAATTAAAGTGTTTGAGGTGTTGGTCTTTCGTATATTTTTTTATTTTTGGATTTTTAGTTTTTGTCATAATTAAACTCATAATATTAATTACGAAACTTGATGATAAAAGCTCATGTCCTAATTTTTTAGGTAAATTAAAACCTAACCAATAATATATTACTGCTAATCTAGTAAAAATTGCCTTAGGTCCTTTCAGTGCCGGTTCGGTAATGGGATTTTCCAATACCAAAGCTTTAACTTGATTATTATGTTTAGAAACAAAATGGCTAACAATTATACTGCCAAAAGAATGTCCCATTAAAATCGGTTTTTGTTCTAAGTCAAGGTCTTTGATAAAGCCATTTAGCCACTCTGCATAGGTATCAATTGTGTTTTTTTTGTTTTTCAGTGGTTTAGTTTCTCCAAAACCTGGTAAGTCAGGAATGATTACTCGATGATTCTTTATGTTTTTTGTAATTAGTTCTAGGCCATGGTGTGTTCCCCTAAAACCATGGATCATTATAATATCTGGTTTATCGGTTTTTTCACCATAAATCCAATAATAAGTCCCGTCTGTCTCTTTTTTAAAACTCATGATAGTTATTATAGCGTATAAACTGTTAATTTTTCATGCTATGCTATGTCAAATGATAGTCGATATTAATATTACTGAAAAAAATTTTGGTCCCAAGGTTTTAATGAATGGGGTTAAACTTAGTGTGGATAATGGTGAGAAGATTGGCTTAATTGGTCGTAATGGCGTCGGTAAATCTACTTTATTTAATATGCTTACTGGCTTGGATAAAGATTATTCTGGAGAGATTATTTATAGGCACGGTGTAATTGTGGTTGCTACAGCTCAAGAGCATCACGATTTTAGCAATCTTACTGTTTTGCAATATATATTGTCTGGTTTACCTGAATACTCTGAACTTAGTAATATAATTGAAACCTATCCATTAACTATGGCTGAAAATATAAGAATGATAAACAAATATACCGAAGCTTTAGCGAGATTTAATGACAAGGGTTTTTATCAAATACAAGATCAGATCGAAAGAGAGTTAGAAAATTTTCAATTAAAAAATATCGGTCACGAGTTATTTTCTAATCTTTCTGGCGGTCAAAAACGTCTGATTGAAATAGTTAAAGTCATGCATAGTGATGCTGATTTAGCACTTTTTGATGAACCTACTAATCATATGGATTATATCGCTAAGGCTCAGTATATTGATTGGATGAAAAATGCACGCGAGTCCATGTTAATTATTACTCACGATCGAGATGTTTTAGCAAATGTCGATAGAATTGTCGAGATAAAGGATGGTTCAGTTATTAATTATTCTGGAAATTATGATGATTATCTTCGACAAAACACCATGTCCACCAGTATGAAGATGAACGATTTTGAAATGGTTGAAAAAAGAATTAATAACTTAAAAACCAAAATCATAGACTATAAAAGGCTAAAAGAAAAATCTCGTAATCCGAGTACTATCCAAAGATTTAAACGTTTGGAGGAAAAATCAAAAAAAGAATTAATAGGTTTACAAAAGATAGAAAAACCAACTTTTTGGATAGACAAAGAATCGACGACAAATTTAAATTATAAATCTATATCTCAGTATGAAAAATTTAAAGCTAAGAATATTAAAATGAATATAAAAAACGATATGTCTCGCAGTAAGAATGTTTTAATATCTGTACGGGATTTATCTTTAGGCTACGATATTCCACTTTTTGATAATATCAATATAGATCTTCGCGAAGGTGAAGCATTGCATCTTGTTGGCCGTAATGGTGCTGGTAAGACCACTTTAATCAAGGCCATATTAGCATCACGTGACAATAGATTTGGTGATATTAATATCTTTAATGGTGAAATAAAATTAGACTCACAAGTTCGAATCGGCACTTATGAACAGGAAATATCACCTACTTATTTTGATTTGACTTTAGAATCTGCCATTGAAAAAATGTATCTAGATAAAAATCTATCCATATCAGACACAAAAATTAGAAATTTGATGAGCGATTATCTCTTTAATGAAAGTGATAAAAACGTTAAGATTAGTAGACTATCAGGTGGTCAAAAAGCTAGATTTCAGATAATCGCGATGTTGGCTAACGAACCTCAGCTATTAATTTTAGATGAGCCAACTAATCATCTTGACCTACCTAGTATAGAAGAACTTGAAACGTCTTTAAAAAAATATTCTGGTGCAATTATTTATGTCAGTCATGATGAATATTTTCATCGGGCGATTAATGGCGATAGTTTACTTATTTGTTAAATAAAACTTATGCTATACTAAAACTATGAAATTTCGGGGCTATAAGGGATTTGCATTGCCAACTATTCTTATAGTCTCCGTTACCTTAATGTCTGTTTTGGTAGTTGCTTCAGTGTCGGTTTCCGGTATTAGGGCTAATATGACGGCTCAATATTATAATCAGATTGCCAAAAACGCCTCCGAAGCGGGCTTAGCCTATGCAAAAGCCTGTCTTAATACAAGTGGTGGCGTAGTTCAGTGGTCAGATACGAAACCTTTACGTCCTTTTACTAATTGTTATGGTGATACTATTATTGATAGCACTAATCCAAACTACTATGTTAGTGCTAACGTAAACGCAAAAACCACTTTTAATGTTGGATATCCATCTGTAGATAGCATTGGTAGATATACCGTTTTTAAAGCTTCTGGCTCCGTTGATTTATATAGAACCTCAAGCGAAGTCGTTTGGAGAACTTATAAGCAAAATAGTACGTTTATGCCAGATTATGTAGCCACTGGTGGAACTAATTTGCTAACTGATAGTGCAACTGCAAAAGCTGGATCAAATGAAGTTTTAGTGTATCGAGATATCACTAGTATTTTTGATAAATATGGAACAGTGCAATATACAATAAGTTTCGACATAAAGTCTGCTAACACGTCTGTTGCTTCGACAGCTGTTGCGCGAGTTGCGCCTAACGGTACACCAGATGCAAAATATACATTTACTTATTCCAGCAAAGGTAATGTAGTGCCTGTTTCAACTGACTACACCCGGCAAGCTATTTCTGGTTCTGTATCATCATTTGCGTCGGCTAGTCCAATATATTTAATATTTGATGGTACCACTGGGACGGGTAATATATTGACTGTCAAAAACGTCAAAATAGAACTTGGAACTAAGGTTGCAGCTTGGACACCAGCCACTGGTGAAGCTACTATACTAGTTGTGGGCGGTGGTGGTAGCGGTGGCGGTTCTGTTAACTCATTTGGCGGTGCTGGTGGCGGTGGGGCTGGTGGTCTTGTGTATAAGACTAGCTTAACTTTAAATACAGAAGCACCCTATTCAGTTA
>JBASLU010000002.1:0-2844 GCA_049656505.1 Saccharimonadales bacterium (SeqCode) | reverse complement strand
GCCGATGTTTGTCGTCTCTACGCCAAAATCGATCTGCGCCTGCTTGCCGTAGGCCAGAGGCTCCACCGGGCGATATTCCCGACACAGGCCCTCCTTAATCGCACCAGATTGTCGGGGGTCACGATATTCCCCCAGTTTTAGCCTACTAGGGTCATGATAATTGGACCAAAAAAAGCGGTCCAGGGTCATGATAAACGGACCAGCAGGGTCACGATAAACGGACCAGTTCCCTTGGGGTACACTATCCTCCGTTCCGAAAGGACACGGAGGGATCATGGGGTACCGAAGGGTGATCGAAGAACTGCTGTATCAAATTCTCGTCCATTACAAAGCGGGCGATTCCTGTCGCGCCATTGCTGTTGCCCTTGGATTGGACAAAAAGACCGTCATCCATTACGTCCATTGCATCGAGAAGCTTTCGTTTCCAGCCGATCTTGATTTCGCGGCAACCCTGGCTATTCTCTCGACGATCTTGCTTGCCAATAGAAAGCCGCAGCCGGCCTACGATTGTTTTGCGCCCTATGCTGAGGAAATCAAGGATCTCATCGACGGGAACAAGCATGAACACCGTCAGGGCATGAAGGCGAAGACCGCCTGGGAGGTCATTCGTCGGCGTCACGAGCTTTCTGGGAAAACCAGCTACGAGACCTTCAAGCGATTCATGCGGGAATCGCCGCTGCTTCGAAGGATTCCCGACGCGGTAGCGCGCATCGAAGTCAATCCGGGAGAAGAAGCCCAGATCGACTACGGAAAGGTGGGGACGCGAGAGTTTTGCGCGCAACGAAAAACAGTATATGCCTTTTCCGGCATCCTAAGCGCGTCTCGACTGCCCTATATCCAGTTTGGCACCAGTCAGGACCAGGTCGCGTTCGCTCTTTCCACGACTTCCATGTTTTCGTTCTGGGGTGGAGTCACCAAACGGATAAACCTCGACAACCTATTGAGCGGGGTTCTTAAAGCCGATGTATACGATCCGACGATCAACCGTACCTTTGCCGAACTGTGCGACTACTATGGCACGGTGGCGGACCCCGCACGGGTGAGGGCGCCGAAAGACAAGGGCAAGATTGAACGGCTCATCCCCCTGGCGAGGGAGCTCTACAAACGGCTTTCATCACTGTATCCCGACGCATCGCTGGATGAACTCAATGCCCATGCCCTTACCTGGTGCCGCGAAGAATATGGCAGGAACATCCACGGAACGACCGGTATCGCTCCTGTGGAGGCATTCGAACAGTTTGAAAAGTCTGCCTTGCGGCCTTTACCCGACACGCCCTTCGTTCCCGCGTCCTGGGCCACCGCAACCGTCCATCCCGATCAATTCATCCAGGTGCACGGGAAATACTATGGACTTCCGGCAGCCTATATCGGCCGCCATGTTGAGGTCAAATCCACGCAAGCCCTGGTGGCGATCTACCACGAGCACCGCGTTGTCCGTCAGTATCCCGTGTCGACCCAGCGCAGGAATTATCTTGCCGAAGACTTCCCGGCATGGGCACAGCCCTTTATCCCTGGTTCTTACGGCGCCTTTCTTGTCGCCAAGGCGGACGCCCTGGCCCCTTCGGCGGGTCAGTATATCAGGGCCATGCTTTCCGAGCAGGGAAACCTTGGCATTCGCCGAGCCCAAGGATGCCTGGTGATCCTTGAGCACAATAAGCATCATCCTGGCTTTGAGGGAATCCTTGAACAGGCCGTAACGCATCGAGTTTTTATTCCCCGCCGGCTTCGCGCCCTGTTTGAAGTCCCCGAGACACCGAATCTCCTGCCGTTTCCCGTTTCTGACCGTGGCAAGGCCATGACGAGAAACGCGACCTATTACACGGGTTCCTGAAAAAGCGTTCAGGGGACCCGTAGAGGCCCCCATAGTTTGTTGTGAGGAGGGCTTCCATGTTGAAGGATGATCTTGTGAATGATCTCAAACGTCTGAGGCTTCCCGCCATGGCGGACAGCCTGGACACGCGCACGCAGCAGGCACAGGAGAGCAAACTCGGCTATCTCGAGTTCACCCAACTCCTCGTGCAGGATGAATTGGCGAGCCGCGAGTCCAATTCCTTCCAGAAGCGGCTCAAAGTTGCCGGCGTCTCGAATCGCATGACCTTCGAAACCTTTGACTTCGAGTTCAACAATGCCGTGCTCCCTGCCCAAACCATTCGCGATATCGCTTCCTGTCGATTCATCGAGCAGCACCGTAATCTCGTGCTCGCGGGACCTCCAGGAATCGGCAAGTCACATATTGCCCAGGCGGTAGGCCATGAAGCGGCACGGCGAGGCCTCGACGTCATCGTGTTCAAAACGCACAAGCTTCTGGAACGATTGGCTCCTGACCATTTCTCTTCTAAACGCAACCAGATCCTCATGAAGCGATGCATCAATGCAGGCCTTTTAATCCTCGACGACTTCGCGTTCAGGCTCTATAGCCAACAGGAAACGGAACTCTTATACGCATTGTCCGACGAGCGGCTCTCTGAAGGCTCCATTGTCATTACCTCCAATAGGCCACCCGAAGACTGGTTTTCTATCTTCCCCGATGCGATCGTTGGTGGAGCCATTATGGACAGGCTCGTCTCAAGCGCCGTCAAGCTGATCGTAACTTCAGGCCGATCGTTCCGAAAGGAAGGAGTGCAGAAAATCCAAGCTTCCATGCCAGCGGTGGCTTGACGTCTGCCTGAAGGTGTGGTGTAAAAGAGTATGGTACCCCCGGGGAATTACCATGACCCTGCTGGGGGAATAAGATTACCCCCGACAACCAGATGCCTTCAGATACGTCAGGTAGTTCCGCAAAGTACGGTCCGAGCCCGGAAGCTCCCCGTATTTCTCGCTTAAATAGTCGTGGACGGACGATGA
>JBASLU010000001.1:0-8127 GCA_049656505.1 Saccharimonadales bacterium (SeqCode) | reverse complement strand
CCCTATAACAGACAATGAAGTAAGCTCCGCCGATCAAGAGGCAACACTAACATTTAATTGCACACCGAATTACTTACCCGAAGTAGTTAAGTGGTTTAACGTTTTTAGTCTTGCTAATAGTCACACCGATAATCAAGGGGGGATGGAAGGTTTTAACCAAACTAGAAAATATTTAGATGAAAATTATATTCAATATTTTGGTCATTTTAATAAAGAAATCACGGATGAAATATGCGAGATTATTACAATTCCAGCAAAAGCTTATAAAAATAACCTTGATTACTCAAAAGAGTTGATAACTAATTATCCAATTCGCGAATTCTCCATCCCAATTGCCATGTGCGGTTATCACAATACTTTTGCATTACCGACTCAAAATCAATTAGATGAAATATCAAAATATACCGACAGATTCATAACTTTAGTTTATGCAATTCAAGGCTCAGAATATAATACGACAGCCGACGGCCTGCAAAGAAAATATTTTCACGCCATGATTGACGAAGGTGCCGATGCGGTTATTGGCAAAGGCGCACATGTTGTTCAAGACACTGAAAGCTATAAAGATAAGCCAATAATCTATTCGATGGGTAATTTTATTTATGACCAACAAGCTTCGCCAGACGTTAGACATGGTATCGGAGTCGATGTTGAAATCCAGTTAGAATATAATGATAATCTTGAAAACTGGGAAAAAATCGCAATGTTATGCGCTAAATTCAAAGACGACTGCTTAGATAGATCAAAAGAATTAAATTTTAAAAAACCAATATATAACATTATTTATAATATCATTGCGACCGATAATACAGGTAGGGTAGCGCATAAAGGCTCCGATGAATTACAACAACAAATGCTTGATAGAACTAATTGGCTACAAACTGTTAAAAACTTCAAGTAAGATATAATGAATTGATGGTAAAAAAATCTTACCCACAAGAAACCATTAGATTAGAAAAAATAGTCGGTGACGGACAAACTATAGCAACGCTAGATAGTGGTAAAAAGATTTTTGTTTGGGGTGGACTACCGGGTGAGTTGGTTAAAGTTCAAATTACAAAAAATAAATCAAAAATGGCTGAAGGCGTCGTAGCAGAAATATTGGAACCGAGCAACAATAGGCTAGAACCAATTGATAAAGATAGCTATATATCTACTAGTCCATGGCAAATTATGGACTTTGACCTAGAACAAAAAAGTAAAGCTGAATTAATCAAAGAAGCTTTTGATTTACATAAAATAGACCTGCCGAATGAAATTAATATCTACAGCGACAATAATATATATAACTATCGAAACAAAATGGAGTTTGGCTGGTATTGGAATAAAGAAACCAATCAACTTGATTTATCTTTTTTTAGACGTGGTACTCACGGAAAAATACCAGTCGAAAAAAGCGAGCTAGCTAAAGATTTTATAAACCAATCGGCAATAAAAATCCGTGACTTCTTGCGACGAAAAAATGTAAATGGTTTTATGCTCAAAACCTTGCTGATTCGTTGTAATCAAAAAGACGAGGTTATCGCTCAGCTATACGTTAAAGATTTAAATTTTCCTAAATTTAATAACATTGAAATAGAAAAGTTTAACTTAATAGGCTTTGAAATTATTTTTTCAAATCCTAATAGTCCAGCTAGTGCCATTACCAAACGTTTGCAGAGTTGGGGCGAAAATAAATTAGTAGACAATTTATTTGACATTAACTTCAATTATACGGCGGATAGTTTTTTTCAAATCAATTTACCAGTTTATAAAAAAGCTCTAGATGATATTAAAAAATTTATAGATAAAAATAAACAGACTATTGATTTATATAGCGGCGTTGGAACTATTGGAATAACAACCGCAAAGCAAAATATTAAACTAATCGAAATCAACGAACAGGCTGCAGGCGAAGCAAAGCAAAATGTCATTTTGAACAATATAAAAAATGCCGAAGTAATCATATCGTCAAGCGAGAAAGTTCTTGATTATATCGATAAAGATTCAAATATAGTAATAGATCCGCCACGCGCAGGTATCCATGAAAATTTAATTAAACGATTTAACCAAGTAAAACCTTTAAAAATCATTTATTTATCATGTAATCCAGTAACTCAAGCACGAGATGTCAAATTATTATCTGAAAATTATAAAATTATTTATCATAATGGATATAATTTTTTCCCAAGAACTCCGCACATAGAACACCTAGTAGTTTTAGAATTATTGCCCAGTTCAAATTAATTGTCTTGTTTGATACAATAAAAATATGAGGAAAACCTTAAGCGGCTTTACAATTGTAGAACTTATATTGGTAATCTCTATTATTGGCATTCTTTCCACTATAGGAGTAGTTTCTTATAATTCTGTTAAAAGTTCGTCCGAAGCTCTGCAAAAAGAGACTAAAGCTAAGACAATCACAGAAGCTATAGAAAAATATTATGAAAAGAATGGTACCTATCCTAGTTGCGCAGATTTAACTCAATCATCAAAAATAGTTGTAGAGGACGTTTTATTAGGTCTTGATCCAGGTGTATTAACAGTGCCTGGAGAGCCCGAAGGAACCAATTCAATAACCTGCACAACTACACCGACATTAAGTCAGTATGGTTATACTAGTGACGGCGGGAGTTTTTCGTTACTTTATCTAAAAGATGAAAGTACTACAGAAAGCACCACCATTTTAAGTAAACACGGTTATGAAAAAATAGAATTTAATTATACTGGGTCTTATCAATCTTATACAGTGCCACCTGGTGTTTATTATATCCAGGTAGAAGCCTGGGGTGCTCAGGGCGGAGGAGATACCGGCGGCAAGGGCGGTTTTGCTACGGCGAATATTCCAGTAACACCGAGTGAAATTTTGAGAATTTATATTGGAGGCAGAGGTATAACCGGGACCTGTACATACCTCGACGGATGTATGCCTGGAGGGTTTAACGGCGGCGGAGATGGTGGTGGATCAGACGTCACTAGCACTGGTCACGGTGGGGGTGGAGCAACTGATATAAGAAAAAGCCCATATGATCTTGCTAGTCGAATTATTGTCGCTGGTGGTGGAGGAGCTCGCGGTGGAGAAAAATATAGTGGGGTAGGCGCTGGCGGTGCTGGTGGTGGGGAAGTTGGTCAGAATGGATATGTATGTACAAATTGTTCTGGAAGTCCCACAGGTGGACCTGGCAGTGGGGCCACTCAAACATCGGGTGGAGCTGGTGGTTCGGCGGGTAGTTATAGTACTAGCTATCCCGGCGTAGCTGGAGGAAACGGTTCTTTGGGTCAAGGCGGAAACGGTACTAGTTGTTGGTACTCTGGTTCTGGCGGCGGCGGCGGCGGATATTATGGCGGTGGCGGTGGCGGATGCCCCGGACAACATGGCGGTGGCGGCGGATCTTCTTGGGTTACACCAGATGCAAATAATATTAAATATTCTACTGGATTAAAAACTGGAAATGGTTTAGCTATTATTTACATAAGTTTATAATTAGCTAGTTATTATTCTTCGATAAGCGAACTTGGCGCCAACTCTCCAGTTTAATTTGGAGTCTGCGTCATATTGATAAACGTGGCCGTTTTTGACTTCGCTAATCAAAACTAAAGCCGGATTATACGGAACTAAAGTTTTATAATAAATTAAATCCTCATCATGAATATTTTTTCTACCAGGGAATACTTCAATAAATTTTTTAATAGCAATTTCGTTAAAATAATCAGGTCGACCTTTTGGCGGTAAATAGATATCTGCCTTCAGACCCATACGAGAAACGATTCTTTTAACATCACCTAAATTCAACTTGGCCTGAGCTTTGATATACAAATACAATTGTTTTTTCTCGGCTAAAAATAAACTAGCATGGACACTACGTCCAACTGGAACATTAAATAATATCATCTGACCGATTTCCGTACATATACTAAAATTTTCCTTTATCTCTCGCTCTAGGCTAAGTTCATCAATCGCCATTTTTTGCATATACCCATATTGTAACACTTATTTATCTACTAGTAGATAGACCCTAAATCAACTACAATAAGTATTAATGGAGTTTGATAAAAGATATAAGAATCTCAACGTAAAACAGAGAGAGGCTGTCGATTACATCGATGGACCGTTGATGGTTATAGCCGGACCAGGCACGGGTAAAACTGAACTACTTAGCGTTAGAGTTGCAAATATTTTACAAAAGACCGATACCTTACCAGAAAATATATTATGTTTAACATTCACCGATAATGGCGCTAACGCCATGCGCGAGCGATTAATCAGTATTATAGGCCAAGAGGCCTATAAAGTAGCGATTCATACTTTTCACAGTTTCGGATCAGAAATCATCAATCAAAATAGTGATTATTTTTATAGTGGCGCTCAGTTCAAACCAGCTGATAATTTAACTAGTTATGAGATATTAACTGAAATTTTAGATGATATCGAGTATGACAACACTTTGTCAACAAAATTTAATGGTAAATATTCAAAAATTAACGATATAGTCAGTGCTATATCGGACATCAAAAAAAGCGGTTTTACTAGTGGTGAAATGATTAAAATTTTAGATACTAATCAAATCTTTATCGATAAGGTTAATAGGATTTTGGGTCCTATTTTTGATACATCGGGAATAAATAAACAAATAGTTCCAAATTTAATAAAAGCGCTAGAATCAATTAAATCTATCGACCAAGAAACATTATTTAATCTCGTGCCACTATCCATTGTAATAGCAGATTCTCTCGAATCGGCAATCGAAAAATATAAAGAAATCAATAAAACGACTCCAATAACCGCCTGGCGAAATAGTTGGCTTGAAAAAAATTATAATAAATGGACATTAAAATCTGACAAAACACAAAAGAAATTACGTGATTTATTACTAATTTATGATAAGTACATCCAAAAAATGTCCGAAGCTGAATTATACGATTATGATGATATGATACTAAACGTTGTTCATAGTCTAGAAAGATACGACGATCTAAGATTTAATCTTCAGGAAAAATATCAATACATATTAGTTGATGAATTTCAAGATACTAATATGGCCCAAATGCGTATTTTGCATAATATTGCCGATAACGAAGTAAATAATGGACTGCCTAATATTATGGTAGTCGGAGACGATGACCAGGCAATCTTTAGTTTTCAAGGCGCCGATGTTAGTAATATTATTAATTTCAAAACGAGTTATCCAAAAACCAAAATTGTTACTTTAAATGAAAATTATCGTTCGATTGACGAGGTCTTAAAGGGATCTGGCGATATTGCTAATCAAATCGAAAATCGGCTAGTAAATTCGGTCGATGGACTAAGTAAAGAATTAAATGTTAATAATAAAAATAGCGGCGGTGCCTACATTTATGAGGCAGATATGCCTAGTGAAGAAAGATATTGGATTACTAAAAATATTAAAAAACAAATTGAAGATGGCATAAAACCAAAAGAGATAACTGTAATCGCCAGAAGACATAGAGATATTGAGCTTATTTTGCCATATTTTAATCATTTTAATATTCCTGTTAGTTATGAGAAAAAAGATGATGTATTAGATTCAGAATTAATAATTTTAGTTGAGCAAATTGCTAATATGTTGGTTTATTTAAATAATAATCGACACGAAGACGCTAATGCGCTATTACCGGAAATATTAAATCATAAAGTTTGGTCAATTGATCCGATAAAACTTTGGCGTTTGAGCTTAAAAGCCTACAATCAACGAAAAGGTTGGTTAGAAATGATGGAGAACAATACCGATTTTCAAACAATACATAGCTGGATTATTAATATGGCATCATTGGCACAAAACACTCCTCTTGAATTAATGCTTGATTTAATCATCGGAAATCCTAAGACATTAGAAAAAGAAGACTTACCATTTATTAGCCCAATTTATCAATATTATTTCTCAGACGAAAAAAGACGAGAAAATCCTTTTGAATATTTAGGCTATCTTGATGCTTTAACGGCCATAAGGAATAAAATTAGAGAATATCAGCCGAATAAAACGCCAAAACTAGACACATTCGTAAAATTTATCGACTTGAGTAGAAAAACCAATACTAGTATTGAAAGCGTTAGACAGACTCCATTAACAGAAAAGTCAATAAACCTAATGACGGCTCACAAGGCAAAAGGTTCGGAATTTGAAATTGTATATATTTTAAATGCTAATGAAAATGTCTGGCGAACATCGAAAAAACCAGGAAATACAATTAAGTATCCAGAAAATTTGCCGATACAAAGAGCAGGCGAGACTAATGATGAAAAAATAAGACTATTCTACGTAGCAATAACTCGAGCAAAAAATCAGCTTTTTATTACTTATAGCCAAACAAATGATAATAATAAAAAATCTTTACCAGTTTCATTTTTGGCTAATACAAAATGGCCTAGGCTTAAAATTAAAGAACTAGAGAATATAGATGAAATGATTTCAGTCTCTAAGATTGATTGGCTCCAAGATACAATAAAAGGACAAAACGGTGATATGAAAAATCTTTTGAAGCCGGTATTAGAAAATTACAAACTTAGCGCAACCCATCTTAATACATTTATAGACATTACGAAAGGCGGACCCCAAGCTTTTATGGCTAATAATTTGTTGCGCTTTCCAACCGCTAAACCCCCTAATCTTAGCTTTGGAACTGCTATTCACAGCACATTGCAACATGCTCATTATCTCTTTTCTAAATATAACGAAAAACAGCCGGTTGAAGACATAGTAAGATTTTTTGAAAACGAAATAGAAAAAGAGCATTTATTGGAAAAAGATTTAAAGAAACTCAAACATAGAGGCGGAGATGTTTTAAGAGCTTTTTTTGAGCAAAAATACGCTAGTTTTTCTAATAATCAAAAAGCCGAGCTTAATTTTTCAAATCAAAATTCCGTTTTAGATGGCGTAAGGTTAGCTGGTAAATTAGATTTAGTAGAGATTGAGAATACTAATAAAACAATTAAAATAGTCGATTATAAAACTGGTAAATCTTTTAAAGAATGGAAAGCCAGTAGTGATGATGACAGGATTAGATTACATAAATACAAGCAACAATTATTGTTCTATAAATTATTAATTGAAAGTTCACGCGATTATCATAACTTAAAAGTTCAATCGGGCGCTATGCAATTTGTTGAGCCAGATAAACAAGGGCTAATAAATATCCTCCCAGTTGAATATGAAACTGAAGATATTGATAAATTTAAAAAGTTAATTAAGGCTGTTTGGAAATGTATTCTATCACTTGATTTACCAGATATTTCCAATTATGAAAAAACATACAAGGGCTTGTTAAAATTTGAAGAAGATTTGATAAAAGATAACGAATTATAATTGACTAAAATAAATAAAACTGATATAAAATATATAAACAGATAGAGGCGAAATAGCCTCTCTGTTTGTTTCGGTCTAGACAGACCTCAATACTTCACCGGAGGGGGTGATGAAAAATGTCGGGTCTTTTCGAGGACCGCAGTAAAGAGGCCTACGATCGGGCCATCGCAAACATCGAAGCTGAAGCCAGTGGCGCTGGTAAAGCGTCCAAAAGCGACGTTGAGATGGCTGAAAGAGCCGCTAGACAAGCCGGCTCCGTTGGGAACCGCGCTCGTAGAGCGCTCAACAGCAAGAGCAAGTAGCTCTTTTGCACAAGACCTCTTCGTCCTCCCACTTGAAGCTTTTATCAAGCGCAAGTGGGAGGCGAAGAGGTGTTTTATTTTTATTAATAATCGTATAAATTTGACACAATAATATTTATTTGGTATCGTATATCTCATCACCGACTGATGGCTCACAGATCTAAACCCAGCCTCGTCGATGTGCAAGTGGCGATGGGAAGTCGCCTTAGACAGTTGCTTGGAGGAGCAACTTGAACCCTCGGAAGCATAGCACTGCCGTTCATCTACGACAGGGGTCACCAGCACCGACGGTCGCACCCAACCGCGACGCAGGAATAGTCGTAGCTCGCTTCGAACGAGCACATATTGGGTATTAGATCGGCGCTCTACCGAGTGGCCTACTACATACAACCTCCGTGTATGCAAGTGCCCCGTCGACTTCGACTTCCTATCGTCAAAACCCCGCACCCTGATACAGCCTTGTGAACTGTTTCGGGGGCGGGGTCGTTTTGTTTTTTAAACCTTTTTTATGAGATAATAATATT